>NZ_ADGX01000154.1 GCF_000177675.1 Parafrankia sp. EUN1f
TCCCGGTAACGAGCCGCCTGCAGCGGGTTCACCGCGATCACCTGGTAACCGGCGGCGACCAGCGCGGACACCCACGGACCACGGTCCGTCTCGATCCCGACCACGACCTGGCCAGGGTCAGCGTCCTCGGGAAGATACCGCCCGACCATGGCGTGCAGCCGGGCGATGCCCGCCGCACCCTCCGGCACCCTGGCCTTCGTCAGCCGCCGGCCGGTCTCGTCCTGCACCTCCACATCATGGTGATCTTCCGCCCAGTCGTCCCCGACGAACAGCACCCAGGCCTCCTTCGCACCGGCAGCAGTTCCGGCAGCCCACGGGAGATCCACCACGCCCTAATGGTCAAGTGGTCACGTCTTGCTCGACGGCCACGACATCCCATCAGCAGTCAGCTCTCCCGACCACCGGCAGGGGCACGGTCTGACCTTAGGACTCGACTTCGGTCCAGAGGCGCGGAGTGCTCACCTACCAGCGGCTACCGGCACCGAGCCTGCCCTACAGCGACCCGGTACGTCCCATTAAAGTCGTCAGGCACGCCGCGACGAGCAATGGCACGCGGGGCCCGCCAGTCGGGGAACGGCGCGTAGACCCGCCGGAGATCACCGGCGAAGAAGGCGCCGAACCGAGCCAGAGCGGCCCGGCCGGCGGGACCGGCCGGTTCGTTGCGAAACGTTGCGAGCTGGCGGACGAAGTCAAGCGGGTGAATGGTCAGAATCCCGGCTCCCACCACTGGGGCATCGGGTTCGGTCAGGGGGTCCGCGCCGGGCCCGAGGCCGACGTGACCGGCGTAGACCGTGGTGTAGAGGGTCGTCGTGTCGCGCCACACGTCGAGCAGCCCGTCGTCCTGGATCACCTTGAAGCCGCCGAGGGTAAGCGGATGTCCCGCCGCGTCGGTGAACGGCAGTCGATAGCACATGCGGTAGTTCTCCGCTCGTCCCCGGGCCCGGGCCCGGGCCCGGACCGGCGGCGCCGCAGGGCCCCCTGGCTGGCCGCCGGCGGAGGCCACGAACAGGTTGAACTCCCCACCGACGACCGGCCGCCGCCCGCCGAGGGCGTCGCAGTCGACATAGCCCCGAGCGGCGGCCGGGTGGCGGGGGTCCGCAAGGAACGCGTCGACGTCGTCGGTCTCGATGGTGAGCCGGAAGACCAGCCGCGCACCGTCGACCCGGCCCTGGTCACAGGCCCTGCGGGGGTCGGTCTCGTCGAAGGCGAAGAAGCCACGCATGGTCTCGGTGAACCGCAGGGCGA
Organism: Parafrankia sp. EUN1f; assembly: GCF_000177675.1. Taxonomy (GTDB): domain Bacteria; phylum Actinomycetota; class Actinomycetes; order Frankiales; family Frankiaceae; genus Parafrankia. Next base: position 1,246 of record NZ_ADGX01000154.1, read on the forward strand.
CGGCGCCGCGCGACGTGTCCCGTCGCCGCGCGGCGTGTGCCGCGGCCGAGGGCATCGGGCCGTCGGTGCTCGGCTCGCCGCTCCCGCCCGGCGGGCCGGCGGTCCCGGCGCCGCGCGCTCGCTCCTGTGCCGTGGCATCTGCCCGCGCTGCAGCGGGCCCGCCTGACCCGCCTGCTCTGCCGCACGCACCGGCGGTCCGGGCCGACGGCAGCGGAATGCTCAGCGCCTGGTCGGCGAGCCGGTCCGCGAACGCCGCGATGGTCATCGACGGGTTCGCCCCGACCGGCCCGGGTATCGCGGCCCCGTCGGCCACGTACAGCCCGGGATGGCCGAACACCTCGCCGTAGCTGTCCACCACCCCGGTGGCGACGTCGGCCCCCATGGGCGCGCCACCCAGCGGATGCACCGTCACGACCTGGGACAGCCAGGTCAGAGGGTCGTCCGTGAACCGACCGCCGAGCTGCTCGGCCAGGCTGTCCATCACGCCGCGCAGGTCGTCGTAGTACGGCCGGTTCCCGGCGAGGTACCGGTCCACCTGCAGGCAGTCGTCGCGCACCGAGATGACACCCAGCGGAAGGTCCCGGCCCATGCCAAGCAGCGGCATCGCCCCGGCCGACACCGTGCCCGGGCCGAGCAGGTCGCCCACGATCGCGCCGATCCGCCGGGACGGCGCCCACCGCAGCCGGGACAGCGCCAGCGCCTCGGCCGCGCGAACGGCCCGGCGCGCGGTGCTTTCCACCCGCGTGGCCTCGAGCAGCCACTCCACCGTCATCGGGTAACCGGCGTCCTCGACGTAGACGCCGCGCCCGCCCGCGGTGGATGGCCCCCGGCCGCCCACACCGCCGCCGGCCGACTGGTCGAGAGCGTCCGGAAGCCGGACGCAGGAGGTGATGACCGGGGCGTCCGAAGCCCCCAGCGGGAGCCCCGGAACACCGTGCACGAACCCGAGCAGGTCACCGTTGGCGCTGAACCGCCGACCGAGCTGGCGGGACAGGCCCGGCAGCGCCGCCCGGTTACGCAGGAGCAGGTAGGTGGTACCGAAGGTGCCGGCGGCCAGGACCAGCCGGTCGCAGGTGAGGGTGCGGGTCGGCAGGTCGGCGGTGGCGCGGGGCCTGTTCGGGTCGTGCACGACGTAGCCGACGGTGTAGCCACCGCCGTCACGGGGCGTGATCGACCGGACCTCGTGATGGAGGCGGAGGTCGGCGCCGTGCGTGTGGGCCGCCGAAAGGTAGGTGTGGTCGAGGCTGTTCTTGCTGCCGTAGTTGCAACCGAGGTCGCACTCGCCGCACATCACACAGGTGATGCGCGGCCTTCCGTGGTAGTTCCCGTACGCCGGGGTGGGTATCTGCATGCCCGGCGTGGGGGGGCCGTCGCCAGCCGCGAACGTCACGGCCAGCGGTGGCCGCTCGACGGTCCAGCCGAGCGCCCGACCGGCCTGTTCGAGAAGCTCGGTCCGCCGCGCGGCCTCGTAGCCGGGCCCGCCCCGAGGGAACCGCTGCGGGGCGAGCATGCGCTCGACCGCGTCGTAGTGCGGGTCGAGGTCGGCACGGGTGACGGGCCAGCTCTCGTAGCCCTCGCCGGCGGGGGCGTCCCGGACGAACCAGTGCTCGTCCTTGCGCAGCATGACATTGGCGTAGATCAGCGAACCGCCCCCGAGACCGCTCGACACCACCGACCCGAAGTGCCGGAACGACCAGACGTCGAACAGGCCGTACCGGCCCCGGCTCGGATCCCAGAAGTTGGTCGACATATCGGCCGGGGACCGCGCGAACGAACCCGGTGGATACGCTTTCCCGCGCTCGAGCAGAACGACGCTCCGACCGGCGGCCGCGAAACGGAAGGCGCTGACCGAGCCGCCGAACCCCGAACCGACCACGACGACATCCGCGTGCTCGATCCCCGTGGTCACGCGGCCACCGGCTCGAGCGCCCGACGCTTGATGAAGTCGAGCATGCGCGGGAAGACGTCCCGGTCGACGTTCTTTCCCATGAAGACGTCCTGGTGGCCGTAGCCGGGGATGACATCAAGTTCGTGTCGGCCAGGGGCGACCGCTTCCAACCGCCGCCAGCACTCGATGTTGGAGTTGGTGAAGACGTGGTTCCGGTCGCCGGCGACCAACAGCATCGGGGTGCTGATCCGGCCGGCATCGGCCAGATAGTCGTCGGGCAGCCTCGCGTATTCGGGATCCCCGGGCCGGTACTTCACCGCATGCCCGGCGGACACCATGGCGCGGATGTGGCGGTAGTAGTTGAGCCCGGTCGCGCCGAACAGGTCGCGGCTGCGCTCGTGGGTGACCGGGAGCAGGTTGTCGTGCTGCCACAGCGCCGGCCGGCCGGTACCCCACATCAGGCTGAGCATGTGGCAGGCGGACACGTCGCATTCCCGGTGCAGTGCGTCCGTGGCCTTCGCGAAGAGCCACTCACGGGAGAGCCTCGGCCGGTCCGCCCAGGCCGGATCCAGGTACGGGAATCCGAGCACCCACTCGCAGAGGTTCGGCGCCACGGCCAGCTTCAGCCGGGACCAGGTCGCGACCCGCGGGGTGAGGGCGACGCTGTTGGCGACGACGCTGCTGATCCCGTCCACCACGCCGCCGAACAGGCTCATCAGGAAGGACATCGAACCCAGGCAGTGGGAGATCACGTGCAGCCGCCGCGACCCGGCGACCTCGCGCAGTTTCCGCACCGCGGCGGGGTGGTCGTACAGCGCGACGTCGTCCAGGTTGAACCGGTGCATCGCCCGGTTGTAGGGAAACCGGTTGCTCATCCGGTAGTCCAGAAGCCATACGTCGCCGAAGTCGTTGGCCAGCAGGAAGCGGACCAGGTTCTGGTGCTCCGGCATGATGAACATGTCGCTGGAAGTGGTCAGGCCGTGAAGGACCAGAACGGAGTCGCCCTCCCGAACATCCACCCCGCCACGGGTGAACCGCAGCATGCTCAGACCCAGTCCGTCCGCGGTGCTGAACGGGTGTATCGAAACGTCCGCCCCCGGCACGCCTTCCAGGGTGAACAGCGGGATCTGACGGTCCATTGTTCCTCCCGGAACGCCGCTCGAGACAAGCGCTGTCTGCGAGTTCAACGGTTGCCGGCGAGGACACTATCGGCGGAACCGGGAGCCATCCTGGATCCCCGAAAGAATCGCCCAGAAAAACCGCTGCGCGCCCTTCGCTCGCGACGGGTCCCGGCGCAGCGGGACGAGGGCGCGGCCGCGGCGCGGGTCATAGCGAGTTCGGCGGTGCGGTATCCCCCGAGAAGAGGCGCCAAGGGGATAACTGTCGTCTCGCCGAGCCTCGCCGGCCTGCCGTTGATCCACCCTGTCCGCATCGAGGCTCCGGCCGCGTTGACCGTCGCGCTCGCGGGCTGACCCAGGACTGCCGCCTGACGACCGCCCGGTGTCCGGCAGCCGACACGCACCCCGACCGTCAGCGACAGAAAGACCTGCTTCAATCACTCCCTGTGAGCGACAGTCATGTGGTAGTTCTCAGTGATGTACACATCGCCACGAACTCGCCGACAAACTGGTATCAGGCCGGAATTCACGAACCTTATCTCGTAGCGACTTTCGATTGGATCGTCGAGAACGCCGACCTCTTCCAGGAGGTCATCCTGCTCGGCGACCTCGTCGATCTGTGGACCTTCCCGCCCGATGTCCGCCCGCCGTCGATGGCGGACATCATCGCCGCCAATCCGCGGGTGCTGGGGCCCGGCGGCGCGTTGGCCCGGGTCGTGGCCACGTTCGGCTCGGTGACGTATGTGCTCGGCAACCATGACGGCACCCTCACCGCGGACGACCTCGACGCCCTGCGCCAGGCGGTCGGCCCGGTCCGCCTGGTCGACCCGGTGTACATACGGACGGGTGTGACCGGCGCCCGGACGGTCTTCAGTCACGGGCACCACTGGACGATGTTCAACGCACCGGACCCCACACCGCCGTGGGCGCCGCTGCCCATCGGCCATTTCGTCACCCGCTCGTTCGCCCACCAGATGGCGCGCAGGCTCCAGGCCGGTCAGAGCGTCGCGGACCTGCCGGACATGGGGTACCCGGCCGGCATCAACCTCGATGACTTCCTCCGCACGCTGGATCCGATGCTGCACCCGGATCTCTCCTCCCGGCTGCTCGACTACGTCGCGGACGTCGCCGGGCTGCCCAGGACGGCGCCGATCGTCCTGCCGGACGGCACCACGACCACGATCGACGAGGCCGCGTCGATCTACGCGCATCTGTTCAGCCGCTGGGAGAAGGAGGAAGGGCTGTTCACTGCTGGACGCGCCGCGCTCGCCGACAGCTCGGCCCATCTGGCGTGGTTCGCCCAGCGGCTGGCCATCCAGCACAGCGCCGACCTGGTCGTCTTCGGCCACACCCACCGTCCGATGGGCGGCCTGACGGTCTCACCGGTCAACTATGTCAACAGCGGCTTCGAGTGCGCGGCCGTGCCGGACCATCCCCACAGGTTCTTCACGTTCACCGTCGTCGACCTCGACGCCCCGTCCGCGGACATCAGGATGGTCGAACCGGCCCCCCGGGGTGACCAGGGCGCTTCCGGTCACCGGGTGGTGGCGGCGCCGGTCGAGGCACGGCACTCCGCGATCGTCCCGCCCGCCCTGGACTTCTCGTGCTATGTCCGGATCCACAACGAGGGCTCGGTGCCGCTGCGGCTCGCGGGGTCACGGGTGGCCCACGGGCACTGGATCGTCCCGCCGCCGCGCGAGATCGCCGCGGGCGGCCGCGCCGACGCATGGCTGCAGCACGAGCCGGGCCTCGAAGGCAGCGGGGTCGAGTTCATCTACACCCGGGACGGGAAGACCCTGCCGTTCGAGGTGAGCTGCCCGACGGGCCCCCGGCGCAACACCGCCGCCGGAGCGGACGGGAACTTCGTCGCGCGCTCGGGCGCCGGCGACTGGGCCCGACGCGGCCATGTGCCCACGGCGGGCCACCCGCTCCAGGTCGTCTTCACGGTGGCCGAAGGCTCATAGACGCAGCCCTCTCCCCCATCCGGGGCCAGGCGCCGCACCGGTACCGCGATCGCCGGCATTCCTCAGGACATCCGGGCGGATCGCGTCGGGTCGCGGGGGCTGTGAGGTTGCGTGACCCGAAGTTCGACGCGGAAGCCCGGCGGAAGCCTGTTTGATGCTCCCCGGTCCTCGGAGGGAGTGCCGTTATGGCCGCAGTACTGGTGGAGCGGGACGGGGAGATCGCGGCGCTCGAGGAATGCCTGCAGGATCTGTCGCATGGCCGGGGCCGGGTCATGGTGATCGAGGCGCCGCCGGGGATGGGCAAGTCGGCGCTGCTGAGACAGGCGGGAGACCTGGCGCGGGGCAGGGAGTTCCGTGTGCTGGCCGCACGCGGCTCGGAGCTGGAGGGGGATTTCACCTTCGGCGTCGTCCGACAGTTGCTGGAACGGGTTCCGGTCGAAAACCAGGGCGGCGGAGCAGATCTGTACAGAGGCGCCGCCGCGACCGCCAGAGTCGTTCTCGACCATGGTGGCGGTGGCGATGCCACCGACGCCGAACCGTCCCATTTCCTGCTGCTCAACGGTCTGTACTGGTTCCTGGTCAATCTCAGCGAGCGGCGCCCGGTGGTTCTCCTCGTCGACGACCTCCAGTGGATCGACAACTCCTCCAAGGAGTTCCTCGACTTCCTCGCACATCGGATCGAGGCGACCGCCGTCACCATGATCGTGACCAGCAGGACCCGGGTTCCGGCGAGCGGGGGCGCCGTCGAGGGTCTCGTGCTGGCCGCCGACACGACCCTGCTCGAACCGCGCGGTCTCAGCACCGACGGCGTGGACGAGCTGGTCCGGCGCCACCTCGGCGACAAGGCCGACCCGGAGTTCCGTGCCGCCTGTCATGACGTGACCGCAGGGAACCCCTTCTTCGTCCGGGAGCTGCTCCGTATCCTGGCCGCGTCCGAGACGCCTCCCATCGCGGCCTCGGTGCCAGCGGTACAGGCGGCCGGCCCCACCGCCATGCGCCGTCAGGTGATCGGGCGGCTGAAGCGCCTGCCGCCGAGCGCCACCGCCGTCGCCGGTGCCGTTGTCGTTCTGGGAGACGACACCCCACTCGCGGTCGTGGCCAGGCAGGCCGGCGTCAGTACCGACTGCGCGGCCGGTGTGGCCGACCAGCTCACCTGGGCCGGGATCTTCGAACGGGCGGATCCGCCGGCGTTCGTCCACGCGGTGGTCGCCGACGTCGTGGGCTCGCTGTCACCGGTCACGGAGCACAGCGCCGCGCATGCTCGCGCGGCCGCGGTACTGGTCGAGGCCGGTGCTCCGGTCGCCCGGATAGCGTCGCACCTGATCCGGACCGAGCCGGCATCGAAGCCCGAACGCGTGGATCTGCTCGTGGCCGCGGCGCAGGATGCGAGGCGGCAGGGATCGCCCGCCACGGCCGCCGTCTACCTCCGGCGCGCTCGGCTGGAACCGCCGCCCGCGGCGACATGTTCCGAGATCAGTCGGCTCCTCGGCGTCTGCGAGATCCATGCGCTGGACCTCGACGCCGCGGACGAGCATCTGCGCGAGGCCGTGTCCCTCGCCACCGAGCCGGCCCAGCGGGCTGCCTGCGCCTGCGACCTGGCCGCTGTCCGCCACGTGGTGGGCCTGACAGGGGAGACCACCGACCTGCTTGTCGAGGCCCTCGGCCTGCTCGAGTCCGTACCAGGCGCGAGCGCGCTGGCCGCGGAGGTGGAGGCGGAGCTGATCGGCCTCTGCCGGTTCAACTTCCGCAGTCGCGCACTGGTCGTCACGCATCGTGCGTCCTATCTGGAACGCCCCGCCGCCGACCCGGCGGTCCTCACCGCGAACATGGCTCTCGAGGCGATCTCGGACGGTCGCGCGGACGCGGCGGGTGACCTCGCCGAACGCGCATTGGCCCGAGACCTGCCACCGGAACGCTCCGCCCTGGGGTTGTCCGTGCTCGCACTGATCGTCACCGATCGCCTGGACGCGGCCGAGCGTCACCTCCAACGCGCCGTGGCACGCTGCCTGCAACGCGGCCTGCGGAGCACGCTGGCGATGATGCGCGGCTTCCTCGCCCGGGTGGCGCTGCTCCGCGGTGACCTGCCGGGGGCCGGCGAGCACATCAGCTCAGGGCTGGAGAACCTGCGCCCGCCGAACTTCGCCCTGCCGGTCCTGTACGCCACGCAGATCAACCTGCTGGTCGAGCAGGGCGACCTCGCCGACGCCCAGGCCGTGGTCGACACGGAGGAGCTCGGCACGCTGGTGAAGGCACCCAGCCTGACGCGGAACTGGCTGTTCGGGGCGCGGGTCCGCCTCCTGATCGAGCAGGGCCGCCCCGATCTCGCCCTGTCCGAGGCGCTGCGCTGGGTGGAGCTCTGCCGACCCTACGGCTGCGAGCACCTGTTCCACACTCCCTGGCTGCTGCACGCGGCCATCGCCTGCGCCCGCCTCGGCCGTCATGACCAGGGGAAGAGCCTGGCCGACGAGCATCTGCAGCTTGCCCGCCACCTCGGCGTCGCCCGGCACATCAGCGTCGGCCTACGGATCCGCGCGCTGTTCGAGGACGCCGACGCCGCCTCGGCGCTGCTCCGCGAATCCGTGGAGCTGTTGGAGTTCAGTCCGGCCCGGCTGGAGATGGCTCGATCCCTCGAGAGCCTTGGACACCTCCTCATCGAGACCGGCCACAGCCGGGCCGGGCTGGAGGCGATCGCCCGCGGCGCCGAGCTCGCGGCCCAGTGCCATGCCGGACGCATGGTCGAGCGGTTGGGGTCGCTGCTGGCCGACAGTGGCCGCAAGGTGCCAGGCGCCCAGGTTCAGGGGCTGCACGCGCTCACACCGGCCGAGCGCACGGCCGCGGGGCTGGCCGCCGACGGGTTCACCAACCGCCAGATCGCCGAACAGCTGTTCCTCAGCGAGAAGACCGTGGAGACGCACCTCAGCCGCGCCTACCGCAAGGTGGGCGTCCGCTCCCGCACCCAGCTCGCCGCCGCGATGGCCGCCGGTGACACCGATCTCCGCCGTGCCTCGTCCCGCATACCCGCTCAGCCGGAGCTCGTCCGTTGACGGCCCGTGGGCCGGCCGTCATCTCCGCGACCGGGACCATCGAGTCGGCCAGACCGGAGATCGACACCGAAACACTGCGCACCGTCGGTGGCGGCCCGCGCCGCCGCCGATGCCCGCGCTGGCTGCGGCGGACGAGCGGCCCGGTGCTGCTGCTCACGCTCTGGCAGCTCGGCTCCAGCACCGGCGCCCTCGACGCGTACACGTTCGGGGCCACGAAGAAGGTAACGGGGCGCTGGCCTGGCGCCGCGGCTTCGGCGGCCAGTAACCGTGACCGGACAGCCGGGCCCCGCCGTCGTGGTACGTGGCCTGCGCCGGGAGTTCAGCAAGCGGCCGGTGATCGACGGGCTTGACCTGACAGTGGCCCGCGGCGAGTTCGTGGCTCTGCTGGTCCGCAGCGGGTGCGGCAAGAGCAACCTGCTGCGGGTCCTCACCGGCCTAGACCTGGCGGTCGACGGCACCGTCGAGGTGCCCCGCCAGCGGGCAGTGGCCTTCCAGGAGCCGCGGCTGCTGCCCTGGAAGCAGGTGTGGCGCAACGTCGCGCTCGGGCTGCGATCATCGCCGGGGACAGTGGTGCAAAGGAGTGTGGAACCCCGGGACACAGAACCCGGGGACACAGCGCATGGTGGTGGCGGCGCCCGCACATCGGCGGCGGCCAGCCCGCGCGAGCGGGCACTCGCCGCGCTCGCCGAGGTCGGGCTCGCCCACCGGGCCGACGCCTGGCCACTGACCCTGTCCGGGGGCGAGGCGCAGCGCGCCGCATTCGCCAGAGCCCTGGTCAGGGCGCCCGATCTGCTCCTGCTCGACGAGCCGTGCGCCTCACTCGACGCGCTCACCCGGCTGCGGGCCCAAGCGCTGATCGCCGACCCGTGGACCCGCCACGCGCCCACTGTCGTGCTGGTCGCCCACGACGTCGACGAGGCACTCGCGCTCGCCGACCGCGCGCTCGTCATGAGCGGCGGCGTGATCAGCGCGGACGTCCCGATCAGCGTCACCCGCTCACGCCGCCCCGACGACCCTCGCCCCGCCGCTCTGCGCGGCCACCTGCTCGCCCTGCTCGGCGTCACCGGCCCCGCGCACCGGGAGGCGTCGACTACACGGCCTGCTGGCTGACCGAGCCGCCGAGCGAACCCACCTCGCGGGCAGGCGCCAGCCGCGGTATCAGCCACGCGGTATCAGCCACGCGGCATCAGCCGCGATGCCCGCGACCACCTTCCCGAGTCACGAGGAGAGAACAGATGATGTTGCCTTTCGCCCGGCGCCGCCGGTGTGCGGCCGTTCCGGCCACAGCCACAGTCGCGGTGCTGGTCGCGGTGGTCGGCCTCGGCGCCTGCTCGTCCCGAGCCGGCGACGACAGGCCGTTCGGCGCCGCGACGTCCGGCGCCGCCGCCGCGATCGACCTGAGCAGGGTGACCCTGAAGGTGGGCGACCCGACGGGGGGCATCCGGCCAGCACTCGAAGCCGCCGGCCAGCTCGCGGACGTCCCTTACCGGATCGAGTGGAGCCAGTTCACCTCCGGCCCGCCGGTGCTCCAGGCCCTGACGGCCGGGGCGATCGACCTCGGCCTCGTCGGCGACACTCCAGCGATCTTCACCGCCGCCGCCGGCTTCAGGATCATTCGACGGCTCCGGCGACCTGGCGACCGGGCTCACCCTCGAGGTGTCCCGGCCGGACGTCATCGCCGGCCCGGGCAAGGTCGCGGCGATCCGCGACCTGCTGATCCGGGTGGGCAGGGCCAATCGGTGGTCTGTCGCCCACACCGACATCTGGGCGCGGGCCTGGGGAAAGGCCGCCGGTGTCCCGGCCGAGATCGCGAAGATCCACGTCACCCGCAGCAGAGCCAGGCCCGTAGTGATCAACGACGAGCTGGTCGCCCGCCTGCAGAAGGTCGCCGATGCCTTCACCGACGCGAAGTTCATCTCCGTCACGGTGGAGGTGGCGGATCTCGTGACCGAGCTGTTCAACGACACGGTGGCGCTGGCCGGCGCCGGCTGATCCGCCTGAGCCCGGGCGGGCCGATGCTCACGCCCGAGCCAGTTCGTCCAGTCTGAATCAATCCCGTGGCTTATGGCCACCGGTAGTCATGACGGGTCTTCACCAAGCCCTCATGACTACCGGTGGCTGTTTTCATGACCTGGCATCGCCAAATCTCCCGTCGACGGCCTTCCCGCCGCGGTCGACGACCCGTCGGCCGCGGACCGTAGGGGCAATGTAGGGGATTCCCCTGACGCCACGCCCTGGTCGGCCTGGCTAACGTTGCCAGTGCCTTCACAGGAACGGCGATTCTCCGGAGATCGGCAACGGGACGACGGAGCCACCGTGAAAAGAGCGGCGGCCGGCAACGGTCGCGCGCTCCACGCGAAGGAACGCCGGCAGGAGAATTCAGATCGTCCCGCGAAAGGGGATTAAATGACAAAGGAAGTACCTGACGTCAACGACCGGCTGGCGATCCGGCAGATCCAGGGCTACCTGGTGCTGCTGTCCAGCCTGCCGGAGAACGGGAAGCTTCGGGAGGCGTTCGAGCTTGCCCTGGACGTCCGCGGGCGGCCGGTGCTGGAGAGACTCCGACGCCCCACCGACCCCGACAGCCGGGAATCGTACTCGGAATGGCTCGCGGAGCACTGGGCCGCGGAGAACCTCACCCCGGACGAGCAGCCGCTTGTCGACTGGCAGAAGGACCCCGCCAACATTACGACGGCGATCGGGGAGTGGAAGGCACTCACTGCGAACCTGAACCAGTGAGTGCCGCCGTCCGACCGGCATTCGAAATTTACGACAGGGCCCGCCTCGACCGGGGCAGCCCATGGACACAAGCAGGAGATGACCTTCAATGATCACATCTGCATCGAAGATTTCGCCGGACCTCGACGAGGTGCTCTACCAGGCCGTGGTGGACGAGGAGTTCCGCGCGCTGGTTCTCGCCGACCCCAAGGCCTTCGGGATCGGCGCCGAGATGGCCCTGCCCGACGCGGTTGAGCCCCAGAGCCAGGCCATTCTCGAATTTGGGACGATCGCCGGACGCGACTGCAAGACGACCTGCAGCTCGGGACCGATCACCATCGTCTGTGACGGAAACACGAAGTAACTCGCCAGTCCCGCAATGACGCCGCTCCCGGCGCGGGCGAATCGAACGATCCCTCGCGCCGGGAGCGGTCCGCTTCAACGCCCTCCCTGGAGAGAGCTTTGACGATGTCGCCCGAACGCGCGTTGGATACCTGGTTCCCGCTCGACATCGCCTGTCGCGCGAGCAACCTCCGCGAGCAGACTCTTCTCGTCGCCAGTCTGAGGAGCTGGCAGCCGCCAGCCGGCAGCCCTCACGGGCTCAGCGAGGTCGACCGGTGGAAGGTCGGCAGTCTGGCCGACCGGCTGGCGGCGCAGCACCTGAAGGATTCGCATCCCGCGACCACCCCCCACAGGCCCGACCGAGACGAGCTCGTCGGCGTGCTTGAGCGGTTTCGGACCTGGGCGCTCCACCTCGGCGACGCCGATGAGGAGTCGAGGAAGCTACTCGCCGGGATGCACGGGTCGTGGCTGCCGAACTACCGTGCCGCGCTGGAGGCATCGGACCCGGCCGACGGGTCCTGGGCGCAGACCCGGCCCCGGCCACCTGACGGCAGCGCCCGGGCCGACGTCGCACGAGCCTGCGAACCTTTCCTGGCGCACCTGCGCCGGAAGCTGGGCAGGGCACTTGACTCCGCCAACCGCGCGGGCCCCGCAGAGGCGTTCGCCCCGGAGATCGCCGACGGCGTCACGGCCCACTTCCTCGACCGGTTCGAGCTCGCGCTGGCCTGGGCCGTCGAGGCGGACGCCAACGTCTGGCGCGCCCGCTCGGGGAACGACCACGACGGCACCGCGGGGCAGCACGAGCGGTACCTGTCGGAGACCTTCGCGGGACCGCGTGCGTACCACGGCTTCTACCTGCATTTTCCGGTGCTCGGACGTTGGCTGGCGCAGGTCAGCGGGATGCTCGGCGACAACGGGCAGAGCCTGATCGGAAGGCTCCAGCGCGACCGGGAGGCCATCGGAGACGTCCTGCTCGGCGACGAGATCCTCCGCTTCCGGTCGGTCAGACTCGGCATGTCCGACTCCCATGCCGGCGGCCAGACCGTGGCCCTGGTCACCGCCGACCTCGCCCGCTCGGGCCAGGGCACCTTCGTCTACAAGCCGCGCTGCGTGCACTCGCAGGCAGCGCTGCAAGGCCTCCTGGAGCGCCTGGCCAAGGACGGGGTTGCTGGTTTCGCGACCTACCGCACTCTTGAACGCGACGGGTATGGCTACGAGGCGCTCATTCCCTCCGGGCGCAACCACGCGGCCTCACCCGCGGAAGTGACGGCGATCTACGAGGAGGTCGGCGGGTACCTCGGAGTCTTTCATGCACTGGGCGGCAGTGACCTCCACTTCGAGAACGTCCTGGTCGCCGATGGTCATGCCTACGTCTGCGACGCCGAGACCGCGCTCGACGTCCTTCCGCGGGGCGCGACCCGGGCCGCGGGCACGGTGATCGACTCCGTCTACCGGACCGGCCTGCTGGAGTGGCCTCTTCCGCCCACCGCCGAGGTGGCGATGCGGATGAGTGGAACGAGCGGCGGCGAGTCGTACAGCCTTCCCTTCGCCGTGCCGAGGATCAGACGGCGGGCAACCACGGGCCTGGCGGTGAGGCACGAAACGGGAGTGCACGTGCAGGCCGATCCCGCCAACCGTGTCTGGCTGGACGGCGAGCTGGTCGGCCCCGAGGCCTTCCGGGACGCCATCGTCAGCGGTTTCACCGCGGTCCACGACTGGTTCGCCAGCCGGCCAGCCAAGGCGGCCCGCCAGGTCTCGGAACTGTTCGACGGCGCCTCGATCCGCTTCGTCAGCAGGTCCACCCAGATCTACGGGCAGCTCCTCGTCGCCGCCCGCCACCCGAGATGCCTGCGGGAGCCGCTGGAGGTCGACCTGGTCATCGGCAGGCTGCGGGAGCAGGCCCCGCAGTGGGACCGGGATGGCGTGCTGACCGACCGCGAGGCTCGCTCACTGTGGCAGCTCGACATCCCGATCTTCACGACCGACGCCCGCGGACGTCTGCTGACGGCGGACCACGCGGACACCCTCCCCGTGCAGCTCCGGCTCTCCCCCGTCGAGCTCGCCGCCCAGCGGATCCGTGGTCTTTCGGCGGAGGACCGGCTGCGGCAGGTCCAGTACATCGCCGCCAGCCTGTCGTCCAGCGAGGTGCACAGCCCCGCGTTCGTCGGCTCGGCACTCGACCACAGCGGCCTCATCGGCCGCGAGCTCCGCGAGATGCTGGGCGACGGCTCCGATCCGGTGCCCTGGAAGCGCTATGAGATCGCCGACGGCCGGGCGGGCACGGCCGGCGTCCAGGCCGATCTCTACCACGGCAGCGCGGGGGTGGCGCTGTTCCTGGCCTACCTGGACTCCGTGGCGCCGCAGGAAGGTGTCCGGGAGGCGGCGGAGCGCGCCCTCCGGCACGCCCTGACCCATCACGACCGGCACGGGATCGGTGCCTTCACAGGTGTGTCGGGCCTGATCTACGTGCTGACACACCTTCACGGGCTCTGGAAGGACGCCACACTTCTCGACCGCGCCGTGGAACTCACCGCGCTCATCGATGACGGTGTCCGGGGTGACCGGACCTTCGACGTACTCGGCGGCTCAGCGGGCGCGATTCCCGTCCTGATCGGGCTCGCCGACGCCTGCGGCACCGGTCTCGGCCAGGCTCAGCGCTGCGCGCGCCATCTCCTGGACCACGCTGAGCGCACCCGGGCAGGCCTCAGCTGGGCACCGCTCCAGCCGGGCGACGCCGCGGCGAACCTCACCGGCTTCGCCCACGGCGCCGCCGGCATCGGGTGGGCTCTGATCATGCTGGGCACCCGCACCGGCCGGGAGGAGTACATCGAGGCCGGGATGGAGGCGTTCCGCTACGAGAAGTCACACTTCGACGAAGCCGAGCAGGACTGGTACGACCTGCGCGCCAGCATCATCACGATGTACCCGGGCCGCCGCCACTTCACGAACGTCTGGTGCGCGGGCGCCGCCGGGATCGGCCTGAGCCGCATCTCCAGCTGGGCGGCGCTGGGGCGCAGCGACGAAGGACTCCTCGGCGAGGCCTACATCGCGCTCCGGGCCACGCTGCGCAACTTCCAGGGCCTGGGCAACGACACGCTGTGCCACGGCCGATCGGGCAACGCCGAGCTGCTGTTGCGATTCGCCAGGCTCTGCGAGGAGCCGCCCTTCCAGCTGGAGGCCAACGTCCAGGCCCAGGGCCAGTGGCGCCGGCTGGCCGGCGATCCGGCCTGGCTCCGCCGCGACGGCGACGTCCCGGCGTACCCCGGGCTCATGATCGGCCTGGCAGGCACGGGCATGCACTTCCTCCGGCTGGCGCATCCCGACCGCGTGCCTTCGCCGCTTCTGCTCGATCCCCCTCCCCTCTTGCCGGACCACGAGTTGAAAGGAGCGCAACCGCCATGTCCGCCGACTCCTGTACCGCGTTCTTCGACGAGGCCCGGCGCAGACCTGAGCTACAGCAGACCTTCAGAGCGATAACCGACCCGCGGGAGCTGATCGCGCTGGGGAAACGGCATGGGTTCGTATTCGACGCCCAGGACGTGGCGGCGGCATCGTCCGCGGGCGGCGACGTCGAGCCCGCCCCAGAACCGGAGCCGCCCGCCGAGTCGCGGCTCTGCCACTACGAGTTCCCGATCGACGACATTCCCGGGCTGACGAAGGCCGCGGAGGAACTGCCGCACCTCACGATCAAACCCAGCACCGTGGACCTGGACAGGTACCGGGAGGTGTTCCGCGACGACGATCTCCGTTGGACGGACATGTCCCCGGCAGCCCCCGGCTTCGCCGGATACTACGAGGACGTCATGCGGAGCCGGCGAACCGACGGCATCGACGCGCACGAGTTCAGCCGCCGGGACTTCCATCTCGTGAACCTCGACCGTCACGTCGATGCACCCGGCTACGAGGCCTACCTCCAGGCCAAGACCCGGATGACCTCCTCTCTCGAGACCTTCTTCGGCAACGAGGTCCGGTTCTCGGGGAGCATGTGGTACCCGCCGTTCGGCTATCGCCTCTGGCACACCAACGAGACCCAGCCCGGATGGCGAATGTACCTGATCGACTTCGACGAAGAGATTCCCGGTTCGGACACCGCCTCCTTCTTCCGGTACATGAACCCGGTGACCAGGGAGATCGTCACGCTACAGGACCGGCCCAGGACCGCACGATTCTTCAAGATCGCAAGGTGCACAGAAAATCTATTCTGGCACTGCATCGTGAACGGCGCCTCCCGCAATCGATGGAGCTTCGGTCTCACGGTCCCCGACAGCTGGATGGAAAAAATACCGACGGTCAGGCCCTGACGACACGCCCCGACCACACCGCGGCCTTCCCGCCCCACCAGCCTTCCCCCTCAGGCCAGCCCCTGGACCCCCACCGACAGTGACGAACACGCCTCACCAGAGCGCACCCACGGATCGCAGAACCGGTCCACACGACAAAGTTCCGACAACCAGGAGAACAGATGTCCACGCGAGTTTCGACACCATTCACGCCGAGACCCAGCCTGAGATCACTGCTCGCAAAAACGCAAAGTGTCGCACCCAGCGAGACTCCCGTCCAGTTCCAAATCAACTACCATGCGGCAATAACAAGAGACTCCTGCGCCGACGGCTCCATCGGAGCAAGCGATCTTTCGATCATCATTCTGGCCAACATGGCGACAGATCTGGATCAGTTCGACAGCGCTGTTCATTTCGACAACTGCGCGTTCAAACCCGGCGTAGAACGCGTCAGCGAACTGTGGAGGCTGATCGAGGCGGAAACGGACAAGCAGAATCTCTACAACCTTTTCGGGACCATGATTCATACAGTCCAGGACTTCTATGCCCACTCAAACTGGATCGAACTCCACCAAAATGTCAGCCCGCTGCCTGCCTGGGACCTGAAAGTGGAATCCCTGCCCGCCGGCATCGTGAGCGGAAGATTCCTCCTTGATTCACCGAAACTGTGCGGGCCCAATGCGCCAACTCATGACCAGCTCAATAAGGACAGTCCCAGCAGCCCGGAAGGCAGTAAGATCGTCCAGGATGGCCCAAACCAGGGCCAGACACTCTTCAGGCTGGCCTTCGCGACGGCAGTGGAGGCGACCGTCGTGCAGTTCAGCCGCTTGAAAAAGGTCGTGCACGGAGCCTGACTCGCGGGCCCCGAACCAAGAGCTTCACCTCGCCGCTCGCGGGCCGGAGCGGCCGGCCGACGGCGACATCGTGACATCGGCCGCGGCCGGCTGATCCGGTGGGCCCAAGCGGGTAGGTGCTCGCCGCCTGGGCCCGATCCCCCGTCTGCCGGCCAGGCAACGCCGGAGCGTCGTGTGCACGCGGAACGCAGATCGGCCGGATCAGCCGCACCTCGAACGCACTTCACAAAACCAATATCCATCCCGCAACAAACGGCCACCGCCAGATCATGACGAGTCCTCGCGACCGGATGATCTGGCGGTGGCCGTTTCGTGTCTCCGTATCGTCGCACCAGTTACGCCGACCCGTCTTTTCCGCTTCCGGTGCCCGTCCCGCAGGCCGGGGATCTCAGGGGCAATGTAAGGGAATCCCCTGACGCCCCCGCCGCCAGGCGTAGCTATCGTTGCCATCGCCTTATCGCGGTAGTCCACCACGAAAAAGCCTTTGACCTTCGAGGAGCATCATGTGATGAGGAAACACCGAGCTTTCACCCGAACGGCAATTTTGGCCTGCGCGGTGGTCGGCCTGTGCACCACCGCGGCCACGCCCTCGCTCGCCGACACGACCCCGGCCTACTCCCATGATTCCACCATCGGCCTGACGAACACCGACTGGATGTCCAGTCTGGCCGATTCAATGCGGCTCAGCCAGCTGTCAGTGCCGGGTACCCACGACAGCGGCGCATCCGTGTTCGGTGGAGACTCCACCGAGACCCAGTCGATGAGCCTCGAAACACAGCTAAACTCAGGGATCCGGGCCTGGGACATCCGGCTGTCCACGCTGACAGGCCTGGCAGCCGAGCCGCTCACGATCTGGCACGGACCCGCCCCCCAGCTACAGACTTTCAAGAACTACGTTCTAGGCACCGCCGACCGTTTCCTGGCCGCGCACCCCACCGAGACCATCCTGATGAGAGTCAAGGACGAGGGCTCCGGCGGAACACCCAACTTCGCAGCCAAAGTCCAGGCTGACCTGGCGGAATATCCCCGTGTATACAGCGACACCAAGGACAACCCCTTCCTGGGCGACATCCGCGGCAAGATCGTCGTCCTGCAGAACTTCGACTCGGAGAACAGGGCGGGCATCCCATGGAGCAGCCTCAACATCCAGGACAACTGGAAGCTGAAGACGAACTGGGACCTGGCCGACAAGTGGCATGCCGTCGAGGCTCAGCTGAGGGCCGCTGACGCCGGGCCAGGCAGCACCACCTACGTCAACTTCCTCAGCGGCGCGACCGGGTCCTTCCCCTACTTCGTCGCCAGCGGCCACTCCAGCCCCCAAACCGGTGCACCCAGGCTTGCAACCGGCTGGACCAGGGGGGTCATCGACACCTGCAAACACAGCGCCGCGTGCATTCCGGAGTACCCGGGCCTGAACTGCTTCCTGGGTACCTGCACGGTCTTCTTCGAGGGCACCAACATCCTGACCATGAAGAAGATGGATGCTCAGCAGGGTGCGCACCACCGGTACGGCATCGTCTACGCCGACTTCCCTGGCGCTGGGCTGATCCAGGCAGTCATCAACGCCAATGCCGGAGCCCCGGCACTCGACTGGCCTCCCCAGGAGGTCGGCGATGTCAACGGCGACGGCCGCGCCGACATCGTCGGATTCGGCGAAGCCGCCGTGCACGTCTCGCTCGGCCAGGCGGACAGCACCTTCACCGCCCCGAAGGTCGCCGTGAAAAACTTCGGCCCTGCGAACGGCTGGCAGATCAACCGGCATCCCCGTGAGCTCGGTGACGTCAACGGCGACGGCCGCGCCGACATCGTCGGATTCGGCGAAGCCGGTGTGTACGTCTCGCTCGGGCAGGCGGACGGCACCTTCACCGACCCGAGACTCGTCGTGAGCAACTTCCGCCCGGGCGACGGCTGGCAGGCCAAAACGACCCCCCGCGAACTCGCCGACATCAACGGCGACGACCGCGCCGACATCGTCGGATTCGGCGGCGCTGGCGTATGGCTCTCGCTCGGGCAGGCCGACGGCACCTTCACCGAACCGAAACTCGTCATCAACAACTTCGGCCACGACGCCGGCGGCTGGCGAGTCGAAACAAACCCACGCGAACTCGCCGACATCAACGGCGACGACCGCGCCGACATCGTCGGATTCGGCAACGCCGGCGTCATCGTCTCACTCGGGCAGGCGGACGGCACCTTCACCGACCCGAGACTCGTCGTGAGCAACTTCCGCCCGGGCGACGGCTGGCAGGCCAAAACGACCCCCCGCGAACTCGCCGACATCAACGGCGACGACCGCGCCGACATCGTCGGATTCGGCGGCGCTGGCGTATGGCTCTCGCTCGGGCAGGCCGACGGCACCTTCACCGAACCGAAACTCGTCATCAACAACTTCGCCCAGGACGCCGGCGGCTGGCGAGTCGAAACAAACCCACGCGAACTCGCCGACATCAACGGCGACGACCGCGCCGACATCGTCGGATTCGGCAACGCCGGCGTCATCGTCTCACTCGGCCAGACCGACGGCACCTTCACCGAACCGAAACTCGTCATCAACAACTTCGCCCAGGACGCCGGCGGCTGGCGAGTCGAAACAAACCCACGCGAACTCGCCGACATCAACGGCGACGACCGCGCCGACATCGTCGGATTCGGCAACGCCGGCGTCATCGTCTCACTCGGCCAGACCGACGGCACCTTCACCG
>NZ_ADGX01000153.1 GCF_000177675.1 Parafrankia sp. EUN1f
CGCCCGGCCGGGCGGCGGGGCCGGGGCGCGGGGCGCGGGCGAGAACTTCGGGGGTCACCCGGGGCCCGTTGCCTGCAGCTGATTCCGGCGACGGCTCAGGGTGCCCGGGATGTGGTCCGTCGCGGCGCGTACCGGGGCCTGGCTGGCCGCCTTCCTGCCCTGGCCCGGCCTCGCCGGGCGCCGTCGGCAGCTGGCCGCCTCCGGGAACATCGCCGGTTCCTCGTGTATCGCCCGTTCCGGACGCTTCGCCGCTTCCGGGCGCGGCGACGGCGGCAGGCACGGCGCTCGCGCCGGGCTGGGCACTCACGCTGGGCTGGGCACCTTCGGAGCCGTTACTGGCAGCAACCTCGAAGCGGGCCTCGCGGGTCAGTTGGTCCCGTAGTGCGTCCGACGCTCCCAGACTGTCCGCGATTGCCCGTAGTACTCCGAGTGATTCCGGCGGGATGGCGATCGATGACCGGTCCAGACCGGTGATGATGCCGAGCACCGCGCCGTCCGGCCCGACGAGGGGCATCGAGACATGGCTGTGGACGCCGAACCGCTCCACCTCGACGGTGTCGGCCAGGGCCGGGTCCTGGTCGGCCCGGGACCCCGCGGCGGCGGCCCCATCCAGCATTCGGGCAGGTAGACACCGGGCACGCGGAACTCTCAGCCCGGCAACCAGCTCGGGGATCGGCCCACTCACCCGTAGGTAGACGGCCTGGGTCCCCGACACCGCGATGAGGCACGCCTGCTCCATCTGGTGGAGTGCGTGCGTGGCTCTCAGCGCGGCGTCGACCGTGCTCCACGGGAGTCCTGAAGGTGCTGACGACACAGGCCGAACTCTCCCACAAAGTTCACGGGCAGTGACGGACACCGTCCCAAGAGCCGGCCGTGTGCGCGTCGGGAAGGCGTGAACTCCCGCAGTGTTGTCGCCCTGCGTATCCGTTATGCGGCAGAAGCGACTTTCTCGGTGACCTGGCGGAGGGACGGGTTGGTCATCACCGTCCCATCGGTGAAGACCACGGTCGGCACGGTCGCGTTGCCGTTGTTTGCATTGCGGACGAGTTGCTCGGCTGTCGGGTCCTGCTCGATGTCGATCGTCACGTACTCCACGCCCGCGCGGTCGAGCTGGCCCTTCAGTCGAACGCAGTAGCCACACCAGGGAGTGGTGTACATCGTGATCACAGCGAGGCCTCCGTCGCATCCGTCCGGTAAAGGTTTTGTCGTCCGATCGCCGACCAACCGCATAACCCGGTCGTGGCGGCATTGCTTCCCGGTCCGGCGTGTCGGGCCGGGCCGCGACTACCGTGTCGGTTGATGTCAGGATCAGCCACTCGCCCGAACCGTCGCGGGGCGTCAGCGCCCACGCGCCCTCCGACGCCGGCGCGCAGGCCGGGCGGGAAGAAGGCCGCCGAGGCGGAACCGAGCGCGGGCGCGGAGCCGGGTGCCGGCGCTGGTGCGGAGCCGAACCCGGGTGTGGAGCCGGGCGCGGGTCTCGACCCCGAGCAGCTCGCCGCTGTGCTCGCGCCGATCGGCCCGGTCTGCATTCTCGCGGGCGCCGGCACGGGCAAGACCCGGACCATCACACACCGGATCGCGCACCTGGTGACGCAGCGGGAGGTCGGCGCGGGGCAGATTCTCGCGGTGACCTTCACGAACCGGGCCGCGGCCGAGCTGCGCGGGCGGCTGCGGCTGATGGGAGCCGACGGCGTCCAGGCCCGCACCTTCCACGCGGCCGCGCTGCGGCACCTGAGCTACTTCTGGCCGAAGGTCGCCGGGGTGGCACTGCCGAGGCTGGAGAAGAGCCGCGTTCCGCTGCTCGTCCGCGCGGCGAACCGGGCCCGGCTGCGCCCGGACCGCGCCGAGCTGCGCGATCTGGCCGCCGAGGTCGAATGGGCGAAGTCGATGATGGTCGCGCCCGCCGACTACGTCCACGCCGCCGCCGAGCACGGGCGGGAGGGCTCGTACGCGCCCGATGTCGTGGCCCGCCTCTACGAGGCCTACGAGGACGTCAAGGGGGAGGCCGGTGTCCTCGACTTCGACGATCTCCTGCTGCTGACCGCGGCCGTGATCGAGGAGCACAGCTGGGTCGCGGCCGAGCTGCGCTCCCGCTACCGCCACTTCGTCGTGGACGAGTACCAGGACGTCAACCCGCTCCAGCAGCGGGTCCTCGACGCCTGGCTGGGCGATCGCGACAGTCTGTGCGTCGTCGGCGACGAGCACCAGACCATCTACTCGTTCACCGGGGCCAGCGCGCGCCACCTGCTGGATTTCCCGCGGCGTTTCCCGACCGCCACGGTCGTGCGGCTGGTCCGGGACTATCGCTCCACCCCACAGGTGGTGGCGCTGGCGAACGGCCTGCTGGACGGTGCTCCTCCGGCAGCCGCGTCCGCCGGGTCGGCGGCGTCGTCCGGGTTGGCCGGGTCGTCCGGGTCGGCCGCGGCGCCGCCCGGGCCCCGGGGGCGGCTTGTCGCCATGCGCCCGGCGGGCCCGGCGCCCACCTGGCTGGAGGCCGACAGCGAGCCCGAGGAGGCGGCGGGCGTCGCCAGGCGTATCCGCGGGCTGCTGGCCACGGGTGTGGCGGCCAGCGACATCGCGGTGCTCTATCGGATCAACGCGCAGTCCGAGGCGTACGAGACGGCGCTGGCGCGGGCAGACATCCCCTACCTGCTGCGCGGCGGTGAGAAGTTCTTCGAGCGACCCGAGGTCACCGCGGCCGTGCGGATGCTGCGCGCGGCGGTCCGCTCCGCGGAGCCGGACCGCCCCGGCGGGCTCGGTGACGCGGTCGCCGACGGGCTGGGGGCGTTGGGCTGGCAGCCGGGTGCCGCTCCCGCGGGGCGTGGCGCGGACCGCGAGCGGTGGGAGAACCTGGCGGCACTGCACCGGCTCGCCATCGACCTCGAGGCCGCCCGCCCCGACGCCGATCTGGAGGTGTTCGTCGCGGACCTGGCCGAACGCGCCGCAAACCAGCACACCCCGACGGTGCAGGGCGTCACGCTCGCCTCCCTGCACGCGGCCAAGGGGCTCGAATGGGACGCGGTGTTCCTGGTCGGCCTGGTCGAGGGAACGCTGCCCATCGTGCACGCCCAGACCGACGAGCAGATCGCGGAGGAACGCCGGCTGCTCTACGTGGGCATCACCCGGGCGCGGGTCCACCTGGCGCTGTCGTGGTCGCTGGCACGGGCCGAGGGGGCCCGCCGCTCCCGGCGGCCGTCACGGTTCCTGGACGACCTGCGTCGGGCGGCGGCCACGGCGGGCGGCACCCGGGGCTCCTCCCGAACGGCGGCGACCCGCGCGCCCGGTGATGCCGCCGTGTCCGGATCCGGACACGGGGCCGGACACGGATCCGCGGCCGCGGGGGAGCGGAGGGGCGGCGGGGAATCCGTTGGCGGCGGCACCGGGCGCCCGCGCGGTCGGCAGAGCGTGCAGTGCCATGTCTGCGGGCGGTCGCTGGCCGGTGCGCGGGCCCGGATCGGACGCTGCGAGACATGCCCGGGGCAGGTGGACGCGGAGCTGTTCGAGCGGTTGTGCGCGTGGCGGGCGCAACGGGCGAAGGAGCAGGGAGCGCCTGCATTCGTCGTGCTGACCGACGCGACACTGCGGCTGATCGCCCAGCGTCGCCCCGC
Source organism: Parafrankia sp. EUN1f (assembly GCF_000177675.1). GTDB lineage: Bacteria > Actinomycetota > Actinomycetes > Frankiales > Frankiaceae > Parafrankia. The sequence continues at coordinate 3,609 of NZ_ADGX01000153.1, forward strand.
GACCGTCGCGGATCTCGTGGCTCTGCCCGGCATCGGGCAGAGCAAGCTCGACCGGTACGGCGAGGACGTCCTCGCGCTGGTCGCCGACACCGCACCACCCGGGTCGCGGCGCTGAGTGCTGATACCAGCGCCAACAGTGACACGCCGGGGCGGCTTCGATCCTTGCTGTGGCTGAACGAGTCTGTGAGATCACTCCAAAAATAGGTTGTCAGCGCCGGTGACTGCTCCTACCGTTGTCCGTGAACACCGGAGCGCGATCAGTGCGCTGCGAGTAGGAGCCGGTCCGGTCGGGTTCGGCGGAGTCGCGAAGGAGGTCACGATGAGAATGATCATCATGGCTTCCGTGCGCACGCGTATGTGGCCGCCCATCGTCGGCGTCCTCTATACGCCCGCTGCCCGGCTTGCTGACACGGTCATGTGGCTCGGTGCCCGGGAGCCGAAAGGCTCCCGCTGTGCCGGTCGCGGTGTCCTCGGCGGCGATTTCGTGGTGAGCCGTGTCTCGGCTCACGGTGCCCTGACGGGTGCCGTCGTCACGAATGGCCGTTCGGATCATCAAGTCGCCGCCGCAGCAGCACGTCAGGCAGGCACAGCCGCCACGCGTTTTCTCGATCAGTCGGGCCCCGTCCCGGATCCACTCCCGGCCTAGCGCCGAACCGGAGTGACTTCCGAGGCCGCGGATCCGACAGGATCCGCGGCCTTTCTGTTTCTCCCGGGTCGAATCGCGTGCCAGCTACCACTCCGGAGGTCTGATCCTGACCGTCGTCGATGGACGCAAGACCGAGCAACCGATCGGAACTAACCGCCAATGTCGGAGGTGACCCCGGTGTTCGACCCCTCGATCGATTCCCGGATCGAGCGGGAGCGTCTCGTCCTGCCCTGCTGGGACGTGGACCCCGAGCTTTTCTTCGCCGAATCCCCGGCGGACGTCGAGTCCGCCAAGTCCGTCTGCGTGGACTGCCCCGTGCGCCATGCCTGCCTGTCCGCCGCGATCGATCGGGCGGAACCGTGGGGTGTCTGGGGCGGCGAACTCGTCGTGACCGGCCGCGTGGTCCCGCGCAAGCGTCCTCGGGGGAGGCCGCGCAAGAACGTCGCGGCCTGACCGAGCAAGGGCCTTGCGGCTACGGCTACATAGTGACCTTGGGGCGGGGCGCCGGATCTCCGGTGCCCCGCCCCAAGGCGTTGCGGCGCTTCATGCCGATGGCCTGGACGGTGTCGGTCAGTCGCGGTTGGCCTGGGGCTCACGGGCCGGTCGGCGCTGCCGTGGGGGCCGGCTCGGCTCGACGGGCCCGGCCTGCTCGGGTGGGCGGATCCGGCTCCGGGAGCGGCTTCCACGCTGTGCCGGGGCGAGCACGACCGGGCCGGGCCGGGCCCGGATGACACCCGCCTCGTCCTCGACGTCGAGCCTGGGCAGGCGGCGACCTGGACGGTTGGCAGCCGCGGCGTGCCGGGCCGCCGCGGTGCGCGGCGGTGCGAAGCCCGGCTGCCAGCGCTCCATCTCGGCCCGGAACGGACCGGTGCTGCCGAGCTGGCAGAGGATGCCGATCGCACCGAGGGTGACCCGGTGGATCAGCAGGTAGGACGGCGGCAGGTTGAGCTGACGGCCGAGCTGGGCCGCCGAGGACCGCCAGTCCCCGAGCCGCAGGGCCTCACCACGCAGCCATTCCCGGGAGAAGGTGAACTCCTCCGCCGCGATCGGGGCGAGCATGGGGGCCAGATAGCCCAGCAGGTCGTCGGCGGGAATGCTGGCGCTGGCCGGGATGAAACCCTCGACGAGCAGCCCTTCGGCGACGGCCTCCGCATTGCCGGCGAGGGCCATCCGGGCCAGTCGGCCGATGGGCTCGGGCAGCCCGTCCGGCAGGCGGTTGACCGCTCCGAAGTCGAGGACGCCCAGGCGCCCGTCGGGAAGCAACCGGAAGTTCCCCGGGTGTGGGTCGGCGTGGAGCAGCCCGGCTCGGCCGGGGCACGAGTAGAGAAAACGCACGAGCAGCAGCCCGGCCCGGTCCCGCTCCTCGGGTGTGCCTCGTTCGATCACGGTGGACAGCGGCACACCGTCGATCCATTCGCTGACCAGAACCCGGTCGGCGCCGGCGATGGGGCGGGGGATGACGATGTCCGGATCGCCCGCGTAGGCCTGCGCGAACGCCCGCTGCCAGGCGGCTTCGAGCCGGTAGTCGAGCTCTTCGGCGATACGTGCCTTCAGCTCGGCGACCAGTGGCTTGATGTCCAGGCCCGGTGTGATCGCCCCGAAGAGGCGGGCGGCGCGACCGAGCTGGTTGAGATCGGACAGCAGCGCGTCCCCGGCCCCCGGATACTGGATCTTTACGGCGACGTCGGTTCCGTCCGCCGCCCACACCGCGCGGTGCACCTGCCCGATGCTGGCCGCGGCGGCTGGCGTGTCGTCGAAGCTGGTGAACAACGACCTCCAGTCGGGGCCGAGCTCTGCGCTCAGGACCCCGTGCACGGTTGCCGCGGGTAGCGGTGGCGCGGCCTCCTGGAGTTTGGTGAGGGCCGCCCGGTAGGGACCGGCGACCTCCTCCGGCAGCGCCGCCTCGAAGACGGACAGTGCCTGGCCCAGCTTCATGGCCCCGCCCTTGAGCTCCCCGAGGACGCGGAAGATCTGCCCTGCCGTACGCTGCTGCAGCTCGCTGGCCACAGCTTCGGCGGGTCTGCCCCCCAGGCGTTTTCCGACGCCGAGGGTCGCCCGGCCGGCCATGCCGATCGGGAGGGTCGCGAGCTTGGCGGTGCGGACGACCGCCCGCCGCGGGATGTCGGACACCGCTCCATCGTGCCCTCTTCCGCGGGCTGTTGTGTCAACCTCGCGATAGACGCCCTCACCGCGTGCTGCCCGTGGCGAGCTGCTGGCGGTCGATGGCGGTCTCGAGCACTTCGGGTGAGATGGCGTGTTCCTGTGGTGGTGACCCGGCCGCGTTGCGCGCGGTGCGGCAGGGGCACTCAGGATGGAGTGGCCAGGTGCGGCGCCGGATCCGCAGATCGGTTCGGGCGATCTCCAGAGTGCCGTTGGCGGCGGTGGGCAGCTGGCGGGGGCGGTCGCTGGCTGCCGTGGTCAGGTCGAGGAAGTCGAGCGCCTGCATGGCGGTGATCGCGGCGACCAGGGTCGCCAGCGAGATCTCGCAGGGGTCTGCGCCGTGCTCGGGTGGGCGGATCATCTGCATCGCGAGGATGAGCCAGTCGGAGTCGCGGGCGTCGCGGTGCAGGTGCTGACAGTGCAGGCAGGAGGTGACGCCCGGCACGATCAGAGGCCCGATGATCCCCGTCGTCTCGCGGACACCCGCCAGCAGATGAGGGACGCCGGCCCGCTCCAGACGCAGGCACTCGTCGGGATGGACGACTGGAAGCCCCACCGGGGCCAGGAGAACCAGATCGGGGCGAAGCGGCTCGACATTCGCGGAGCGCATCGGCCGGCTTGTCGGCTGGCGGCAAGTCGGATCCCGCCGGTTGGTGGCCCGCCGCACCGCCGTATCTGCCGCCAGTGAGCGGGGCCGGCCGATGTCGTCGAGCCGCAGCCCACCGGGCGCGACGTCGGCCGCCGACGTGGGACCTGGATCGTCCACCAGGATCTGGCCGACTCCCGCGGCCGCGAGCAGGGTCGCGATCTGTGCTCCGATCCGCCCGGCACCCCGCACGCAGACCCGGGCCCGGCGTCGTCGGTGCAGCGCAGACCGGGGCACCCTCACGCCGAAGCTCGACAGCGAGAGCGCGGCCAGGTCCGGATCGAACCGGTCGTGGTCACCATCGCTGACGGGCGCCGGCCCGCTGTCGGCGGCGTCGTCGATCAGCCCGGCCTGCGCAAGTATCTCGATCATCGTGCGGGCGGTCGGATCACGGGCGTCGCCGCCGCCCAGCTCCAGCTCCGGGCCCGGCGATCCCAACGTGTTCAGCGCGGACAGGTCGGCCGGCCCGACATCGGTGAGAATGACGGCGCGCAGGGGATCGACGCCGATCTGCAGGGTGGTGCTGTCTCGCCAGAGCCGACGGAGACCGGCTTTGAGGACCGGGCGCACGGGATCCTCCTTGCGTCAGCCGGCGAGCTCAGGCCGGCGGCTGGTGGGACCCGTTCACGATGACATGAGGAAGGCGCTCCGAGTGGTTGTCCGCCGCGCCTGTGGACAGACCGTTCTTGTTTGGATTCGCCCGGCGGGCCGTGGCACCGAAACGGTGATTCGGGTAAGCGTTCGATGCTGGTGGAAATTGCGCCTTTTCCATCGCCGATCCGGAACTGAGGCATCCCCGACCCTTGCCTTTGTCCATTCAGGCGTGTGGCCAGGGCTTTTGCATGATCGCGTCCTGTTCGAAGGGTGTCGGACCAGGCTGGCTCGTCGGCCTGGCGGGTCTGCCGCGCCGGGCCGCAGTGGAGGTCAGGCGCGGGTGGTAGCCGACACGTGGGCGATGTGCGTGCCCTTCGGGGCTGTGGCGGTAGCCCGCGGCCCGGAGCGTGTCGGTGACGGAGTCTCGGAGGACCATGCGGATGGTGGGTGCGGCCCGCCCGGTCGAGGAGTCCTCGTCGACATTGCCCTGTGGTCCGTGGCCACCCGCCGCACGCCGCCCCGCCTGGGATCCCGCTCCGCCGCACAGCGCCAGCAATTCACGTCAATTGGGAAAAGGGGACATAGAGTCAATTGTCAATCCGCAAGAAGTGAGGATTTCGGTTGCCGCAGGCGCCAAAATCCTCATTTCTTGCTCAGGAGCAGCGACGGCCGCGGAAGCCCGAGGCTCGGGATTCCGCGGCGGGCTCCGCGGGTCGTGGGGCCGCGGGTCGTGGGGCAGCGGGCGCCTTCGACGAGGACTCGGCGGCCCCGGATTCGCCGCTTCTCGGGATTCTGTGACAAGCGGTGGCGACCGGGATCCTCAGGCCTTGCTCGGCAGCAGCGGTGGCCCGAACCGCGGACTACCCGGCGATGCCCACAGGCCGCGGCGCCGCGAACGCGAACGGGACGCGAACGCGAACGGGACGCGAACGCGAACGCGAACGCGAACGGGAACTCCGTCGGGCGCGAACGGTGTTTCGGCTGAACGTGAAGGAGATCTCCGCCGAACGTAAACGGGCCCCCGGGGTGAACGTGGAGCCTCCGGCTTCCCCTTCCGGAGGCGCCCCGCATACCCGAGGGCCCGCGACGTCAAGCTACGACCGATTCGCCATGCAGGTCAATTCGTGTGGCCTCGTGGCGGCTCACGGTGTCCGGTGGGTGGGTCAGGATCCGGCGTCGTCGGAGGTTGGTGGCGTGCCATCCTCCGGAGATCCTCCGTTGAGTTTCTCGATTTCGGCCATGATGTCGACCTCGGACCCGGGCGTGGTGCCGGCGACGAAAGCGGCGGGGTCGGTGAGGTCGGCGGCGCTCGGCAGCAGGTCCGGGTGGGCCCAGACGGCGTCCCGCCCGTCGTGGCCGCGAGCCTCGCCCAGTGCCTCCCAGAGCGCCGCGGCCTCGCGTAGCCGGCGGGGTCGCAGCGAAAGCCCGACCAGGGTGGCGAAGATCTGCTCGCCGGGGCCACCCTCGGCCCGCCGCCTGCGGACCATCTCGCGCAGCTTCACCGCGGAGGGCAGGTGCTCCCGCGCGGCGGTGTCCGCGACGTGGTCCACCCAGCCCTCGATGAGCGCGAGGATGAGCTCCAGCCGCGCCAGCGCCGCCTTTTGTTCCGGCGTGTCGGCGTCGGCGAAGACGTCCTCACCGAGTGCCTCGGTGAGCCGTTCGGGGTTCATCAGCGTGGTCGGGTCGATCATCCGCATCACCCGGCCGACGGCTTCGGGGTCGACGGCGATACCGCGCGCGTACTCCTCGACGGCGCCGAGCACGTGCGAGCGCAGCCACGGGACGTGCGCGTACAGCCGGTTCGAGGCCGCCTCGCGCAGCGCGAGGTAGATGCGGACCTCCTCGTCCGACACGCCGAGGCCCTGCCCGAAGGCCGCCACGTTCGCCGGCAGCAGCGCCGCCGTGCCCGCCGGGCCGAGTGGCAGGCCGACCTCGGTGGAGCTGACCACCTCGGTGGCCAGCGAGCCGATGGCCTGGCCTACCTGGGCCCCGAAGAGCATTCCGCCAACCTGGTTCATCATCTGCATGACCGGCCCGCCGGCACCCATCAGCCGGCCGAGGTCGACGCCGGGCGGCAGCGCGCCCGCGAGCTCGGGTGGCAGGTCGCCGCCGCCGAGCTGGCTCAGGCCGGACGAGATCCCGGTGCGCATGGCCTCGACGACCTTGCTCGCGACCGGGTCGCACAGCGTCTGCCAGACCGGCATGGTTGCCTCGATCCACTTCTCACGCGACCACGCGGCGGCCGTGGTGGCGCCGGAGGGAAGCGTGGTCACCGGGTCGAGCCACACGTCGGCGATACGCAGAGCGTTCTCCACCTCGCCGACCTCGGCGGGGCGCACAGCCCGGTCGGTACTGCCCAGGGTCCGCACCGCGACCTGGCGTGCGAGCTCCCAGTTGACCGGACCGCCCTGCCACGAAAGAAGGCGTTCGAGCTCGGCGAAGAACGGGGCGCCGCTGCCGGAGGGGCGGTTCGGGTCACCGCCCGGCGTCGGGCCGAAGCCGAAGGGGAGGCCGCCGCTCATCGCGGGGACCCGTGGACGTTCCGTGGAGACATGAACCCACGGTAGTGCGTTTTCCCGCCGCCCGGTGAAACGGAGCCGGTGGGACGTTACCGTCGGGGGGTGGATGTCACCTTCTCGGATCCAGTTCCCGTTGTCGACGGTGCGTCATCCGGCGTCGTGGTTCTCGCCGAGATGCGGGAAAACCCACTGTCTGTGGATGAATGTCTCGCTGCTGTGCGGCTGCCGGAGGTGGGCGGAATCGGGCTGTTCATCGGCACGGTGCGAGATCACGACCACGGCCGGTCGGTGGGTGACCTGGAGTACAGCGCACATCCCACCGCGGCCCGGGAACTCGCTCGGGTCGCCGCCGAGGTGGGCGCTGACCTCGGCGTTCGGGCGATCGCGGTGCTGCACCGGACGGGCCGCCTCGAGATCGGGGACATCGCCGTCGTCGTCGCGGCGGGCGCCGCGCACCGGGCGGAGGCGCTGGGTGCCTGCCGGCGCCTCATCGACGATGTGAAGGAACAGGTGCCGATCTGGAAGCGGCAGGGATTCGCGGACGGCTCGTCCGAATGGGTGGGCGCCTGCTGAGTGGGCACCTAGGATAGATGTAGGTCATCTACCTTCCCCGTCTCGACGTCGAGGCCGCCATGTGGTTCTTGCTGATCCCACCAGTCGCGGTGCTCCTGGCTCTGGCCTGGTTCACGCTGCGCAGCCGACCTGATCGCACCTCCGAAGCCATGATCACCATCGAGGGTTACCGCCGCAGCCTGGCGGCCCTCGCCCGTCCCATCCCGGCTGCCCACAAGATCTCCACCACCTCTGGGTCGTCCTCGGTGACCACTCTGCCCGTCACGGTTCCGGTCCCCGCCGCGCGTCCCGCGGATGGTGGCCCGGCCGAGGCTGTCGGGGCCGTCGCCGAGGGCGAAGCAGGAGGAAATGCCTGAGCTCGGGCAGGTTGCCGGCTCTGCGCGTCGTGGTTGAGGGGCGGTCACACCCGTGTGTGCGGGGGTGACCGCCCCTTTCCTGTCTCCGCGGGTGTCCGCGTTCGGCCGAGGTACGGGCCTGCCTGCGGGTACGGCTGGCCGGGCCGCGGGAACGGTCGTCTCGTGGGCGCGGCCCGGCGGTCGGAGACCGGATTTCGAACCGGTGCCGGCGATCTACGTAGACTGCGGGCATGGGCCGCCGCACGCAGACACTCTTCGTTGCGTCGGTGCTGACGCTCATCCTCGCGGTGGTCGGCCTGTGGTTGCCGGTCCCGTACGTGACCTTCGCGCCGGGGCCGGTGACGGACACGCTCGGCAAGGTCGACGGGGCTCCGTTGATCGAGATCGACGGCCGGGAGACCTACCCGACCTCGGGGAGCCTCGATCTGACGACCGTCGAGGAGACCCCCCGCCTCAACCTGCTGGGAGCGCTGCAGGACTGGGTCGCGTCCGACCGCGCGGTCGTTCCGAGCGAGCTGGTGCGCCCGCCGGGTACCAGCCAGGAGGAGATCCGCCAGGAGAACACCCAGGCGATGCTCGAGTCCCAGGACCAGGCCACCGCGGCGGCGCTCAGCGAGCTCGGCATCAAGCCGACCGGGCAGGAGGTCGTGGTGCACGACGTGCCGTCCGGCTCGCCGGCCTCCGGCCTGCTGCGTTCCGGCGACGTCATCACCGCGGTCGGCGCAGCGAAGGTCACCGACCAGGAGAGCCTGAAGGAGCTGGTCGGCCGGAGCAAGCCCGGTGACGTCGTCGAGGTGACCTACCGCCGGGACGGCCGGGCGGCGACCGCGAAGATCACAACGAGGCCCGCCACCGACGACGCCAAGCGCCCGATGATCGGCGTGACGACGAACCTGAAGGTCTCCTACCCGTTCACGGTGCGCATCCGGATCTCCGACATCGGCGGTCCCAGCGCGGGCCTGATGTTCGCGCTCGGCATCGTGGACCTGCTCACGCCGGGCCCGCTGACCAATGGGAAGACGATCGCGGGCACCGGGACCATCGAGAGCTCCGGCGAGGTCGGTCCCATCGGCGGCATCCAGCAGAAGATCCTCGGCGCCGAGCAGGCGGGAGCCTCCGTCTTCCTGGTGCCGAAGGAGAACTGTGTGGACGCGGTCCGGATGAAGCCGGACCTGCGGCTCGTGCAGGTGGCAAGCCTGTCCGACGCACTCGACGCGCTGAAGACCCTGCAGAAGGACCCCGACTCGACCGCGGTGCCCTCCTGCCCGGCCGAGCGGTAGGCGAGAAGCCGGGCGGCCGAGAGGCCGAGGGCAGGCAGGCGGGCGCGAGGAGCAGGCAGCGCGAGGAGCAGGCAGATGGGCGGGAGCGCCGCGCGCACCCGCCCTGCCGCCCCGTCCGGCCGTGCCCCCGTGCGCGTCTACCGGAAGGTGTCCAGCAGCCCGTCGACGAGGTTGTCGGCCAGATCGGGGTCGATGACCAGCTCGTCGTCCCCGCGTACCCGCAGGCAGGAGGCGTGCATCCCCGCCCTGGTGACACCGACCGCGAGGCGGACGTCCTGGCGCTCCGGATGGTTGGCGGCCCAGTGCTCGATGTCGCGCTCGTCGTAGGGAACTTCGGCCTCCGCGCTCGGCGGCAGCACGACGAGCTCGGTGACGAGGACGCAGCCGAGGACCTCCGGCGGCCAGCCGATGCCAGCCAGGACTTCGTCGAGCCGCCCCGGGGGGAGCGGTTCCTGCTCCACCGGCGTTAGTGAACCTGGTGGAGCGTCGCCGATATGGGGGGCCAGGCCCGGTTCACGCATGAGCAGCTCGGAAGTGTCCGCGAGTGCGTAGACCTGGCTCGGCTGGTCCCACCCCAGCTCGGCGACGTGTCGTTCGACCTCCAGGACGACGGAGGTCAACTCGGTGATGCTCGGAGTGGTCACCGACCCATCCTCTCGGATCTAGCCGAACACGGCTGGCGTAGGTTGCCCTGGTAGGCCGGGCAGCAGTGCCAGGAACGGACGGAGGAGCTCGTGGCAGGTACCAGTCGCAGGCCACTACTGACACGGATGCGCGTGCTCGTGCCGGTGCTGGTCGTCCTGGTCCTGATCATCGTGGGTGGTGTTTCGACCCGCCTCTACACCGATCTTCTGTTCTACCGCTCGGTGGACTTCAGTAACGTCTTCAAAACCGTGGTATTCACGCGAATACTTCTGTTCGGGCTCTTCGGCGCGGTGATGGCCATTGCCGTGGGAACGAACATAGTACTCGCCTACAGGTTGCGTCCGCCGAGTGACCTGTCGGCCGAACAACAGAGCCTTGAGCGCTACCGGGTGGCGATCGAGCCGTACATGCTCCCCGTTCTGCTGGCGGTCTCGGCGGTGTTCGGCCTCCTCGCCGGGCTGTCCGCGTCCAGCCGGTGGCGAACCTGGCTGCTGTGGATCAACCGCGAGCCGTTCGGCGAGGTCGACGCGCAGTTCCACCGGGACATCAGCTACTACACGTTCACCTATCCGTTCCAGCGTTTCCTGCTGGCCTTCCTCCTCACCGCGGTGCTGCTTTCGCTGCTGGTCGCGGTACTGACGCACTACCTGTTCGGTGGCATTCGGCTGCAGTCCCCCCGGGACCGGGTCGCCCCGGCGGCGAAGGCGCACATCTCGGTGCTGCTCGGGCTGCTCGCGCTGCTCAAGGCGTGGGCCTACTACCTGGACCGTTTCGGCCTGGTGTTCTCGTCCCGCGGTGTGGCCACCGGTGCCTCCTACACCGACGTCCACGCGGTGCTGCCGGCGAAGCTGATCCTGCTGTTCATCTCGCTGGCCTGCGCCGTGCTGTTCATCTACAACATCTTCCAGCGGGGCTGGACGCTCCCCCTGCTCGGCGCGGGCATCCTCGTGCTCTCCTCGGTGGTCATCGGCGGGATCTACCCGGCGATCGTGCAGCAGTTCCAGGTCAAGCCGAACGAGGCCTCCCGCGAGGAGCCGTACATCACCCGCAACATCGGCGCGACCAGATCCGCCTACGGCATCCAGGACGTCGAACCGGTCTCCTATCCGGCCAGCACGGACGCCAACGCGGAGGAGATCGCCGCCGACACCGGAACGGTGCCGAACATCCGTCTGTTGGACCCGAACAAGATGTCCCCCACGTTCCAGCAGCGCCAGCAGATGCGCGCCTACTACGGCTTCCCGCAGACGCTCGACGTCGACCGATACACGACGACGGAGAACGGGAAGCCCACGACTCGGGACTACGTCGTGTCGGTTCGGGAGCTGAACCAGGCCGGCCTGAGTGACGACCAGCGCAACTGGATCAACGAACATCTGACGTACACCCACGGCCGGGGCTTCGTCTCGGCGCCGTCCAACACCGCCAACAGCGGGCTTCCCGCCTTCAACCAGTTCGACCTGCCTGAGCGCGGTGACCTCGGCGTCAAGGAGAGCCGGATCTACTTCGGCGAGATGTCGCCGGAGTACTCGATCGTCGGCACCCGCCAGGCGGAGATCGACGGCCCGGGCCCGGGGGACACCCAGCTCACGACCAGCTACGACGGCGACGGCGGCGTCTCGATCGGTTCCAGCTTCCGGCGCGCGCTGTTCGCGCTCCGTTTCGGGGAGCCGAACATCATGCTCTCCAGCGACATCACCGGCGATTCCCGCATCCTCTACGAGCGCAACCCGCGGGACCGGGTCAGCAAGGTGGCGCCCTGGCTCACCCTCGACGGAGACCCCTACCCGGCGGTGGTCGACGGGCGGGTCACCTGGATCCTCGACGGCTACACGACGTCCGACGCCTACCCCTACTCGGCCCGGGTGACCTTCGGTGACGTGACGGCCGACTCTGTGACGGCGCAGAGCCGCAACCGCACCCAGCAGCCGGAAAACAAGGTGAACTACATCCGGAACTCGGTGAAGGCGACGGTGGACGCCTACAACGGGACGGTCACCCTGTACGCGTGGGACGAGCAGGACCCGGTGCTGCGGACCTGGATGAAGGCCTTCCCCGACACGGTGCGCCCGAAGAGCGAGATCTCGGACTCCCTGAAGGAGCACCTGCGCTATCCGGAGGACCTCTTCAAGGTCCAGCGGGACCTCATCGGCAGTTACCACGTGGACAACGCGCGGGACTTCTACTCCCAGGAGGACTTCTGGGAGGTGTCGGAGTCCCCGGACGACACCGGCAAGCCGCAGCCGCCGTTCTACGTCTACAGCCAGCTTCCCGGCCGGGCCAAGCCGTCGTACAACCTGACCTCACCCTTGATCTCGGCCCGGTCGTCCAAGCTCGCCGCCTACATGGCGGTGTCGATGGACTCGGACAACTACGGGAAGTTCACGCTGTTGCAGCTGCCACCGGGCGCCACCATCAACGGGCCGGTGCAGGTGCGTGATGCCATCGAGGCCAACGCCGACGTCACCAGCACACTGACCCTCTGGCGGGGCCAGGGCTCGCAGACGATCGAGGGCAACCTGCTGACGCTTCCGGTGGCCGACGGCCTGCTGTACGTGCAGCCGTACTACGTGCAGGCCCGGGGCTCGACCGGCTACCCGATCCTGCAGGGTGTGGCCGTGGCCTTCGGTGAAGAGGTCGGTTTCGGATCGACGCTGGCCGACGCGCTCAACGACCTCTTCGGTGCCGGTGCAGGTGACCGCGCCGCGGGCGCGGGCACCTCGGCGGCGCCGTCGACGACCGGGGAGTCCGGAACGGGGTCGGGAACCACGACGACCACGCCCGGCGGCGACCTGGCGAGCGCGGTCGCCGCCGCCGAAGGCGCCTACCAGGCCGGTGAGAAGGCGCTGGCGAAGAGCCCGCCGGACTTCACCGCCTACGGCAAGGCCCAGCAGGACCTGCAGGCCGCGCTCAACCGGCTGCGGGCACTGACCGCGCAGTCGACCGCCACGCCCACGCCGGCGCCGTCGGTGGGGGCGACGGGCGGGGCGGCCACGCCGGGAGCGAGCGCGTCACCAGGCACGGGCGCCGCGTCGCCGTCGCCCGCCGCGGCTTCGCCCTCGCCCTCGCCGGGCTAGGGCCCCCGCGGCCCCTCGGTCCCCGTGGCTCCCGCGGCCACGGCGACGGCGGTGGAGCCCGTCGCGGCTGTGGTCACGCCGACGATCGGTCCGGCGGCGGTCCGGACGATCGTCCGGCTACGGTCCGGACGATCGGTCCGGGTCGGTGACCGCGGCCGACCGCCCCGCCCGGGGCCCGCGGACACATGGGGAGCACGGAGCGCCGAGTCCCCTCTGCTGCAGGCGGAAAAACTGGTGGGGCCACCGATTTGACACCCGGCCTCATCGTCCCTGTATAGTAAAGACACACCGACGCGGGGTGGAGCAGCTCGGTAGCTCGCTGGGCTCATAACCCAGAGGTCGCAGGTTCAAATCCTGCCCCCGCTACAAAGCGAAATTTCCCCTCAGAGAGAAAGTTCTCTGAGGGGAAATTTCATTTGTGAGTTGTTTGCCGGTTTTGCCTAACTGGTTCTGTGGGTGATAAAGAACCGATCAGCCCGCCGCTCTGCCGGCACCACAGGTGGTTGTACAGCCCGCCCGCCGCGAGCAGCTCGTCGTGGGTGCCCTGCTCCGCGATCCGCCCGCCGTCCAGGACCACGATCCGGTCCATCGTCAGCAGGGTCGACAGCCGATGGGCGATGGCGATCACCGTCCGGGTGGCCCACAGGTCCTCCAGCGCGTCCTGGACGAGCCGCTCGCTCTCGCTGTCCAGCGCGCTGGTCGCCTCGTCGAGCACGAGGATCGGCGCCGGGTTGAGGAACGCCCGGGCCAGGGCGATGCGCTGTCGCTGCCCGGTGGACAGCCGGATGCCCCGTTCGCCCACCAGGGTCTCGTACCCCTCCCTGGTGGCGACGATGAACTCGTGGGCGTGGGCCCGACGCGCCGCCGCCACCACCTCGTCGGGGGTCGCCGTGGCGGCAGTGCCGTAGATGATGTTCTCCCGGATCGAGCGGTGGAACAGGGTGACGTCCTGCGGCACGTAGGAGATGAGCCGGGCGAGCTGGCGGTCGTCGATCGGTGATCCGTCCAGGAGCAGGGTGCCCGTCGGCAGCGGGTAGTAGCCGAGCAGCAGCTTCAGCAGGGTCGACTTGCCGCTGCCGCTCTGGCCGACCACCCCGATCTTCTCGTTGCGGGCGATGTCGAGGGTGATGCCCCGCAGGACCGGCCGGTCGGGGTCGTCCGGGTAGGCGAAGCACAGGTCGTCGAGGCGCAGCACGTGGGTGTACGTGGCGACCGGCGCCGCCAGCAGCCGTGGCTCGTCATGGTCTTCCTGGTGCTTGTGGTCTTCCAGGTCTTCGCGGACGGCGCGGTCCTCGTGATCCTCACGGTCTTCGTGATTCTCGCGGGCCTCGCGGACGATGTCGCGGTCGCCGAAGAGATACCGGTAGGCCTCCTCGACTCGGGCGAACTGCAGGTTCATCTGGGAGACGATCCAGACCGTCGCCCAGATGTAGTCGGAGAACGCCATCAGCGCGGCCAGGAAGGTCGCGAACTGGCCGAGGGTCAGCTCGCCGTCGAGGTACAGGTGCAGGTTGAAGAGCACCGTCGCCGGCCAGAGCACATACCGGACCACAACACTCATCGACGCGAAGTAGACGAGGTTCCACCGGTAGGAGGACGCCGCGGCCCGGGCCACCCCGCGCCGTCTGGTGCGCACCCCGTGGTTCTCGGCGCGTTCCCGCCCGAACGACTTCACCGCGACGAAATTCGCGATGACGTCGATGACGTGGCCCTCCAGGTCCGAGGAGGTGTCGGCGGACGCCCGCTCACGGGCCGCCACCTGCGCCACCATCGCGCGACCGAGGAAGATCATCAGCAGCAGGCCGCCGGCGAACACGCAGCCGGTGGGGAGGTTGACGGTGAACATGATCGCGACGAGTACCGGGACCCGGACGATCTCCTCGCAGTACTGCCAGTACACCGCGTCCAGGAACTGGCGGTACTCCCGGCCGAGTGTCGTGACGTAGCTGCTGATCTTGCCGGTGAACGTGCCGACGAAATAGGGATACGGCTGGTTGATCACCTTGGCGAAGACGAGGTCCTCGTACTCGTAGCCGCGGGGAAGAAGCAGCCGCACCCACAGCAGCTCGCCGCCGCGGTAGAGCAGGTCGTGGCCCACGCTGGCGCCGATCAGCACGGCGGCCCAGCCGAAAGCCGTCGAGTGGTCGACCGACGTCCCGGTGAGGGCCGTGACAAACCTGCCGACAACGGCAGGTACCACGGCGAGCAGTGCGTTCGACAGGACGAACACGAGCAGAACCGCCGCCGCGCGCCGGCGATAACCATGGATATGGGCGAAAAACGAATGCAGCCCGGGATGGCGGCGACGAGACGCGGTGGGTGATGGTCCGTCCGCCGACGTCGGCGGACGGACGGTGCCCGCCGCGCCCGTCGAATCGACCGCGACGGCGGGCGGGGGTGTGGACGTGGCGGCCATTCCGAAACAGTGGCGCGGGTACCGGTTCTCCGCATCTGATTAATTACCGGGACGACATTCCGCGAGGTCCGCGCGCTGGCGCCGATGCCCGGTCAAGATCGGTAGTCGGGTCGTGCGGGCGAGGTTCACGCTCCATGAACGAACGCGGCTGCCATCCGGGCGATGGCCGGTTGGGGCACGAGTTGCCAGCCTTCTTGCGCCCCTTTTATGCCTCTTGTTGTGAATTGCTGGTGCTCACGGACCGCCGGGTCGATGTCGGGGGCCGGATCCGCCACATCTCGGGACTCTGCTACACGGGCCTGGTCCTGGTCCTGGCTCTGGTGTCCACGATCCTCAGTTCGTCGGGCTGGCGTTCTCGGAGTGGAAGAAGACCGTGCGGTACCACATGGCGCTGAGAGTCTCGATCGCGGTCTCGTCGTCCGGGGCGGCGACGCCGGCCTCCCCACCGGCGACCAGCCACGTCCAGCAGAACGCCTCGAGCATCGAGACGAGAGCGGAGGCGAGGGTGGCGTGATCCAGCCTGATCGGATGGCCGGCCTTCTCCACCGCCTTGTTGACCGCGATGACGCCCTGGATGCCCGCCGCGCGGTTCTCCCGCCAGCGCTGCGTGTAGGCCGGATCGGTCATCGACATCTGGAACAGGCCGATCATCTCGGCGAGGTACTTGCGGTAGGAGTGCCAGTAAGCCTGGACGGAGCCGCGGATGGTGTCCAGCGGGTCCGCGCCCTTTCCGAACTGCGCGCCCGCGACGATCTCGTGGGAGAACTCGCCCAGCAGCGCGTCGAGGATCTCCTCCTTGTTCTCGTAGTAGTTGTAGAACGAGGCGGAGGAGCGGTTCGCGGCCTGGGCGATGTCGTTGATCTTGGCGTTGAAGTAGCCCTTCTCCGCGAAGACCTGGCGTGCGGCGTCGAGGAACGCGGCCTCGGTCCGCTGCCCCTTCCGGGTTGTGGCCACGGTTGTCACCCCTCGCTGCCGCTGTGTCGCGCCGAGGTGAAGTCTACGAATTTTCTCGCCACAGCTGAAACCGGCGTTAGTTTCAGGACGGGGTGTTGCGCCCGGCTGCCGCCGAAGCTGGTGGGCCGGCGCGACCGACCTCGGCCACGGCAGTGCCGGTGTCGGTGTCGGTGCTGGCGGCAGTGCCGGTGTTGGGGTCGGCACGATGTCGTACCGGCACCGTGCCGGTGAAGCTGCTCGCCCGCGCAGACAGCTTCGCCGCGCCAGGAACGGCAGCCCGTAACTACAGCTCGGAAGATCCAAGGCCGCGTAGTTAGGCGTGGTTGGTGGCTGTCAAGGGACGTCGGCGTGTCGTGGTGCTGGTGGTGAACGCGCAACGGGACCGCTGGTAGGTAGGAGATCCGCCAAGATCCGCCTGCTGCCAGAGGTCCCGTTGCCTGCTCAGTGTCCCACGGTCTGTCTGACGCGTTCCCTCACGGTCGCCGAGGGGGTGTTCGCGCCCGGGCATCTGGGTGAACTGACCCAGCACGCGCCGTTCGAGCTGGTCGATGCCGTGCTGACGGAAACCGGCCGTGTGCAGCAGCGGGTGCGTGATCTACCCAGCCGGGTCGGGATGTACTTCGTTCTCGCGCTGGGCCTGTACGGGCATCTGGGGTACGCCCGTGTGTGGGACAAGCTCGTGGCCGGGCTGCGGGACCTGCCCGGCCTGGTGCTGGTCACGCCTTCGGAGAAGGCGCTGCGGGACCTGCGCCG
>NZ_ADGX01000152.1 GCF_000177675.1 Parafrankia sp. EUN1f
TGCCGGATGATGTTGCTGAGGATAAGTTCGCTGCTCTGGATGGCGAAGCTGACGAGTCTGACGAGTCCGGCGACGGCGCTGGTTTAGATGGTCTGCCGGATGATGTTGCTGAGGATAAGTTCGCTGCTCTGGATGGCGAAGCTGACGAGTCTGACGAGTCCGGCGACGGCGCTGGTTTAGATGGTCTGCCGGATGATGTTGCTGAGGATAAGTTCGCTGCTCTGGATGGCGAAGCTGACGAGTCTGACGAGTTCGGCGACGGCGCTGGTTTAGATGGTCTGCCGGATGATGTTGCTGAGGATAAGTTCGCCGCTCTGGATGGCGAGGCTGAGGAGGCCAACCCGCTAGGTGAATCCGACCAGGTCACCGAAGCGGACAGTGCTCAGGCCGCAGATTCTGGTGACGCCATGCCACCGTCGGACGGCTCGCGCGACGACCGCTCGGCACAGGACGCCACCGAACACAAGGCCGCCGCCCTCGACGACGAACCGTCGCTGAACGCGGCCGACGAGACCCCGCGGCAGCCCGACGACGAGGGAAGCCATGCCGACAGCGAGCTCCCAGACCACCAACCGGGCGACGCCGACCACCACGAGTCGGATCATCTCGACGAGATCCCGGACCGGACAGCCGCTCCTGACGCGAGCAGGACGCCGGAACGCCTGTCGGAGGAGCGCTTGGGCGAGGAGGATCCTGCGCGGGAAGAACTGCCTCCCGAGGCTGAGCAGGGGGAAGCGGACACCGTCGCCGACCCGCTGGAGACCCAAAGCACCGAACCAGTCAGCGCGGACGCCGACCCCCACAGGGCCGACCAGAACCCCGTCAAAGGCGACGACGAGAAGACCGCCGACAACAACGAGATCGCCAATCGCGCAGAACCGACAGACACCGACATCTCGGACCCGGCTACCGATGAGCTGGGAATCGGGGAGCCGGCAACTGAGCCATCCAGCGAAGCCGCCGACGGCTCCGCCGCCAGGGACGTCACTGAAGAGCTGGCCGAGACGATCGCCAGTGCGGCAGACATGCTCCTCGAGGGGGCCGAGGCGATTGCCGGCGCGGCAGGCGCATTCTTCGACGGCCGGGGCGACACAGCGGGGGATGTCCCGATAATCGGGGATGCCCTCGAAGGGACAGGTGCTACAGGAGAAGGCCGGCGTGCCGTGCGGCCCGAAAATGATGCCGGTGACACACTGCTCGGCGAGGCAACGCCATCCGAAGAGCCGACCGGAACATCGACTGATGGGGCGCCGGAAACCGAGCCGGTTAGCGAGGCCGCCACCGACTCCGCCGTCACGGACATCCCCGAAGCGCTGGTCGATGGAGGCGCGCGCGGCGGTCAGGGTGGAGACGTTCGGGGAGAAGCGGACACCAATAGGCAGGCCCGCCCGGGTGCAGAGCACGGCGACGTCCCCGCAGGCGACGGTGACCCTGTCGATCCTGGTGACAGCAACAATGGACCGGACGATGACGGGGCGTCAGTACGAGGAGGTGAGGAGTCAGCGCGGGACCGAACGCCGGACGGCGACCGTCAGGAACGACCGGACGTGGACGAGAACCGCCAAGATAATCACCCCTCCCACCGGAGAGATGGATCTGACGATGGCGGCGGAGGTTCCGGTACAGACGCCGATTCTGTGGATGGCCTTTCGGACGACGAACGACGCCAGGTCGAGCTGGATGTGGCACGCGCCGAACGCAACGGTACCGCCGCTGAACTTGCTGCTGAGATTGGCGGGGTTGTGGGCCGGCTCGACGGGCTCCCCCTCGCTAGTTTGGTCAAAGCAGCCATGGATCATGGACCCTATTTTGGAGCGTTGGCGAACCGGTTGAAGAACTGGTTCGGGAGATAGGTATCGGATGTGCGCGCCGACGTCGGCGCGATCTAAGGTAAACGAGCTGGTTAGCGACGGAAGGCCGGACGGTGAGTTCCGCAGTTGTAGCTACCACCCCTACGATTAGCACCAGTTCCTTGCTCTGCGGTTAGCCACTGGTACAGCGCTGGTTTCCGGTGGGCGTGGCAGTACGTAGTGCCACCTGGAACGCCGCGAGACGGCCGCTCGACGCTTCAGGCACGGAGAGTTCGGTAAGGCGGCGAAACGCGGACGCGTCGTTCGCGGCATTCAGCTCCTTCCGTTCGGCGGGTCCACCAGGTCGGCGAGCAGGTCGAGCCCTGGCCCCGAGCACGCCGCGTGCGGTGCGCGGGTGACAGGGTGTGGTGCCGCTGGCCAGGCTGACGTCCCGCGGAGACAGCTCCGCCGGCCCGGCGGGAAGGCCCGTATGCCGCGTCCCCCCGAAACAAACGTGCCATCCGACGGTCAGCTGGGTGTCCAGTGGTTCTGTGGAGGGTCGCGTCCGGGACGGACTCCCAGACGGCGGTCGTAGATGACGAGTTTGGTGGTGTCGGCGCGTTTAGCTGCGTACATCGCGAGGTCGGCCTGGTGGAGCAGGCTGTCGGGGGTAATCGGCCTCGTGTCGGCTTCGAGGGTGACGAGACCGAGGCTCGCCCGTGGTTGGAAGATCTGGCCCGCGAGCTGGCATGGTGTCTGCACCGCGGTCGCGAGGCGCTGGGCCACGTTGACCGGATCGTCCGGGCCGGAGCCGTCGAGGATGACCGCGAACTCGTCGCCACCGAGCCGGGCGACTGTGTCGTTCGCCCTGGTTCCGGCCCTCAGCCTGGCTGCGATGATCCGGAGAAGTTCGTCGCCGGTGGCGTGCCCGAAGGTGTCGTTGACCCGTTTGAACTGGTCCAGGTCGACGAACAGGACGGACACGGCGGCCTGTCCGCCGGTGGCCGTGTCGTCGCCGCGCGGCTCGACGCCGGGGTCAACCTCGCGCCGCAGGCGTCGGGCGAACAGCGCCCGGTTGGCCAGTCCGGTCAGGGGGTCGTGGAACGCCTGATAGTTCAGCTGTTTCTCGCGTTCTCTCACCTCTGCGAGGAGACGGGTGTTCTCTGCGAGGGTGATCATCTGTCGGGTGAACGCCAGGACCAGCAGTGACACCGCGCCATACGTTTCGACCGGGTCGAGCGGGACGCCCGCGACCAGCTTGCCGACAGGCACCAGGCCGGTCACCGCGAGCACGGCGTATGGCAGGGCGGTATGTGCCCACATCGCCCGCGGACCGGGCTCGACGGTGGTGGTCCGATCCACAGCTGCGCGGGCCGGTGCCAGCGCGGCGAGGGTTATCAGTTGGAGCGAGACGATGAGCGGCATCAGGCTCCACGCCGGCAGGTCGTAATCACCGTGGGCGTAGCGGTAGACGTTGATGCTGTTCGTGAGGGCATACCCGAGCAGGCCGCCGCCGAGCAGCGCCAAGGTCGCCGGGGACCGTGGCCGGCGGAAGGCGGCGATCAGCAGCACGGCAGCCGTGAGGACGAGCACCGCCAGCTGGTGTACGAGCGCGGCGAGAAGCTGGGCGGGGTCGGGCGCGCTTGCCCGGACGATCGCCGCCAGCGACGTCCCCCATTCGAACAGGAGGACCGAACCGACGATCAGGAGGCTGTCCAGCACGACGATCACGTGCCATCGGACCAGGCCATCGTATCGCCCGCGCGCGATCCGGCCCTCGACCGGATCGGTGGGCAGGTACAGCAGCCCGGCCAGCGCCAGTCCGTAGAAGACGATCAGGCCGAGAAACGTCGAGGTCGCGGCGGACCTGATCGTGTCGCCATTCAGCAGGATCACCGCGGTTATGAGGGCACCTGCCGCGAGACCGGCCGCGAACATGCCGATGAGCACCCGCCATCGCCGATCGTCCGCAGCGGCGTGCCGGGCACTCCAGAAGCAGGCCGACGCGGCGGTGACCTCGGAGGCGAACGCGATGATCGTTGCGGTGATCTGTGCCGGCCCCCGGGCCAGCAGCGCCGCGGACAGGGCCGCCAGCCCGACGAGCAGCGAGCAGCCCACCAACACGTGGCGAAAAGGCGGGGGCATGCCGGACCATCCGGCCGAGCGCAGAGGACCCGATGGAGCACCCCAGACTGCTCGGAGCCCCGCCACCACTACCTCCACGCCATCCCGGACGAGCCACTCGGCTGCGCGCTGGTCGACGCGACAGGCCGCCAGCGTCCCGCCCTCGACGGACGGCGGCGCTACCTGTTGACCTGCCCGGCTCCTGTTGCCGACACACAATGATCAGATCGGATCGCGCCGCTGGTGGTGTGGCGCAGGCGAGGGGCGGTGTGCCCCCGATGCACTCCAGGGGCGGCTGCGTGTGGGGCTGTCAGTCGTCGCCCCGGCAATCGGGCAGCGCACGCGCGGCCTTTGGGGTGGGCAGGCCGTCGATCTCGGACGGAACGCAGGTGGCGTCTCGGCGGGGGAGGGGCTGGTAGCCGTCCACAGTGTCGTCGAGGAGGCGTTCGAGCAACGGGGCGAGGGTCGCGCGCTCGGAGTCCGTCAGGCGACGGAGGATGATGTTGCGCTCGGCGACGGCGGTGGCGATCTGGTCGCGTAGCGCCAGGCCGGCGTCGGTCAGTGCGAGCAGTTTGACGCGGCGGTCCTCGCCGGGGACCCGGGTGACGAGTCCGCGATTCTCCAGCTGGTCGGCCAGGCTGGTGATGTAGGAGCGGTCGCAGCCCAGCTGGTCGGCGAGGTCCCGCATGGGGGCGGGTGTGGTGAGGCCGACGATCGCGCGGGCGAGATGCACGGGCAGGCCGAACGAGGCCACCGTGTCGGCGAAGTCCGCCTTCGCCCGCTCGCCGATGTCGACAAGCATCTGCGCCAGGCGGCCTGCCTCGGCGAAGAGGGCCTCTCGATCCGTCACGCCCCCAGATTACTCGGCCGACTCGATGGTTGACCCAGTCATGCATTGGGGTACAGTGGCGACGCGATACATGAGTGACTCAACGATCTGGTGGCGCGCATATTCGTTGCGGCGCTGCCCGGCCGTTCATCACATGCGTAGCCCGCGGGTGACTCGACCCGAATCCGATGAGGAGCTGTTGCGATGGCCACCGCGTTCGACCCCTACCGCCTCGGACGCATCGTCCTGTCCAACCGGATCGCCATGGCGCCGATGACGCGAAGCCGGGCGTTCGGCCCCGGAGGGACCCCGACCGAGCTGATGGCCACTTATTACGCACAGCGCGCCAGCGCCGGGCTGATCATCACCGAGGGTGTCCAGCCCTCGATCGTCGGCCAGGGCTACCCGGACACCCCGGGACTGCACTCGGATGAGCAGGTCGCGGCCTGGCGCGCCGTCACCGACCGGGTCCACGAAGCCGGCGGGGCGATCTTCGCGCAGCTCATGCACGCCGGCCGCGTCGGCGACGCCAACCTGCTGCCCGGTGAGCTGACCCCGGTGGCGCCGTCGGCGATCACGGCCGCGGGGGAGATGTACACCCGCGAGGGCTTCAAGCCGTTCGGGATGCCGCGCTCCCTGACCGAGGCGGAGATCGCGCAGACGATCGAGGACTTCGCCCAGGCCGCCCGCAACGCGATCGCCGCCGGGTTCGACGGCGTCGAGCTGCACGGCGCCAACGGCTACCTGATCCACCAGTTCCTCTCCACCAACGCCAACCAGCGCACCGACGGCTGGGGCGGCTCGATCGAGGGACGGATCCGCTTCGCGGTCGAGGTCACCGCCGCGGTCGTGGACGCGATCGGCGCCGACCGGGTCGGCCTGCGGATCTCGCCGGGGAACCCGCTGCACGACATCGCCGAGGACGACCTGGACCTGACGTACAAGAGCCTGGTGAACGCCGTCGCCGGTGTGGGCGCGGTCTACCTGCACATCATGGAGACCGCCGGGCAGCGTGACCTCACCACGAGCCTGCGCGCACAGTGGCCCGGAACGCTCATCCTCAACCCGAACACCCTCCCGGAGCCGACCGGCCCAGCCGAGCTGGACCTCGTCCAGGACGGAACCGCGGACGTGATCTCCTACGGTGCCCTGTTCCTGGCGAACCCGGACCTGCCTGCGCGGCTGGTCGCCGGCGGCCCGTTCAACGACCCGGACCGCAGCGGCTTCTTCGGCGGCGACCACCGCGGCTACACCGACTACCCGGCGATGACCTGACGGGGCATGGCCGGTGGCAATGGGCCTGGCCGGGGGTCACGACCGCCGGGGATCTCGCCGCACCGCCTGTCGTATTTCTCTGCGGTGATGGCGCGACCAGCACGGTCGCCGGCCCGCTCGCGGCCGCTCGCGGCGTCATCGCTCCCGACCTCCCCACGCGTAACCGTGTACAGGCCCGTTGTGCCACTCATATATTCAGCGGAGTAGCTGGTCGGTAAATACTGTTAATCGTATTTTCGGGATGAGGTGGTGGCCGCGTGCAGGTCGACATCCGACACAGTCCGTCCTTCGCGGTCGCGCGCCTGGGTATGGCGCCCGGCGAGACGGTGCGGGCCGAGTCGGGCGCGATGATGGCTCACGCGGACGCCGTCACCGTCGAGTCGAGCACGGACGGCGGGCTGCTGAAGGGCCTCAAACGCAGCGTGCTGGGCGGCGAGTCGCTCTTCATCACCCGGTTCACCGCCGGTGCGAAAGGCGGGTGGGTCGACGTTGCGGCGAACCTGCCTGGTGACGTCTGCGTCATCGACCTGGGTGGTTCAGACGCCGGTGCCACCGGAGCGGTCAATCTGGCGCGTGGCGCGTGGCTGTCGTCGTCCGACGGCGTCGAGCTCGAGACGGCCTGGGGCGGATTCAAGAACCTGGCCGGCGGCGAGGGCGGCTTCCTTGTCCGGGCAACGGGCGCCGGAAAGGTAGTCGCCTCATGCTACGGCGCGATCGACATCGTCGACATCGCCGCCGGCACGCGGCTCGTCCTCGACTCGGGCCATCTGGTCGCGTTCAGCGACAGCGTGTCCTACACCACCCGCAAGATCAGCTCCGGTCTGATCCAGTCGCTCAAGTCCGGCGAGCGTCTCGTGTTCGAGTTCACCGGACCGGGACGGGTGTGGACGCAGTCGCGCAACCCGAAGGAACTGGTCGGTTGGCTGACCGCCAAGCTGCCTTTCAGCCGGAAATGACCGCACCGCCTCAGCCGGAAATGACCGCACCGCCGCCGAAAGCGGTGCGGCCCGTGACAGCGCTGTCGGCGGGGGCCCGGACGCCGGGTCCGCGGTGGCGTCAGGCCGATGCGGCCGGGGGCCGGGCGGCCGGTAGGACCTGCTCGACCACGGTCCGCAGATAGCGCCAGCCGACGTCGGGCGGCAGGCCGCCGACCAGCGGGTGCAACTGGAGGATGCCGCCGGCCCGGACAC
Source organism: Parafrankia sp. EUN1f (assembly GCF_000177675.1). GTDB lineage: Bacteria > Actinomycetota > Actinomycetes > Frankiales > Frankiaceae > Parafrankia. The sequence continues at coordinate 7,209 of NZ_ADGX01000152.1, forward strand.
GGTTCACGGCCTCGTCGACGGTCAGGATCTGGTGGCTGCGCCGCTCCGCCCGCAGTTCGTCCGCCGTCCGCGCGGACGAGAGGCTGGCCGTGGCGGTGTCGCCGTCGTTCCAGGCGGCGTAGCTGCGCACGTCGTGCATGAGGTAGGGTCCCAGCTCGTCCCAGGCCTGGTCGACGTCCTCGGCCACGAAGACGGTGTTGGGCTCGTCGGGCGGGTTCAGGATGCACAGGCCGGGTTCATGGCCGGCGGTGCGTGCCGCCGCCTCGTAGACGACCCGCAGCTCCTTGTCGCCGCTCTGGGCGAAGAAGCCGATGCCGTGCCGACCGGCGCGGCGGGCGGCGGCGGGGCTGCCGCCGCCCCAGGCGACCATCGGACCGCCAGGGGTGTGCGGGGCCGGGGTGACGTGGATGCGCCGGCCGTCGTGCTCGAAGGGTTCGCCGGTCTTCGCGCGCAGCAGGAGCGGGAGCAACTCGTCGGCGATCCGTCCACGGCGGTGGAAGTCGACGCCGTACATCTCGTACTCGGCCGGCCGGTAGCCGATGGCGGCGACGTAGCTCGTCCGCCCGCCGCTGACGATGTCGAGCACCGCCATCTCCTCGGCGAGGCGGATCGGGTCGTATAACGGCAGCACGAGCGCGGCGATGGTGATCATCGCGGTCGAGGTCCGCGCCGCCATCGCTGCGGCGAGGATCATGGGTGACGGAAGGTAGCCGTCCTCCGACATGTGATGCTCACAGAGCAGCACGCTCAGGCACCCGCGTGTCTCGGCCCACGCCACGATGTCGGTCGCCGCCGCGTACAGCTCCCGCGCCGGCGCCCCCGTCTCCGGCGCGCGCATGTCGAATCTCAGCGTGTACATCAGACGGGGGACGCCTTCAGCATCGCCCCGGCGTCGATCCGCAGATTAAGCCCGGTGATGTAGCGGGACTCGTCGCTGGCGAGGAAAGAGACCAGCGCGGAGACGTCGCTCGGGTCGATGTAGGGGATCGGCATCGCCTGCATCGCGGGGAAGGCGAGCTCGGCGTCCTCCCGCGTCGGATGCTCCAGGTCCGGCCGGAAGGCCTTGTAGATGGTCTCGTTGTGCAGCAGGTGGGTGTCGACGTTGGTCGGGTGGATGGCGTTCAGCCGGACCATCGCCGGTGCCAGTTGCAGGGCGAGCACCTCGACATAGCGGGCGATCATCTGCTTGGCGAGTGAGTAGCCGACACCGCCGGTGTTGCCCATCCGTTCCGTGGTGCCCTCGATCATTCCCGCGGTGGAGCCGGTGATGATGATCGAGGCGCCGGAGCCGAGGTGCGGCAGGCTGATCGCGACGGTGTTCATCACACCGATCAGGTCGACGTCCATGCCGTCGACGAAACCCGCGGCCAGTGTCGCGTCGACGGCCGGGCAGATGCCCGCGTTCGCGCAGACGGCGTCGAGTCGGCCGAACTGTGCCAGGCCCTCGTCGAGCGCGGCCCGCAGCGCCGGGCGGTCACGGACGTCCGCCTGGACGGCGATGATCGCGCCGCCGAGGTTCTCGACGCTCTTGACCGTCCCGGCCAGGTCGTCCGGGGTCGCCAGCGGGTAGGGCACGCTGTCGATCTGCGCGCAGATGTCGACGGCGATGACGCTGGCGCCCTCGCCGGCCAGCCTGATGGCGTGGCTGCGTCCCTGGCCCCGGGCCGCGCCGGTGATGAAGACGACCTTTCCGTCCAGCTTTCCCACGGCTGTCCTTCCCTGTGTCGTGTCCGCGGGATCTCCGACCACGCGGACAGGTAGATGTCGGCGCACGGTTCGCGTGCTACGCGCGGGCGTGTCCGCGCTGTTCGGCCGCACGTTCCGCCCGGCGGTCGGCCTGGACCTTGCCCAGCGCGTTGTCCTCTGCGCCCTCGGGCATGGACCCGTCGGTCCGGGCGGCGGCCGCGGCGACCGCGGCGGCTGTCATGATCTTGAGTGGTGGCTTGAGGACGAGATCTTCGGCGACGGCCCGTTTCGCGGACGCGTCGTCGCTGACGTCCCCGACGATCGGGATGCCGCCACCGGCCTCCTTGACCAGGTCGTTCAGCAGGCTTTCCCGCCGGCCGACGACGGCGATCCGAGCACCCGCCGCCGCGGCAGGCATAGCCACCGCCCTGCCGATTCCGGACGAGGCGCCGACCACCAGGATCCGGCGGCCGGAAAGGTCAGCGTGGACGCTCATTCACGCTCCCGCGGGGACCGGTGCGCTGGCCTGGTCGACGACGAAGGGAAGGCGGCTGACACCGCGCACGTTGGTCGAGACCTGCCGCTCGGCGCGGTCGATGTCGACGTGGAACTCCGGATATCGGGCGAAGATCTCCTGGTAGGCGATCTTTATTTCCAGGCGCGCCAGATGCGCGCCGAGGCACCGATGAATGCCGAAACCGAAGAACAGCGTGGACGGGTGTTCCCTGCGCCCGAGGTCGAAGGCGTCGGGGTTGTCGTAGACGGTTTCGTCGCGCAGCGCCGAGCCGGTGATCAGCATGACCTTCGCGCCGGCGGGAATCGTGACGCCGTGCAGGGCGACGTCCCTGGTGGTACTGCGGCCCTGCAGCTGCGATGGCGGATCGAACCGCAGGGTCTCCTCGACGGCCTTCGCCGCCAGCGACAGGTCGGCGCGCAGCAGCCGGGCCTGGTCAGGGAAACGGGTCATCGCCATCAGCCCGTTGGGAATGGCCCTGGCGACGGTTTCGTGGCCGGCCGAACCCAGCTCGAGGAACCGGAAGGCGATCTCCTCGTCCGCCATGCGGCGGGTGCGGCCGTCCTCATCGTCGGCCACCTCCGTCTGCATGATCATGGAGATGATGTCGTCCTGCGGCTTCCGGCGCCGTTCCGCGACCAGCTCCAGGTAGAGAGCCAGCAGGCCGGCGCTCGCTTCGGCGAACTGGCCCGGGTCGGTGTCCGGGCCGCGTTCGGTGAGCAGATCCGACAGGTGGCTGACAGTCATGCGGTGCTCGGCGGGAATACCCAGAAGCTCGCTGATGACGTCCAGCGGCAGCCTGAGCGCGAACTCGCCGACGATGTCGAACTCGGCGGCGTCCCGCTGGGCATCGAGAAGCTCCCCGGCCCGGCGGCGGATGAACGACTCCAGCTCCGCCATCCGCCGAGGCGTGAACACCTTGCTGATGATCCTGCGGTGCCAGTGGTGTTCCGGCGGATCCTTCACGATCAGCATGGGGAAATCCTTCTCGACCCCCTCGATCGTGACCCCACCCGTGCTGGAGTAGGTCTCCCAGTCGTTGTGCGCCCCCAGCACGTCGGCATGCCGCGACAGCGCCCAGAACTGCGGATCGTCATTCCGGTAGACGGGCGCCTCGGCGCGCAGCGCGGCGTAGGCCGGGTAGGGATTCGCCCAGGTCTCGGCATCGTAGGGATTGAACTCGACCATCAGGTCCTCCGTTTGCAGCTGATGGCGGCGTCAGTGACGATCGGTGCCACGGCCCCCCTGGTGACGCGTGGCGGAATGTGCGCACGCTTTGCCGAGGTGCCACGTGGCTGTGTGGCTCCTCGGGCGGGCCCACCTACCCAGGCGGCGCGCTAGGAAAATATTGAATATTTGATGTAGTGATCGACGGTCGCGGGAGCGTTCGGACCGGCTTCGTCGACCTCCGGCCAGCAACGGGCCGCAGCGCACGTGGCGCTCGATCGGGAGGGCCGGCCGCTGAGGACTGCGCTGTCCAGTGGGGTGACCATAAGGTAGATACAGTGTCTAGTCAATGGCTTCGGTGTCTGCCTAGTTTCATCGGTCGAACGCCTGGCCTGCCCCTGCGAGCCCGGTGGCTCGATGCACGGGGCAGCCCTCAGCCACTCCCAGCCCTCGGTCCCATCTGGCGATCAGCAAGGCCAGGCCTCTCGTCGAATCGGACGGCGTCGCCGCTGGTCCTGGTCCGTCCGAAGCCCCGCCGGCTCGGTGGTGCGGGGTCGCCGTGACGTCCGAACGAACCCATTGGTAACGCGTCGAACGGCAACTGCGCGCGGATCGACCCGGCATTGCCCGGCCCAGCCCGGCGCAGCCCGGACCCGGTCGTCGAGACGGCCCGGCCCGGTCGGGGCTTCAGGCTTCAGACGTCACACGGAGCCGCCCGGTCGACGGGCGCGGCGTCGTGATGTTGATCTGGCTACGCCGTCACCGACCCGGCACCTTGATGATCGCCATCCAGGCGGCCGTGACCAGTGTGATCATCCGCTCGGTGTCCGTCAGTCGTCCGTGCATGTAGCGGTCGTAGAAGTGCATGAGTGGATTTAGCAGGATGACGGCGGCGAGCTCGGCGTCCTCCGGTTTGACGTCCTCGCGGCCGGCGAACAGCGCTCGAGCTAGAGACTGGATGTGATACTCGTAGCCCTGCTCGACGAGCGCCTTTATCTCAGGCTCAATGACCGCGCCTTCGGCCAGCGGGACGGCGTACTGCCGGACCTGTGCCCAACGTTCGACATCCAGGCGAAGCCAGTCCCTGATGCCGTCCACTGTCGGATCACATCCGAGACCGTCCAGGTCGGTGTAGATGCCGTCGAACACGGCCATCACCCGGTCGTACAGTTCGCGAAGAATATCCGCCTTGCTTCGGAAATGAAGATAGAAGGTGGCTCGCGTCGTGCCGGCTCTGGCAAGGATGTCGTCGACCGTGGTACGTGCGTACCCACGCTCGGTGAACTCGATGACAGCCGAGTCGATGAACCTCGCATGGGTGAACGCCCGCTGAGCGGCCCGCAGGCCACCCTTCGGTCGGCCGCTGGCGGTGACAGGGCCCGAGCTGTCGTCGGTGGACCGCTCGCGGACAGGCCCGGCGCCCTCCGCACCGGTGGCCGAAGCCCCGCCTCGGTCACCAGCCGGGCCGCCCGACGGCCTCTGCCTAGGCACAGTCCACACCTTCCATCCGTGTCTGTCGGCTGACTGGACACCACACATACCAACGTATGGCGAACAGCGCACGCCGTTGTGGCGCGACCGGAAACGCTCCCGTGCTCGTCACGCTGCCGGAGTCATCGGTCCAGGCGACCGGACCCGAGGGCGTCGGCCGCGCGGTGATCGGTGGCGGTGGCTGCCGATCGCACGCCAGCCGAGAAAGGATCTTTGATCCAAATTGCCCGTGTGCTGCATAGTGGGCGTATGTCCCCGCCCGCTGGCAGTCTCCACGAACCGGCAGTTCTCGGCTCGCTCGACGGACTTCTCCAGGCCCTGGAGCTGGACCCGGTCGGCGACGACAGGTTTCGGGCCGGGTCCGCACCCGGCCAGTTTCCCGGTCGGATCTTCGGCGGTCAGCTGCTCGCGCAGGCGCTGGCCGCGGCAAGCGCGACCACGCCGGGGATGACCGTGCAGTCCCTGCACGCGGCGTTCGTGGAGGCCGGCGTCCCGGAGCAGCCGATCGACATCGAGGTCGAGCGGGTGCGTGATGGGCGCTCGTCGGCGACGCGGCGGGTCACCCTGGTGCAGAGCGGCCGACCCCTCCTCGAAGCCCTCGCGACCTTTCGGGCGAGCACCGCGACGGCTGATGTGGCCGCGCCGCCCGCGGTCGCGGTCGCGGCAGGGCCTGGTGGCCCGATCGTTGATCTGGGACGTCCCGAGGACCTGCCGTCCATCCAGGAGTGGGCGCACAGGATTCCCGCCGGTCCGGGCGCGGCCAGCCGCTCCTGGATCGAGCGGCCGCCGGCGGTCGAGATCCGCATGGGGGAGCCGCCGACCTTCCTCGGCGGGGTGCCGGCGCAGGGTTCCCGGTCGCACTGGATGCGGCTGCCGCGCGCCGTCGGAGACAGCCCGGCGCTGCACGCCGCGCTGCTGGCCTATGCCAGCGACTACTTCCTCATGGATATCGTGTTCCGCTCCTACCCCGACCTCGCCGCCGTGGGCAGGTTGGGCGGGTTCAGCCTGGACCACGCGCTGTGGCTGCACCGGCCCTGTCGTTTCGACCGGTGGCATGTGCACACCCAGGACGCGCTCGCGGTCAGCGGGGGCCGGGGCCTGGCACGAGGCACGATCCGCGACGAGAACGGGCAGCTCGTGGCGACCGTCGTGCAGGATGTGCTTGTGCGCCCGGCGGTGACCCAGGAGGGCAGGGCGTCATGAGCCGGCCGGCGCATCGGCTGTTCGAACAGGAGTGGCCGGTCAGTGGTCCCGGTGGTGGACCGGCCGGCGAGTTCCGGTTCTTCCAGCTCGGCTTCCTGGTCGGCGATCTGCTGGAGGCCGCGGCGAGATGGGCCCGGGTCTTCGGGGTGGGGCCGTTCCATGTCATGCCGGTCGTCGACCAGCACGCCACCTACCGCGGCGAAGCGACGACGATGACGATCCAGATCGCGGTGGCGCAGGCCGGGCCGGTGCAGATCGAGCTCGTGAAGCAGCTCTGCGACCGTCCCAGCATCTACCGGGAATGGCGGCACGGCCGGGTGTCGGCACTGCATCAGCTCTGCACGGTGACGCCGGACTACGAGGGCAGGAAGGCACACTACGCGCAGCAGGGCTACGAGCTCGCCTGCGAAAGCGCCAACGGCTCCTTCCGGGTGGCGTATTTCGACACCAGCGCGGACTTCGGCTTCTACACCGAGGTGGTGGAACAGACGCCGACGTTTCTCGTGCAGCTGGACCGGGTCTCGCGGACCTGCGCGGAATGGGACGGCAGCGATCCGGTCCGCCTGATCACCCGCGGTGGCTACCAGGTGCCGCAGTCATGACGTCCTAGGCGTGGACACCCATCGGCTCGGCTACTTCCTACGCGTCGCAGACGAAGGCTCCATCAGCCGCGCCGCGAGCGTTCTCGGGATCGCCCAGCCGGCGCTCAGCCGGCACATTCGGCTACTGGAGGAGGACCTGGGCGTCACGCTCTTCCTGCGGACCGCTCGCGGCGTGCAGCTGACCGAGGAGGGTGAGCGGCTGCGCGCAACCACGGCCACGCCGCTGCGCCAGCTCGAGCTCGCGATGCTCTATGTCGGATCCCCGCTCGCGCGCATCGAGCGGGGCCTGCATATCGGCCTGCCGACGACCGCCGCCGGAGTGCTGGCCGTGCCGCTTCTGGAAAGCCTGGGGGCCGCGTTTCCCAAGGTGCATTTCCAGATAACCGTCGCCGGTACCGAGGAGCTCGTCGAGGGCATCCTCAAAGGCGTGGTTGACATTGCGATGATAGGTCCCCTCTCGGATGGGAGGCTTTTCTACGAGGATCTGCTGGAGGAGGACCTTCTCGTGGTCGGCGCCGGCTCCGCCGACCTGCGGCCGGACCGTGCTGTCAGCTTCGCGGAGCTGACGGCCCACCCGTTGGTGCTGCCGGCGAGCGCGACGGGGGTGCGCACCAGCGTCGAGAACACGGCGCTGCGGCTCAAGCTGAGGATCACCGCACGGTTCGTCACCGATTCGCTGCAGGTGATGAAGGACCTCATCGGCGCGGGCTACGGCTGGGGTGTTCTCCCGCTTTCGGCCTGCGCGCCCGAGATCGACGCCGGTGTCCTGCGGGCCGCTCCGTTGCACGACCCGTCACTCGCCACCCGGTTCGGTATCGCCGTGACCACACACCTCGAGCTGCCGACCGGCTTCGCCACCAGAGTCATCGAGATCATCAAGAACGAGGCCGCCAGGCTGATCGATACCGGAGCGTGGGCCGCGCGCCTGCTTCCACACCCACGTGCCGACGGATCCTGACGGGCGAATCAGCAGCCGCCGCGGCCGGTGAACGGCGGGTGTGCGGGATCAGCGTCCGGCGCGGTTCGCCCGACGCCGCGTGGATGCTTCTTGTGTCAGGAGCACATACGGAGGCCGCCGGCCTGTTCCTAGCATCCGGACCATGACATCCACCGGGCCGACGTCGAAGGATCCGGCCATCCCAGCCGGCATGGCCGGCCCTACGGACCTGCTGGTCATCGGCGGCCAGGTGGTCACGATGGACACCGAGCGGCGCGTCCTCCACAGCGGTGCGGTCGCGGTGCGTGACGGGCGGATCGTCGGCGTCGGCCCGGCCGACGAGATCAGGGCCGCGTTCCCCGGCAGCACCGAGCTGGATGCAACCGGCTGCGTGGTCACACCGGGCCTGATCAACGCGCACCAGCACACCACCGGAGATCCGCTGGTACGCAGCGCCATCCCGGACGACATCGATTCCCAGGCGTCGATCTTCGAGTGGGCGATGCCCCTGCACGCCGCGCACCTGCCCGCGGACGACGAGATCTCGGCGCTGCTCACCGCGGTCGAGGCGTTGCGGGCCGGGGTGACCACGATCGTCGAGCCGGGCACCGTGGCCCACCCGGAGCGGGTCGGCGCGGCGCTGCGCCGGGCCGGGATCCGGGCGACGCTGGGCACCTGGGGCTGGGATGCGCCGGGGCTGCCCTACTCCGGTCCGGTCGACGAGGTGCTCGCCCGGCAGGCCGAGGTCGTCCGGGCGTTCCCGCCCGGCGGGCTGGTCAGCGGGTGGGTCACCCTCGTGGGTCACGATCTCGCCAGTGACGAGCTGCTCGTCGGCGCGGCCGGGCTCGCCGAGGAGCTGGGCACCGGGCTCACGCTGCACCTCGCGCCGAGTGTCGACGACGTCCACGCCTACCGACGACGCAGCGGGCGTGGGCCGGTGGAGCATCTGGCCGCGCTCGGTGTGCTCGGCCCCAGGCTGCTGCTCGGTCACGGAGTGTGGCTGTCCGAAGCGGAGATCGAGATCCTCGCCGCGACCGGCACCGCTGTCGCCTGCTGCCCGTGGGCGTACCTGCGGCTCGGGCAGGGACTGACCAGGGCAGGACGGCATGTCCCGTTCTGGCGGGCCGGTGGCCGGCTGGCGCTGGGTTGCGACTCGCACAACGCCGGTGACCGGCTCGACATCCTGGACGCGGCGCGGCTGCTGGCCGGGCTGTCGCGGGACGCCCCCGCCGACGGTGTCGCCCCGCTGCGGGCGGGGGAGGCGTTCGCGCTCGCCACCGTCGACGGCGCGGCCGCGATCGGCCTCGGCGGGGTGACCGGGGCCCTGGTCCAGGGCCTGCAGGCGGACATCGTCGTCTTCCGCACCGACGACCCGGCCTGGGTGCCGGTCGGCGACCTGGCCCGCCAGCTGGTGTGGAACGCGCCGACCCACACGGTGCGTGACGTGCTCGTCGCCGGTCGCCAGGTGGTGCGGGGTGGTCGGGTCACCACGGTGGACGAGGACGCGCTGTGGGCGGCGGCCCGCGACCGTGCGGCGGCCCTGCTCGACCGAGCCGACCTGCGGATACCCCGCTCCTGGGCATAGCGAAGCTCCTGGGCATAGCGAAGAGGACAGGGAAAGGAACGGCACACCCATGACCATCACCACCACGCTGGAGCCGGTCACCGGGCCGTTCGTCTGGCGCGGCGACGAACTGTCCCGCACCGATGAGTGGATCTTCCGGCTCGGCCCCGACCAGGTGGCCGAGCTGGAGGAGATCGGGCGGCGGTTCATCGCCGACGACCCGGACCTGCGGACCGTCAGCGCCGCGCAGTACCCGCTCACGGCCGCCTCCGACGCCATCCGCCAGTTCGGCGCCGACATGGACTCCGGCCGCGGTTTCGTCCTCATCCGCGGGCTGCGGATGCAGGAGTACGACGACACCCTCGCCGCGGCGATCTTCTACCTGATCGGCCTGCATCTGGGTGAACCGATCCGCCAGAACGAGCTCGGTGACCTCATCGACCACATCGTGGGCGTGTCGGACAAGGCCTACGAGGAGGGCGGCCTGCCGTCGCGGACCCGGGACAAGCTGCCCTACCACTCGGACAGCTCCGACGCGGTGGCGCTAATGTGCCTGCGTCCGCCTGCGTCCGGTGGCCTGAGCAGCCTGGTCAGCGGCGCGACGGTCTTCAACGAGCTGCTCGCCCGCCGCCCCGACCTGGCTCCGCTGCTGTTGGAGCCCTGGCACTACGACTGGCGGCGGCAGGACCCGGACGCACCGGCGGACACCTACACCTCCCCGATCGTCAGCTGGACCCAGGGCTGCTTCAGCATGTACGCGGGCGCCGACATGATCGAGTCGGCACATCGCTACCCGGGCGTTCCGCCGCTCACCGGGCCGCAGCGGGAGGCGCTCGCGCTGATCGAGGAGATCACCTACTCCGACGGCGTCGCGCTCGACATGGACTTCCAGCCCGGCGACATCCAGTGGCTCCTCAACTACGCGGCGCTGCATTCGCGCACCGAGTTCGTCAACGGCACCGACTTCGCCCATACCCGCCACCTGCTGCGCCTGTGGCTACGCCGGGATGTCGGCCGCCCGCTGGTGGAGAACTTCGGCAAGCACGTGGTGGTGGACCGGTCCAGCACCCGGGCCGAGGACCCCGCCAGGGACACCAAGGGACACTTCCACATCCGCGAGGCGGCGGCGGTGCGCACCGACTGGGGCGACTGACGCCCGCCCCCGCCCTGCCTGATCACTGTCCGAGATGTCGGGCATGTGGCGCCCGGAACAGCTGACTGTAACGAACGAATCCCCGCCCGGAAGCGGTGCGGCGGGTTGGTGCCCAAGGCACAGCGAAGCCCCCGGACCGCTCGACTAACGTGCATCGCAGAGGGTTTTGCCTGGTCAGGACGTATCCGGGTCGCTTCGGGCGGCATCGGTGCCGGCCAGACGGGCACCGGCGCGAGGTCGGGACCACCATCGCGCCGTGATCCGCGCCGAAGCGTCGCGCAGACGCCGCGGAGTGTCGTGCCGACGTGCCGGAGCGTCGTGCCGACAGGCCGAGGCGTCACGGCGGGCTCCCTCTCCGCTCGGCAGTACCCACCTCCGTGCGGCTCCCCACCACGGAGGCGGCTCTACAGCGTCGTAGGCCGCGAGCCACCTGAACTTCGCCTGTACTCCCTTTCGCGGAAGGTACGACGTTGACTGCTAGGTTCTCGCTCCACCGCGCTTTCCCGCGCCTGACCGCCGTCTCGGCGGCCGCGCTGTCGCTGGCTCTCGTGGCCGCCTGCGGTGACAACTCCACGAGCGCGACCTCGGCCGAGGTCGGCGCGTCGGCCGCCCCGGCCGCGGGCACCGTCCCGGCTGGCGAGCCGGACGTGAACGGTGACGGCAAGGTCGTCGTCGGCATCCTCAGCCCCGGTGACACCAACGACAACGGCTACTACGAGAGCTTCGTGGCCTCGGCGAAGACGTTCGCGGCCGACCAGGGCTGGCAGATCATCACCCAGGACAAGATCAATCCGGCCGACGCGGTGTCGGCCGCCCGCAACGTCTGCCGGCAGGGTGTCGACCTGGTCGCCGTCGGTGCCAGCGAGCTCAAGGACGCGCTGCCCGTCGCGGAGGAGGCCGTCTGCGCGAAGACGGCCTGGTACGTCGCCGCCGGTCAGGGTGTCGAGCTGACCCCCTACATCTCGACCTCCCAGGACGACGTCAACGAGAGCCTGCTCGCCGCCGGGTACGCCGCCGGCCTGCTGATGAAGGAGAGCGGGGACACCAAGGCCGGCTATGTCACCGGGCCGGAGGCGGACTTCTCCGTCCTCGCCTACAAGGCGTTCAAGGCCGGCATCCGCGAGGTGATCCCGGACGCGGAGGTCCTCGCCACCTACACCGGTTCGTTCGACGACGCGGCCAAGGGGCAGGAAGCCGCGCAGGCGCAGATCAACCAGGGCGTCAAGATGTTCTACCCGTACCTGGGCGGCGCGACCGACGCCGCGGCGAAGATCGCGAGCGATGCGGGTGTGCCGACGCTGACTCCCGGTACCGACCGCTGCTCCGACCCGACCGCGAAGTTCGCCATCTCGGCGATCTTCAGCCCCGGTGACTACTTCGCGGCCGCGCTGAAGGACTTCTCCGCCGGCACGCTGAAGATGGGCGTCACCAGGCACTGGAAGATGGGCGTCGACGCGGTGCCGACCGTGAAGGTCTGCGCCGGCACGGACGAGCAGACCGCCGCGGTCAACAAGTTCATCTCGGACATCGGTTCGGGTGCCATCGTCCCGGCCGACGAGGTCGCGAAGCTCGGCGGCTGAGCCCCCTCGGCGACCGCAGACCTTGCGCCGAACCGAGGACATCTCCAGGAGCTGACCGCGCATGACCGCTACCTCCCGGCCCACCGCGCCCGCACCCGCGACCGTTCGCGTCCCGGCGCCCGCTCCCGGCCCGGAACACGCCCACCACGTCCCGCGTCAGGCCCACCACGCCCCGGACGACCACGTTTCGGCGCCTGCCCCGGCCATCGAGCTGCGGGGCATCACCAAGCGGTACGGCCAGGTCGTCGCCTGCGACGGCATCGACCTGGCCGTGCGCCGCGGCGAGATCCATGGGCTGCTCGGCGAGAACGGGGCCGGCAAGTCGACCCTGATGAAGGTGCTCAGCGGGCTGATCCGGCCGGATGCCGGCATGATCCTGCGGGACGGCGAACCGATCGACGTCACGGACCCGCGCGCCGCGGCCGGCATCGGCGTCGGCATGGTTCACCAGCACTTCAGCCTGGTCGGCGCCCTGACCGTCTGGGAGAACGTCATCCTCGGGGACGCGACGGCCGGCCTCGCCGGGCTGCCCGCCCGCCAGGGCGCCGGTCGCGGACGGGCCGGCAGCGATCGGCTGCCGGGCGAGGGGCGGTGGGCCGGGCTCCCGAGGGCCGGGCGTCTGTGGGCTGGGGGTGGACGACTGCGGCGGGAGGAGGCCTGCGCCCAGACGGTGCGGATCGGCGAGCGGTACGGCATCGCCGTGGATCCGCTCGCCCGGGTCGACACGCTGTCCGCCGGGCAGCGCCAGCGTGTAGAGATCATCAAGTGCCTGCGCCGCGACCCGGATGTGATCATTCTCGACGAGCCCACCTCGGTGCTGTCGATGGCCGAGTCGCGGGACCTGTTCGCCGTGCTGCGCCGCGCGGTCACCGGCGACGGCTCGCCGGGTGCGGCCGCAGATCCGGGCGCGGGCGCGGGCGCGGGTGTGGATGCGGGTGCTGGGGCGGGGGCGGCGAAGGCGGTCGTCCTGATCAGCCACAAGCTGACCGAGATCCTCACCGCCACCGACCGGGTCACCGTGCTGCGCCGGGGCCGGGTGGTCGCGCGGCGGGAGACGTCCGGCACCGACGCGGCCACGCTGGCCCGCGAGATGGTCGGCCGGGAGGTGGCGCTCGGCGAGGAGGCTGCCGCCATCGGCCTGGCGCCGGCCACCGCCGCGGCG
>NZ_ADGX01000151.1 GCF_000177675.1 Parafrankia sp. EUN1f
CGGCGCCGTAGCGGAACTGGCGCGCGGGTTCGGCGGTGCACACGGTCGCCACAGCCCTGACCCGGTGGTCGCCGCCGGTGGCGGCGAGCGAGTAACCGCCGGAGGCGCACACGCCCAGCAGTCCGATCCGGTCGGCGTCGACCTCGGGCCGGGTGGTGAGGTAGGAGACGGCGGCCTTGAAGTCCTCGACTCGCTGGGCGGGGTCCTCCAGACCACGCGGCAGACCACCGGACTCACCCTGGTAGGCGGCGTCGAAGGCCAGGGCCACGAACCCCCGCTCGGCCATCAGCCCCGCATAGGTACCGGACGTCTGCTCCTTCACCCCGGTGCCGGGGTGACCGACCACCAGCGCCGGAAGTGGGGCGCCGTCGGCCGGGTGGTCCGGAACGTGGAGGTGCGCGGCGATCTCGATGCCGGCGCTGTCGAACGTGACGCTGGTCCTGGCCATGGGGCAACTCTCCCTTGTCGATCAGTCGCTACGCGCCCGCCGTTCGGTGCCGCAGGTGACGGTTTGTCTTTCGGCGCACGCTGTCGGCGGTGTCCTCACCATCGACCGCGGCCCGCAGGTGGCAAAGAGGAAGGTCTCTGCCTGGGAAGGAACCTGGCCCCTCACACCCGTGCCGTTCCCACGGCGGAAACCGCAGACTGGAGACCATGAGCTCGGCATCGGCCTCCCACCTCGGCGCCTTCCTGAAGGCCCGCCGGGCCCAGCTGGATCCGCGGGAATGCGGCCTGCCCGGGACGGACTCCACCCGCCGGGTCGCGGGGCTGCGCCGCGAGGAGGTGGCTCAGCTCGCCGCGATCAGCGTTGACTACTACACCCGGCTCGAACAGGGGCGTGTCCGGGCCTCCGCCTCCGTGCTCGCCACCCTCGTCCGCGCCCTGCGCCTCGACGGCGACCAAGAACGCTATCTGTACGAGCTCGCGGGCAGGAGCGACGCCCTGCCGCATCGGCGCCGGCCGGCCCAGCGGGTACGGCCTGCCATGCGCCGCCTGCTGGACCAGCTCACCCAGACGCCCGCGCTGGTCCTCGGCAGGCGCCTGGACATCCTCGACTGGAATCCGGCGGCAGCCGCTCTCTACCTCGACTTCTCGGCGCTCTCACCGGCTCGCCGCAACTACTTGAACCTGCTGTTCACCAACCCGGTGATCCGCGAAATGCACCAGGAATGGAAACACGACGCCCGCGAAGCGGTCGCCGCGCTGCGTACGGAGGCCGCCGCGGATCCCGACGACCCGGAACTCGCCCGACTGGTCGGGGAGCTGTCCGTCCAGGACGTCGATTTCCGCACCTGGTGGGCCGAGCACCGTGTCAGTAACGCCAGCTATGGGACGAAGCGTTACCGGCACCGCCTCGTGGGCGACCTCACCCTCGACTGCGACACCTGGGCCAGCCCCGACGGCTCCGGACAACGCCTGATGGTCCTCACAGCCGAAGCCGGCAGCCCGTCCCACGACGCCCTGCGCATTCTCGCCTCCTGGAACGCGGAGCAGCCCGGCACCGAACGAACAGAGGGCCTGAGCCGATGAGCACGCCAATGAGCACATACTGCTAATCGAAGATGTCGGCGGCAGTGACGGTGAGACATTCCGGCGGTGCGTCGCGGATCTCCTCGCGAGCGCACAGCGCGAGGCGTACCGCGGCGGAGCCGTCGATCCCGGTGCTGCCAGGGCCGGCGGCCGGGTCGGCAGGGTCGGCAGGCCGGTCGTCTGGAGGGCGACCCGAGGCCGCGGGAACGGCTGTCACGGATGGAACAGCTGCTGTGACGGTACGAGCCTTCTCCGACAGTCGGCCGGCGATCCGCCGGCCGTCAATGGAGCGAGCCCACTTCGCCTCGCCGAACAGGACCGGGTGTCGGTCTCTGCCCGCGAGCACGACCGCATCGATCTCGTTCTGCCCGCCAGTGTTCCAGTAGGGCCCGACCGCGACGATGTCACTGCCCAGTGCGCCGGCGACCGCGAGTCGGCGTAGATGCTCGCGAAACGCTTCCTCCCACGGCTTGCCGAGATGGTCGTCCAGACTCTCGATCAGTACGGGCAGGATCGCTTTTCCTAGCCCACGTTCGATCTCCGCGCGGTACCGAGAAAGCAGCCCGAGGTAGAAGGCGAGGAAGTTGTCGGCGATTCGGTAGACCCGACGCCGGCTGCGCGCTGTTTCGGTGACCGGCATCTGTCGTTCGACCAGCCGCAGCTCGATGAGTCGATCCAGAGTGCGGGCCGGTTCAGCGCGAATGTGGTCTTTGATCTCGTTGTACTGGGTGCGGCCTTCGGCTATCGCGTGGAGTACGGCCGCCGGGTATTCACCGTGTTCCACCTCGGTGGCGAGCACCAGCTGCCCCTCGGTGAGCAGTGGTGCCCCGGGCCGGCAGGCGAGCCGCAGCAGGTTTTCAGCGAGGTTGGCGTCCTGGTCCCACCACGACAGATACAGCGGAACCCCGCCCACCAGCCCGTACACGAGCGCGCGGTCGGACGGTGTCAGCCCGGGCAGCATGAGTGCGGCCTCGTGCGGACGGAACGGATGCAGTGACAGCGACAGGTCGAATCTGCCGTACAGGGGCGCCCGCTGCTCCTGTAGCGCGGTCATGTGCCGCACGGCCGACCCGCACAGCAGCAGCCGTAGCCTGGTCCGCCCGGCTGTCCGGTCGAGGAAGGCCCGCAGGACTCCGGGCAGTTCGGGTGAGGTGGCGACGATCTCGGGGAACTCGTCCAGGATGACGAGGAGCGGCTCCTGCTCAGCCGCTGCGGCGAGGTCGTCGAGCGCGTCGTCCCAGTCGAGGTAGGGCCGCGCGGCGAGATCACGGATTCGCCCCGGCAGCGCGCTGGCCGCCTGACGGGACAGCTGTGCCAGTTCCCCGGCGGCCGCCCGGCCGGCTCCGGTATGGGACACGGACCGACGGCCCTGGGCGAAGCGCTGCAACAGCGCGGTTTTGCCGACCCGCCGCCGCCCCCACACCACCGCCGGCCGAGGGTCGGTCGAGCGCCACCACGCCTCAAGGGCGGCGAGTTCGTCGGTGCGATTCACAAAGGCCATCGCCGCCCCGCCTCTCCCGCCTACTCACACTGCCTGTAACTTACCTGCCCTGTAAGTTACAGGCGCCGCCAGCAGGCAGCCAGCGGCCAGTGGTCCGCGGCATCGGTGAGCTCATTAGGCCAGCGCCTCAGGCCGCTCCCAGACCGTCGGCGACCCGGTCGAGGACCCGGGCGGCCGGAGGCGGCGGCACGAGCTGGAGTACGACGTGATCGGCGCCGGCGGCGCGCTGGTCGTCGAGGCGTGCGCGCAGCGCGGCCGGCTCGTCGGGGACGGCGAGGGCGTCGACAAGGGCGTCGCTGGCCGCCGCGAAATCGGCGTCCGTGAAGCCGTACCGCGCGAGGTTCGCGCGATAGTTGGGCATCCCGAGGCACAGCCCGAGATAACGGCGCAGCTCGTCGGTCGTCTCGGTGGCGCCGAGCGCGACCATCTGAGAGGGCGCGATCCACGGGCCGGCGCCGACGGCTGCGCGAGCGGCGGCCGTGTGGGCGACGGGGCAGAAATAGGTGTGCAACCCGTCGGTGGCGGTTCCGGCGAGCTCGATCATTTTCGGGCCGAGCGCGCCGAGGAACCGTGGCGGCAGAGGATTCCGGTGCCCAGCGGCCGTCTCCATCGCTGCGAGGTAGTCGCGCAGGGCGGTCAGGGGCTTGGTGTAGGTCGAGCCGCGAGCTTCGGCGAGATGACGATGGCTGGTGCCGAGACCGAGCGCGAACCGCCCTGGGAACGCCTCGTGCAGGGTCGCCGCCGCACCGACCATCGCGCGCGGGTCCCGGGCGTGGATCGTCGCCACTCCGAGCGCGATGGTGAGCCGCTCGGTGGCCTGCAGGTAGAGCGCGGCGCGGACGAACGGGTCCAGGCTGCTGTATTCCTGCAGCCAGATCGTTGTGATGCCTGCCTTTTCCAGGTCGCGCACGGCGGCGATCGCCTCGGCGGCCGGCAGCTGGTCGAGGAAGCCCGCCCACAGGCCGATTCCGGTCGGCAGAGTGCCGGTCATACGACGTCTCCTTACTCTGCAGGGCGCCGGGCAACGGCACGGGAGCCTCGGCCGGATGCCGTCGTCGGACGGTACATCGTCGAGCGCGCGAGTTCCTCCGATGCTGTGCTGACCTCAGGTGAGGCCTGGGGAGACGTCCGGGTGCGGGTGACAGCCGCTGGGAATGCGGCTGCTGGCCGTGCACCGTGGCCGTGGCCGTCACCGGGTCGTAGATGAACGGGCAGAGGACCGCGGGGTCCACGGGGAGCTGGTTGAAGTCACCGCCCGCCGCGGCGATGGCCGCGCACGCCCCCGCCGGTCCGGATGAGTTGCCAGGGGGCTCGGCGGACAGGTCGGAGAACAGGTTCACCCAGGTAGGGAATGTCAGGCCTGGGTGCCCGGATCCTGCCCTTCAGCGGCTGCGGGTGCGGGGGGCGACGCGGCGGGTCGGTGGGGCTGTGGTCGGGTCGTCCGGCCAGGGGTGTCGGGGGTAGCGGCCGCGCAGCTCCGCGCGGACCTGCGGGTAGCCCGTGCGCCAGAACGACGCCAGGTCGCTCGTCACCGCCACCGGGCGCCCTGCCGGCGACAGCAGGTGAAGCACCAGCGGTGCGCGGCCGTCGGCGACGACGGGCACCCGCTCCCACCCGAACACCTCGGCGATCTTCACGGCCAGCACGGGGCCGGCCGCGCCGCTGGTGCCGCTGTAGTCGAGACGCACCCGGGAGCCGCTCGGCACCGTCACCCGTTCGGGGGCCAGTTCGTCCAGCCGGCCGGCCTGGGGCCAGGGCAGCAGGCGGCGCAGCGCGTGGCCGGCGTCGATGCGCTCAAGGTCGGCGCGGCGTCGCACACCGTCGAGGTCCGGGCCGAGCCAGTCGGAGGCGGAGTCCAGCAGGGCGGCGTCGGTGACGTCGGGCCAGGGGGCGCCGAGCAGCCGGTGGCAGAACGCGAGCCGATCGCGCAGGGCGAGCGCGTCGGCGCTCCATCGCAGCACGGGCAGGCCCGCGGCCCGAAGCCCGTCGAGCGCCGCGGCCCGCAGCAGGGACGGATCGGGCCTGCCCACCGGGCGTTCGGCGAGGATGATCGCGCCGAGGCGCTCGAGTTGGCGGGCGACGATGTCGCCGCCGGACCAGGCGACCTCGTCCTCGGTGCGTAGCAGCGCCGCGCCCGCCTCCCGCGCGGTCGCCGCGTCGAGGGTGACGGCCAGGCGCACTCGGGCGGACGTCCGGCCTGGCCCGCGGTCGGCGACCGCGATGGCGAGCCAGCCCGCCCCGGTCAACGCCGAGCCCGCGGCGAGCTCGGCACCGGTCCCGCCGGCCATCAGGTAGTTCGTGCTGCCGGCGTCACGGGCCCGCGCGAGCCGTTCGGGGAAGGCGAGGCCGACCACCAGCCCCGCCGCGAGATCGTCGGTGATCCCACCCGCGCCCCGCGCCGCGGGCCCGGCAAGGTCACCGGGCTCACCGGGCTCACCGGGCTCACCGGGTTCCCCGGTCCCGGCGGGTGGGGCCTGCGCGGCCGATCGCAGCCGGCGGGTCTCCTCCCGCCAGCGGGCGGACGCGGCCCGGTCTGTGTCGCCCCGCAGGCGGCGCCACGCGGCGACGAGGTCGTCGGACGGGCCGCCGACCGAGCCGCCGACCGAGCCGCCCACCGGGCCGTCCCCGGAGAGCATCGCCACCACCTCCGCCGCGCGGCGGGCGCCGACGGACCGGGTGCCGTCGAGCAGCGCTCGCGCGAGCCGCGGATGGGTTCCGACCTGGGCGATCGAACGTCCTCGTGGGGTGACTCGGCCGGTCTCGTCGACAGCTCCGAGGGCCCGCAGCGTTGCCCCGGCAGCTTCCATCGCGCCGGCCGGCGGCTCGCTGAGCAGGGGCAGGCCCACCCCACCGGGACTGCCCCAGACCGCCAGTTCCAGCGCGAAGGCGGTGAGGTCGGCGACGGCGATCTCCGGTTCCGGCTGGGCGGGCAACCGCTCATGCTCCGCGGCGGACCAGCAGCGGTACACCCGGCCCGGGGCCTCCCGCCCGGCCCGGCCCGCGCGCTGCCCGGCGGACGACCGGGACACCCGCACGGTGACCAGCGAGCCCAGCCCGCGGGCATGGTCCATGCGCGGGGAGCGGGCCAGGCCGGCGTCGACGACGACCCGCACACCGGGCACCGTGAGGCTGCTCTCCGCGACCGCGGTGGCCAGGACGACCCGGCGACGCGGGCCGGGGCGCAGCACCGCGTCCTGCGCCCCGCCGGTCTGCCGGCCGTGCAGGGTGAGGACGTCGACGGCGTCCCGGTGCCCGGCGAGCCGGCCGGCGACGGCGGCGATCTCACCGGCCCCGGGCAGGAAGACGAGCACATCCCCGGATGTCTCCCGCAGCGCGCGCCCGACCGTCGCGGCGACGTGGTCGAGCAGCCTCGGGTCGACCCGCAGCCCGTGCGCCGGAGTGATCACACCTGGTGAGGGCGCCCAGACGACCTCGACGTCGTACATCGAGGCGTCCGTCCCGATGATCGGCGCGGGCTGGTCGGGCGTGCCGAGCATCGCGGCCAGCCGCCGGGTGTCGGCGGTCGCGGAAGCGGCGACCAGACGCAGGTCGGGACGCAGCACGGCACGGGCGTCGAGCAGTAGCGCGAGCGCCAGGTCGGCGTCGAGGTGGCGCTCGTGGCATTCGTCGAGGACGACCGCGTCGGTACCGGGCAGCTCGGGGTCGCGTTGCAGCCGCCGGACCAGGACACCGGTCGTGACCACCTCGACCCTGGTCGACGGCCCGGCCCGGCGCTCGCCCCGGATCGTGTAACCGACCGCGCCCCCCACCTCGCCGACGCCCGTCTCGCCACCACGCATCTCGCCACCACGCATCTCGCCACCGCCGGTGAGGCTGGCCATCCGCCGGGCCGCGGCGCGGACGGCGATCCGCCGCGGCTCGACGACCAGCACGCGGCCGGGGACGTGGTCGGCGAGCGCGAGCGGGACGAGTGTCGTCTTGCCGGTGCCGGGCGGCGCCACCAGCACCGCGGCCCCACCGGCGTGGCCCGGCCCGGGCTGGTCGCGGGCGGTCAGCGCGCCGATGAGCGCCGGCAGGGCGGCCCGGATGGGAAGGTTCGCCCCGGCGACGGTGACGTCGGGCAGCATTCACGGAGCCTAGTAGCTGCCATTCCAGGCGTTTCGATCTTGTCCAGCGAGGCCTGCGGGCCGTCGGCCGCGAAGACCTCCGCGACGGCGGCGAGCAGGGCCTCGTAGTTGCGCCGGGCGTCCGCCCGCTGAGGTGGCCGCAGCAGCGCACCCAGACCAGGACGGTGGATCGCCCCCGGTACCGCTCCGATCGGACTCCCCGGACCGTTGTTGCGAGGGTGGTCCATGTCCTCACCGGTGGCCATTGTCACCCTCCCAGCCTTGCACCGTCCGAGCCCTGCACCTGCACAGCCTGGCTACCCGCGTTGTGGAGAGGACGGCTCCTCGTCTACTGGTCGCCCGGTACATTCGGGGCGACTGGTGCTGAGGGGGCTGGGTGCCGTTCACTGCGAGCCATCCCGCGGCGGTCCTGCCGCTGCGCAGGCTCGGTCTGCCGATGAGTGCGATGGTCGTGGGCTCGATGGTTCCCGACGTGCCGGTCTTCGGCCGGTGGACGGATCTGTACCAGCTCACGCACAGCCTGCTCGGGATCGTCACCGTCGTACCCGCCCTGACCATCGTGGTGCTGCTGGTGTGGTGTCACCTGGTGCGTGACGCCCTGGTCGACCTGGCGCCGGATGCGGTCCGGCTGCGGCTCGCTCCCCGAGCGCGGCTGAGCCGGCGCCAGTGGATGCTCGCTCCCGCGGCCGCGATGGTGGGCGGGCTGACGCATGTGGGCTGGGACCTGTTCACCCACCGCAACCGGTGGGGTTTTCGTCAGTTCGTCTGGTTGCGTGCCGAGCACGCGGGCCTGCCCGGGTATGGCTGGCTGCAGTACGGCAGCAGCGTGGCAGGGCTGGCCATCGTCGCGGTGGCGGCCGTCGCCCACCTACGGGCCCTGCCGCGGGAGCCGCGCCGGCCGCGGCGGCATCCGTCCCAGGCCATCGTCCTGCCCACGGGCGTGCTGGTGGCGGTGGTGGCGTGCCTCGCTGCCGCCGCCGCGGCGACGCACGAGTCCCGCGGACTGCGCGCCGTAGCCTTCGAGGCCGCCGTCGCCGGCGTCCTGGCCCTGATCGGCGCACTGCTGATCATCGTGGCCGGCTGGTGGGCCGTACGCCCGCGCTGAGCCCCGTGTCGACGAGTAGCTTCTCCGCCGCCGGTGCCACTGGTGCCACTGGTGCCACTGGTGCTGCTGGTGCTGCCGGGAGGGCCGGTCCTGTCGACGACGCGGTGAGCCCTTCGCCCTCGGCGGCGTGGTACAGCGTGGCGCCGATCGAGAACAGGTCGCCCGCCGTGGACTGGCGGATGCCCGCGAACTGTTCCGGGGCGATATAGGCCAGGGTTCCGATCGGACCGTCAGTGATCGTCGGATCCGACCCGTGGGAGGCGACGCCGAAATCGACGAGCACGATGCGGCCGTCGTGGCCGATCAAAATGTTCGCAGGCTTGACATCCCGATGGTTGATCCCGCGCTGGTGCGCCGCGACGAGTGCGTCCAGCGCGGCGACGCCGATCCGGATTACCTCGTCGGCCGGAAACGCGCCTCGGGTATGGAGCGCCTCGGCCAACGACACCGATGGCACGTACTCCATGATGATCCAGGGGAGCAGTTGAGCTGAGAAGCTCAGGGGTTGTGGAGGCCGGAGGCTTCACCGGCACGCATTCACCCGACCAGGATCACCTTGACGCCGACCGCGTCATAGGTTCCGCGGGCGCGTGCGTCCCTCGTCGCAAGGGCCAGGCCGTGCTCTTTGGCGGTGAGTGCCACCAGACCGTCATACACGGCGCCCCCGACGATGCCGAGTCGGCTCAAGGTCGTGTGGATCTGCTGTGCGGGCGGCCCGCTCAGCACCAGCGGTGCCGTGAATCTCGCGTCGAGCAGGCGTGCGGCGTCCGGCCCGGACAGGCGGGCGTCGCCCGGCAGTCTGGTGAGCACCGAGTAGGTCTCGGCCAGAGCGTGCCCACTCAGCGTGAGCTGCTGTCCGCCCCACCATCGCGCCACGTCCGTGTGATGTTGATGGGAGCGGACAAGCAGCGGGACGGCGACACTGGTGTCGACGGCGATGGTCACCTGCGTGTGGCGTCGATGAGGCCGAACAGGACGTCGTCGTCGACAGGCGTGTCGCCGGCGGACACGAGCACGCCGTTCTCCTCGACGAGGCGGGCGGTTCTGCCGGCTGGCACGACCTGCACACCGGCCCCGTAAGGCGAGATGTCCACCTTCGTGCCGGGGAGCAGGCCCAGCGCGTCGCGGATGGACTTGGGCAGCACGATGCGGCCCGCCTGATCCACAACAGCTTCCATGGGAACACGATACCAATCTGATCCCAATGCGCCGTCGGCGTGGAGACAGGCACCCGTCGCCGTGTCGCCTGCGGCGCCGGGCCACCGAGCCGGCCGGGTGGCTGGATGCCGTCCCGGCCGGCCGGGTGGGTGTGCGCGGAGCCTGTGCGCGGGCCGGGCCGCGTCAGACCGAGGCGATCTGCTTGGCGTTCGCGTAGCGGGTGGCGACGTCGGCCCAGTTGACGATGTCCCACAGGGCGGTGACGTAGTCGGCCTTGACGTTCTTGTACTGCAGGTACCAGGCGTGCTCCCAGGCGTCGAAGGCCAGGAGTGTGGTGTTGCCGATGCCGACGTTGCTCTGGTGGTCGTAGACCTGCTCGACGAGGAGACGTCCGGAAAGCTGGTCGTAGGCGAGGATGCCCCAGCCGGAGCCCTGGACGGTGGTGGTGACGGCGGTGAGCTGGGCCTTGAAGCTGTCGAAGGAGCCGAAGGACTCGGTGATCGCGTCGCTGAGGGCGCCGTCGGGCTTGTCGCCGCCGTCAGGGGAGAGGTTCTGCCAGTAGATCGAGTGCAGGATGTGGCCGGAGACGTTGAACGCGAGGGTCTTCTCCAGACCGACGATGGCGCCGAAGTCGCCGGAGTCGCGGGCCTCGGCGAGCTTGTCCAGGGTCGTGTTCGCGCCGGCGACATAGGTCGCATGGTGCTTGTCGTGGTGCAGCTCGATGATCTGGCCGCTGATCGCCGGCTCCAGCGCGGCGTATTCGTACTGCAGATCGGGCAGGGTGTAGACGCTCACCTGATCGTCCTTCGCTGGTTGGTGGTGGGTGTGTGGGTGGCGGCCCGCGCCGCGTAACCGGGATGTCTCGCCGCGCAGCCGGCACGATCAGCTCCGACGGGAGTCGGATCCGGCGAACTCCTTCTTCACCTGGGTATCTCCAGGTGAAGACCGGTGTTGTCGCATCACGCCGGATGCCGGTGGGAAGCGGAGCTGTGGTGCTGATGGCCGCCGGTGGAACCCTGGGCGACGAGATTCTCGGATTCCAGACGAACCCGGCGTGCGCGTATTTCGGCCGTCCCACCTGGCTGTCACACTCACGGCACGCCGAGCTTCGTGGAGCCCGTCTCCTCAACGGCCGGGGTGACAAAGGGGCGTGTCGATGTCCACGTTCATCGAGATCAGACCAGTGGGCACCCTCGCGGCGCCACCGGACCGGGCCCGCGGCTCCGAGCTGCTCACCCTCGTGCGGGACGCCGGGTATCTACAGCGCGACCCGAGGTACTACGCCGGGCGCATCGCCGCCGACCTGGCGCTGCTCGTCGGAGGGTGGGCCGCCTTCGTGCTGGTCGGCCGTTCGTGGTGGCAGGTGCTCGTCGCCGCCTGGCTGGGGATCGCGTTCACGCACATCGGTTTCCTCGGGCATGACGCGGGGCACCGCCAGGTGTTCCGCTCACGGCGCGGGAACGACGCCCTCGGTATTCTGGCCGCGAATCTCGCGATCGGGCTGAGTTTCGGCTGGTGGGTCGACAAGCATCGGCGCCACCACCTCAACCCGAATCATGTGGGGCTCGACCCGGATATCGACAACAAGATGGTCTCGTTCTATCCGAAGCCGGCGCAGCCGCGCGGCCGGGTTGCCCGACTGGTCGTGCGCCATCAGGTGGCGGTCATCTGCGTCGCCCTTCCCCTGCAGGCATTCGTGCTGCATGTGAAAAGCGTGCAGTTCCTGGTGCGGGGCGGCGGTCGTCATCGCGGGCCCGAGTGCCTCGCGCTGGCGCTGTTCGTGCTGATGTACGCCGGACTCGTGGTGGCCGTGCTCGACCCGGTACACGCGGTCGTCTTCGTCCTGGTGCAGCAGGGCGTGTTCGGCACCTATTTCGCGCTGGTGGTCGCGCCGAACCACAAGGGCATGCCGATCGTCCACGGCAGCCCGCGGACGGACTTCGTGTGGCGGCAGGCGGCCACGGCGCGCAACGTCGACGGTGGGCGCGTCGTCGACTATCTGTTCGGCGGCCTGAACCACCAGATCGAGCACCACCTCTTCCCGAGCATGCCCCGCAGGTCGCTGCGCCGGGTGCGGCCGCTGGTGCGGGACTTCTGCCAGGCCAACGAGATTCCCTACACGCATACGTCCCTGCTGGACACCTATCGGCAGGCGTTCGGCTACCTGCACCAGGTCGCCCGGCTGGAGAACAGCATGCCCGCCGATCAGCGGGGCTCGGCGGCAACGAGCCCGGCGAGGTCGAGCGCGTCTCCCTCACCTCGGCCAGCCACTCGTCGCGGATGTAGGTGAAGTCGCCGGTCTCGGTGTCGAACAGACCGATGCTGTCGGCTGTCACCCGCTGCTGCCGAGCAATAGTTGAGGATTTTGGTCGTTCTGACAGCCGAAATCCTCAGCTCTTGCGGATTGTCAAACGGCCCTGCGCCCCTTTTATCTCTCTTGAGGTGAATTGCCGGCGTGGCGCGACGGTGCCGGATCGCCTGGGGGTGGCCGAGCGGCGAGTGGACACGGGCCGCCAGGCCGATGCCGGGCGCGGGCGGGCTACCCGGCTGCGCGGTTCTCGGCGACGGCCTCGCGCACCGGGGCGCCGGTGACATCCTGCGCGGCGACGACGTCAGGAACAGCGGACCCACCCAGCGGCTCGCCGTGCCACTGAACCAGGTTCCAGCCAGCCGCGGGATCGCCTTCGATCGTGACCATTCCGGTGTTCGAGAGCCACCGATCCTCGACGGAACCGACGCCACCGACCCGTATACCGACCCAGGCCCGGATCGCGGCACCATGGCTGACGACCAGGATGGTGTCGTGATCGTCATGCGCGGCCGCGATGCTCGTGACCGCGGTGTCGTATCCGGTGACGAACCGGCGACCGTCGTGCCCACCCGGCATCGTGCGGTCCAGATCGCCGTGGATCCAGTGGCTGATGACGTCGAGGTATGTCGTGACGGCTTCCTTGTCGCTGCGCAGCTCAAGGTCGCCGGCGGCGATCTCCTCGATGCCCTCCTCGACCTTGGCCGGCAGGCCGCATGCGTTGGCAAGGGGGGCCGCTGTGAGCTGGGTGCGGACCAGGAGCGAGGTGTAGATCGCCGAGATCGGCTCCCCGCCGAGCGCGTCGGGCAGTGCCCGTGCCTGCGCGTGACCGAGCGCGGTAAGCCCGGCTCCCGGCAGCCCTGTATCGAGGGCACCGGCGACGTTCGAAGGGGTTTGGCCGTGTCGGAGCAGCATCAGGCGCATCGTGACCGAGTCTAGCCAGCGGCTGACGTCGCGGTACTGACCATCGCGAGATCAGGATTGCTCGGACTCCCCGGATCCGACCGTGGTGGGTCCTCTCTCCATAGCCAGGCGTGGAGAGAGGACCCACGGGTTTGGACCTGCTCGTTTCTAGCTGTTCACCGGCTGGGTGAGGTCGTAGACGGTCTGGCCGCCCACGGTCAGCGCGGTGAAGTTCTCGGTGACCCACGTCGAGATCTCACTGTTGCCGCCGAAGCCGCCGCCCCCGCCGCCGAAGCCGGGCATACCGCCGGTGCCTCGGGACTGTGCGGTGCCTCGGGACTGTGCGGTGCCTCCGGACTGTGCGGTGCCTCCGGACTGGCCGGTGGCGTCGGTGCCGCCAGCCGTGGTGTTGACGATCATGCCGCCACCCATGCCGCCGGCGATGAAGTAGTGGATCTCGCCGTCGTTGACGTACTGCTTGAACTGCTCCAGCGTGATCGCCGGGTCGCTGCCGGACCAGCCGCCCATCGCCATCACCGGGCTGCCCCCGCTGGCGAGCTCCATGGATGCGGCTGACTGCGACGTGCTCGTCGCGGCGACCCAGCGGTAGCCCTCGGAGCCCTCGGAGAGGAGCTTGCCCAGTTCGTCGCTGACATCCTCGCCCATGCCCCCGCCGCGCATGCCGCCGCCCGCGCCCGTGCCGCCGTTGCCGGTCGTCCCGCCGCTGTTGCCGGTCGTCCCGCTGCCGGGGAAGCCCTGACCCCCGCCGGGGAAGCCCTGACCGCCGGGCGTCTGCGCGGTGCCTGGGCCGCCGCCCATGCGTCCGAAGCCACCCATACCGCCGCCGGACGGGCCTGCCAGCGGGATCGAACCGGTGTGCGGCTGTGAGGCGGTCTCCAGCGCGTAGCCCGCCGGGGCGGCCAGCGCGCCGAAGGCGACGACCACCGCGAGCGCGACCACAGTCCTGCGGATCAGGCGCCGGCTCGCGACCGCGGCGACCGCCCCGACCCGGACCAGATGCGGGCCGACGACTACCGCGACCGCGCCCACCAGGCCGGTGACGAGCACCGGCAGCCGTAGCCAGCTCTGCCAGTCGTCGTTGCGCCCGAGCAGGACGTACGGCCAGATCGAGGCGGCCGCGATGCCCGCCGCCAGGAACACCCGGGAGATGATCTCGCCGCGGGCGCGCCAGAGTTCATGCAGCCCGATCGCGATGATGGCGGCGATGGCGGGGGCGAGCGCCACCGAGTAGTACTCGTGGACGATGCCCTCCATGTAGCTGAAGGTCAGGCCGGTCACCAGCAGCCAGCAGCCCCACAGCACCAGCCCGGCGCGGGCGCGGTCGGTACGCGGCGCCCGCCGGGTCGCCCACAGACCGCCGACCAGCAGGACGAGTGCGGCTGGCAGCAGCCAGGAGATCTGGTCGCCGAAGTTGTCGCCGAACATCCGGTCGATGCCTGTGGCGCCGCCGAAACCGCCACCCCCACCGCCGAAACCGCCGCCACTCGCACCGGGGCCGTTCATCGTGAACTCGCCGTCTCCCGGAGGGCCGCCGTTCGCGCTGAAGTACTGCTCGATCTCGGTAAGCGCGGCCTGGCCGCCGGGGAAGCCGCCACGGCCACCGCCCCCGCCGCCACCCGGGCCGTTGCTCTCACCGAAGATCCGTCCCAGGCCGTTGTAGCCGAACGCCAGGCCGAGCACGCTGTTGTCCTCGGAGCCACCGATGTAGGGCCGCGAGCTCTTCGGCCACAGATCGGTGGCGAGCACCCACCATCCGGCCCCGACCAGGATGCCGCCGACGCCGGCGAGCACCCCGCCGACGCGGCGCCACCAGCCGGTCGGCGCGGCGATCAGGTACGCCAGCCCGAAGGCGGGAACCACCAGGAACGCCTGCATCATCTTGGTCAGGAAGGCGAAGCCGATGGCCACACCGGCGGCGACCAGCCACCGCCAGGACGCGGCCTCCAGCGCACGGGTGACCGCGTAGGCGCCGACGACCAGCAGCAGCACGAGCAGGGCGTCCGGGTTGTTGAAGCGGAACATCAGCACCGCGACCGGCGTGAGCGCGCACAGCACCCCGGCCAGCAGGCCGGCCACCGGCCCGGCGACCCGGCGGACGGTGGCGTACAGGAGCCCGACCGTCGCGACGCCGCACAGCGCGTTCGGGGCGAGCATGCTCCAGCTGGAGAAACCGAAGATGCGTCCGGACAGCGCCATCATCCACAGCGAGGCCGGAGGTTTGTCCACGGTGATGAAGTTCGACGAGTCCAGCGACCCGAAGAACATCGCCTTCCAGCTCAGCGTGCCGGCCTGGACGGCCGCCGCGTAGAAGCTGTTGGCGTTGCCCGAGGCGCCCAGATCCCACAGGTAGAGCACGGCGGTGGCGGCGAGCAGCGCCAACAGCGCCGGGCGCACCCAGCGTGGATCGTCCGGCCGGCCACGGACCAGCCCGGCGAACCGCCCACCTGCGGCCGCATCACCCGCCCGGTGCCCCGCACCCGGGTTTCGCGGGCCGGGCTGGGCCGGCTGCTCCGCCGCCCGGATGTCCTCGTCCTCCGGACCGCGCTGCACCGGCGGCGGGATGACCTCGGCCTGGCCGGCCGCCGCCGAGCCCGCCGCCGGAGAGTCGCCCCCGTACTGCGCGGCGGAAAGGGGCCGGCTCGCGTATGGCTGGCCATAGCCAGGACCACCGGAAGGCGGCCCGCCGGGCAGCGCACCCGCGTTCGGCTCGCCGGAACGCGGCGCCTCGGCATCTCCGTTGACTGTCATCGATCCTTTTCCGGGTTCTGGGGACGGGCCTGGGACTGGGCCGGGGGACGGGACTGGGGCTGGGGCTGGACAGCGGTGGCCGCCGGCGGCGTTCGCGGCGATGTGGGTGGCGACGGAGCGGGCACAACGGCAGGCCCGGACGAGGACACGAACTTTTCGGGTGCCCCGTCGCGGCGCGGGTGGAAGACCCAGGCGCGGAAGGCGACGAAGCGCAGCACCGTGACCACCAGGTTCGCGATGACGAGCACCGCGAGCTCGACCCCGCGGCCCGGCTCGTCGGCGAGCGCGTGCAGGCCGGCGAGCGCGCCGCTGGTCAACGCCAGCCCGACCGCGAAGATCACCAGGCCTTCGACGTGGCTCCGGGCGCCGACACCGCGGACGCCGAACGTCAGCCGGCGGTTGGCGGCGGTGTTGGCGACCGCGGTGAGGAGCAGCGCGAAAAGGTTCGCGACCTGCGGGCCGAGCCACCCGCGCAGCAGGACGAACACGATCAGGTAGGTGACCGTGCTCGCGACGCCGATGGCCACGAACCGGACGAGCTGCCGCACCAGCCGGGGCGGAACCTCCGGCAGATCAGACGTCAGCGGCGCGCGGCCGAGCTGGGCGCGCAGCTGACCGACGGGCAGCCGGCCGGTTGCCAGGGCCCGGCCGACGCGTGCCACACCGCGCAGGTCAGCGAGCGCGGTCGCGACGATGTCGACCCTGCTGTCGGGGTCGTCCACCCAGTCCACCGGGACCTCGTGGATCCGCAGGCCGCAGCGTTCCGCCAGCACCAGCAGCTCGGTGTCGAAGAACCAGGCGGTGTCCAGCACCAGCGGCAGCAAGCGGTGGGCGGCCTCCGTCCGCATCGCCTTGAAGCCGCACTGCGCGTCCGAGAAGCTGGCGCGCAGCGTCGTGCGCAGCAGCAGGTTGTAGCACCGGGAGATCACCTCGCGCTTGGGGCCGCGCACCACCCGCGACCCACGGGCCAGCCGGGACCCGATCGCCAGGTCCGAATGCCCGGAGATGAGCGGCGCCACCAGCGGCAGCAGCCCGCCGAGGTCGGTCGACAGGTCGACGTCCATGTAGGCGACGACGCGGGCGGTGCTGGCCAGCCAGACCTGCCGCAGCGCTCGGCCGCGGCCCTTCTGGTCCAGGTGGACGGCCCGGACGTCGGTCAGCTCCTGGGCGAGCCGGGACGCGCACGCCCAGGTCCCGTCGGTGCTGGCGTTGTCCGCGATCGTAATGACGGTGCTGAACGGGAAGGCCTGCCCCAGGAAGGCGTGCAACCTGCGGACACTGGGCCCAAGATCGTTCTCCTCGTTGTAGACCGGGATGACGATCTCGACATCCGGGCCTGTCATGTTGGCGCCCACAGCCGCATGCCCCGAGGCCACGCCCGACAGTGGCCGCGACTCGACGTCGTCCAGCATCATGGGGCCAGCGTTGCCGAGGAGGCTGGCGCCAGCCTTTGGCCCGCCTGTGAGTCAGCTATGAAAACGCCAATTAAAACCGCACCATTTATGGCCGGGCCGGGGTCTTTTCGGCGTGCGCATCCCGAGGGAAGCTCACCAGGCGCACCTGGAGATATCCGGCCGGATAACTCCAGGTGAACGCCACGGAGTGGGCGATGCCTGACCTCCGGGGTCAGGACCCGAACCAGGCCCAGGTCAGCCCAGGTCAGCCCAGATCAGCCCAGGTCAGGCGCCTGGTCGGCTGACGGTGGGGAGGGTCAGCGTGGATCCGCCCGCGCCGGTCGCGACGGTGACGTCGACGGGAGTCGAGTTCTGGGTGAGCATGTCCGAGGCGCCGCCGGAAACGCGCACGGCGATGCGGTGGCCGGCCGCGAACTGCCAGTCGTCGGGCCGGATCGCGATGGTGAGGGTGACGGGTGTGCCGGTCGGCACCGGTGCGGGCTTGACGCTGGACGACCGGTGGCTGGCGCGGAGGAAGCCGTTGTTGACCAGCGTCTCCTTGCCGTCGGGCCCGATGTCGAGCAGTTCGGCGTAGAGGTTCGCGTCGGGGCCGGACAGGGTCGCCTTCAGCGTGAGTGTCGGCCGGCCGAACAGGGACGTCGGTGCGGTCAGCGCGCCGGTGCTGAACAGGACGGACCCACCGGCAGTGGACGGATCCTGCGGCTGGTGGAACGTCTTCGCCCCGCCCGTGGGGCTGGCCGTGCCGAGCGAGCCGTCGGCGTTGAGGGTGAAGGACTGTGCGATGGTGCCGGTCGGCCGGTAATCGGTGATCTCCCGCCAGCCCGGCGAGGTCGCGCCGCTGCCGGCACCGGCATGGCTGACCAGTGTCGGCTGGGCCGGGATCGGGACGTTCGGCAGCTTCATCAACCAGTTGTCGAACCAGGCGAGCGCGATGCCCGGGGAGAGCCCTTCGGAGTTACAGACACCCCCGCAGTTCGGGTAGAGCAGCGGGCTCAGATGGGGCCACTGGCCGTAGATCGCCCAGGTCCGGTCGAGCGCACCCTCGATGTTGGTGAACTGTCCGGAGCGGAAGTACTGGTCGACCCAGCCGCCCATGGTGAGGACCGGAACCTTGATCGCGTCGTAGTGGTCGGCGAAGGACCGCGACTGCCAGTATTCGTCGTAGGTGGGGTGCGCGCGGTTGGCCGCGTATTCGGCCTCGGTGTTGACCGCGCCACCGGTGATCATCTGGGCGACCCCGGGCCAGTTGTCGATGCTGCCGCCCTCGGTGGATTTGATGCCACCCGGGTAGATGACGTCCTGGTAGAGGTTCGCGGGCGACTGGAGTGGGGCGATGGCCACCAGGTGCGGCGCCTGGTTGATGGCCGCGCCGTAGGTGGTCTGGCCGCCGTAGCTTTCGCCGGTCATTCCGATCCGGCCATTCGAATAGGGCTGGGATGCCAGCCATTCGACCAGGTCTCGGGCATCTTTGCCGTCCTGCGCCGACATGGCGTTCCGCCAGGTTCCCCCGGACCCGCCGGTGCCCCGCAGGTTACAGATCAGTGCGTTGTATCCGTGGGTCGCGAAATAGGTGCCCTCGCCGGCTACATAGGACGTCCGTAAGATCGCGTACGGGGTGAACTCGACCACCAGGCCGGGAAACTTTCCCGAGGCCGGTGAGCCGTCGGTTGCCGGGCGGACCAGGGTGCAGCTCAGCGGGGTGCCGTCCCGGGTCGGCACCGTGATCTCGGTGGAGACGGCCTGGTGGGTGGCCGGCCGGTCGTAGCCCCACCACGCTTTTGTGGCGTCCGACAACGGTGCGGCGGCGACCGGCGTCGGCGCCGATGCCGTGGATTTCGTCGGTGTCGGCCTGGCGGCGCCCCCGGTCGACGAGGACGAGCAGGCGGCGAGCGCGAGGACGGCGATCGGAACGAGGCTGCGGACGAGCATGCGTGTGCGGACGGCCATGGGGCTCCTCCCGAATTGTCCGGCAGAGTCTGCCATGCAATTCGGTGCAGGTCACGAAGTTGTCGGCCGACCTGGCACTCCGCTCGGCGCCGAGCGCCGGCGGGCCGGCCGGACACCGAGCCTCACGATGTGCCCGTTCGCCCGTTCGCCCGTTCGCCCGTTCGCCCGTTCGCCGGCGAAGGCGGTGGAGCGCCATGCCGGGACGACGGTCTGTCGGTCCGGTACGGCGCTCCCGTCGGTGGCCGCTGTTCGCCTGGCGTCAGCAGTCGCGGGTGAAGGGCTCGTCGGCGAAGCGGTCGGCGAGGAAGTTCACGGCCCGTGCCGAAAGCCACCTGTCCACGGAGACGCCGTCGAGACGTGGCCCGGACTCCCTGACAACCGTCATTCGGAGCCGGTTGCCGGCGTCGGCGTCGGCGTCGGTGCGAAGGCGGAGGGGGTGTGGGCGCCCTGGAGGGTCCAGCCGGGGCCGGAACGCAGCCAGCCGGCGGAGGCGGCGGTGCCGCCGTCGACGCTCAGCGTGGTGCCGGTGATGTAGGCGGCACGGTCGGAACACAGGAACACGGCCGCGTCGGCGATCTCGGCGGCGATGCCCTCGCGGCCGAGCGGGACGTAGCGCTCGATGCCGGGAACGCGCTCGGCCGGTGGAGCGGGCAGCGTGTCGGGGTCGACCGGGCCACGCATGATGCCGCGGATGCCGGCGGTGGCGGTCATGTCAGGGGCGATCGCGTTGATCCGGATGCCGGACTCGGCGAGCTCCAGAGCCATCGTGCGGGTGAAGTTGATCATTCCGGCCTTGCAGGCGGCGTAGACCGCGTACATCGGGGCGGCCCGCATCCCCTCGATGCTGGTGATGTTGACGATCGAGCCGCCGCCCCGCCGCGCACCCTCGCGCCCGCCCGCCTCGCCGGCATCCGCGTTCCCGGCGGCGATGGTCTGGGCGATCAGCGGGGCCGCGGTCGAGGTGGCGGCCAGCATGCTGACGAGGTTGATGTCGATGTGCCGCCGCCAGCTGCGTTCGCTCTGGTCGAGGAACCGGCTCGCCTTCACCCCGCCCGCGTTGTTGACGAGGATGTCCAGCCGGCCGAACTCGGCGTGCGTGGCGGTGATGGCGTCGGCGAGCGCCGCGGTGTCCATGACGTCCGCGGGCAGCGCGACGGCCAGCCCGCCCTCCTTCTCGATCAGTTCTGCGGTGGCGGTGGCCCGGGTCGGGTCGATCTCGACCAGCCCGACCCGCACTCCGGCCGCGGCAAGCCCGCGTGCGATCGCCTGCCCGATGCCGGCACCCGCGCCGGTCACCACCGCCGCCCTGCCGGTCAGCCCGAGATCGAACATCGCCATGACCTCATCCACTCCTGTCTCATTGAACTCAGGTTGTTCTCACGGCCGTGGCCGGTTCAGCCGTGCCACGCCAGGATCGCGGCCTGCTGGGCGCGGTGGGCCGCGAGCACCTCCTCGAAGCCGCGGTGCAGGTGCTGCGGGGCCGGCTCGTTCCGGCCGAACAGCACGTGATCGACCAGTCCGAGGCGCAGGCCGGGCTCGGTGCGGCCCGCGACCCAGAAGTCCTCACCGTCGACGACCGTCTCGCAGATCCACGGCGCCATGTCGACCGCCTTGGAATGCTCGGCCTCGGTCAGCCCGGGTCGCAGGTAGGAGGTGTGCAGGACCTCGGAGGAGCGCTCGTCGACCGGCAGGATCTGCCAGAGGTCGATGTGCCGGGC
>NZ_ADGX01000150.1 GCF_000177675.1 Parafrankia sp. EUN1f
AACGAGGCACCCAGCGGCCGGGTCAGCACATAGGCGCACCAGAATGCGGCTACCTCGCTCAGGCCGAACCAGCGCCAGGCGATCGCCGGCAACGCGATGACGACGGCGAACAGGACGCCGGAGGTCAGGTAGCCGAGGCGCAGCGAGTCCGCGGTCAGGTCACCCGCGGCGGTGCCCAGCGCGAACGTGGCGAGCACCGTCAGCCAGTAGAAGGTCTCGCGGCGGCGGGTCACGATGCCGTGGATCGACAGGGTTCCCTCGCTGCGGTACCACCGGCGCAGGACGACTGCGAGGAGCAGCGCGTAGAAAATCGTCGAACCGATGTGCCCGAGCGGCGGTCCGTCCGCGGCCATGGTGCCGAACACCGCGACCATCATCACCGCGAACCAGTAGACCGGGGCCGAGTAGCGGCGCGCCCGGAACTGCATCCACAGCCCCGCGACGAAGCCGAGCAGGCCGACCGCCCCCGCGATGGCGAGGTTCTTGTGGGCAATGTAGTCCGCGGCAGCCTCCCCCATCCCGGTCGTGAGGATCTTGACCACCCAGAACAAGGCCGTGATCTCAGGGACCTTGGGAGCGAGCGGCTCCCGGGCGTGAACCAGGCGGTGCGAGATGACCGGCATCCGTGTCCCTCTGGCTAGAACTGACTCGAGGAAGGCCCAGGTAGGCGGAGGCCAGCTCATCATGAGGATCATGTGGGAACCATGTGACCGCCATCGGGCCCACCGCCAAGCCCGCCATCAGGCCCACCCGGCCGCCGGGGCAGGCCCGATCGACCTCGGCAGGGCCTGGCACTCGTCCCCGAACGCCGCCGGACCTCGAACGCTTCTGAGCCCGGACTCGGCGCGTGACGGCGAGTCCCGCGCTCAGAGCGTGAAAGCGAACGCCAGCACGCCCAGCTGCTGGGATACCAACGACGAAAGCGGCTCCCAGATATTCGGGAACCGCTTTCGCCGAAACCTCAGCAAATTCTAGCGAGCGTCACGCATGATACGGGTTGGAATACGCCTTGAAGGCGTTCCACATCGGCGAGCCGACTCCCCCGCCGACATCGGGCGTAATTGACGTCGGATCGGTGCCGCCACGGAGGAAGTCCCAGTAGGTGACCCCGGCATTGGTCGAGTTGTTCAGAAACGCCGTGTACATCGGGCCCAGTAGCGGAGCGTTTCCGGCGTTTGTTCCGGTGCTGCCGCCGCCACAGCAGAACCCGCGCTCACCCGCGTACCACGGCTTGTTGAGAGCAGCCGCCGCGCCGGCGGTGATGGTACAGGCGCGCGCCTCGCAGGAGTTCGTCGGGCTGGAGTAGCCGTGATACGAGATCAGATCGATGTTCGAGCTGGAGCTGTAGTTCTGGATCACGCTCTGGTTCGAGTCGTTGTTCCCGGTTCCGGTGCCGACCAGCACGTTGGGGTTGTCCGCCTTGATGCGGGCGGCCATCGCGTCGTTCCACGCCTTGAAGTTGGCGTCCCCGGTGTTCGCCTCGTTGGCCGGCTCGATGATCGCGACCGTCTCGTCGGTGTGGCGGGTCACCACCGCGTCCAGCCAGGCGATCTCCGCCGCGCTCGGGGTCGCGCTGTAGGTGGGATGCAGCCCTGTGCAGTCCGAAAGGCCGTTCTCCAGCACCAGGTCGAGGTAGTGGCCGTGCGCATGCGCAGCGTTGTAGATGACATCGAGAGCAGCCAGCCTCGCGGTGTCCACGCTGGTACCCGAAGGCATGGCCCATACCCGGACCATCGTGTGCACGGGAAGCGCCGCGAAGATGGCATCGGCCTCCGCGGCGGTGGGCAGCTCACCCGGCCGGCATCCGGTGATCGCGCCGTACCAGTTGAATCCGGTGAACTTGTACTGCGCGCCATTCAGGCGAAGCTGTGAACCTGAGCGCGTGATGCGACCGGAGCTCGTCGCGGCAGGTGTCGTGAACGTCTGGTCCCCGGAGGATGCCGAACCAGACCCGTTGGAGGCGACCAGACGGTAGTGATAGGTAGTGCTCGGCGAAAGACCACTCACTGTCTCGGCGACGGTCGCGTTCGACCGTGTGCCAGAAACCCACCGGTCGCTCGACGCAGGAACCCTGGAACCGTAGGAGGCCGTCGTCCCGTACTCGAAGTGGTACGACGTCGTCCCGTTCTTGGGAGCGATCACGGCATTCAGCTGGGCGGAACTCGCGGTGATGTCGCTCGCGCTCAGGCTGCTCAGGCCCGGCACTCCACTGATCGCCGGAGACAATGCAATCGCGCTGAGCACTCCGTAGTTCGCCGTAGCAGCCGGGAAGCTCACGTCGAGAACGCCGTCGCTACCGATCGTGACGTCGTGATCCTGCTCGTCGGCCGTCCAGGCCGCATCTCCCGAGTCCTTGTAGATATCGAACTCGTCCATGATCGTCGCACCGTTGGCGACCACGTCGAAGACCCGCTGGCCCTCCGCGGCCTCCCAGGTCGCGCGGAAGTACATGTGCAGCACCGCCACGCCCGGCGTCAGCCCCGTGAAGTGGTAGCTGAACACGCCCCACCGCTCGGTGGCATACAGTGCGTCGTTGTTCGTGTTTGGCACGGAGTGGGGCGTGTAGTCGATCGTCCCGCCCGAGGTCTGCGTCGACGGCCCGGGATCGGGCGCCCACACGTTTCCGTCGACGTCGGTGAACGACGACGTGGCGCCGATACGGTAGCGGAACTGCGCCGGCCAGGGACCGAATCCCTCACTGTCGCCAATTGGATTACACGCGACAATAGCCGGTGCGAGGACGGAGAAAATCCCGATGGCGCACAGGGTTCGCCAGCGCTTGAACTTCGATAACACCGATGACCTCACCTGATGACGGCAACACATGACAGGGTGATGACCCACCGGGGCACGGCGCGACCGTCACCCTTTACGAATATCGAGCTGTGCGGGTGTCAAGATTCCCGGCCGGGCGGTCCGCGCGGGTGGGGCGAGCGCCAGTAAACCGGCATGAGCTCTCCACAAAATGGGATCGGCGGCACCCGGCGACATCAGGGAACAGCAATCACAATTCAACCGGGGTATCAAAGAGAACCGGGCAGGGTGCATCGAAGTTAAATTCGCCAGAATAAATCTGCCGCACCCATGGTATCGGCACCGGAACAACCGGCAAGACTTGTGGCCGGAACCGGCCAAACGGTTGTCTCTGGCGGGACGATGACTCCGGCACAGAAGTCCGGGTAGCGCTGCGTATCTGCGGCGAGATTGCGCTGGTCAGCGCCTGTGCAGATTCTCAGGTCGAACCGAGCGAGGAAATATTGCTTTCAGAAAGCCAGACGAGTCCCCGGCTGGGCGGAGCCGGAAGAATCCACCCCGGCGTACTCCGGAACAGCTGCTCCAGGGCCGAGGCCGGGGCGAGCATCGCCGCACCCGTCATGCTGTGACAGCAGGCGAAGACGAGGCTCCTTCGGCGCGTGGCAGGCGAGTCCCGGACTCAGAGCGTGTAGGCGAGCGCCAGCGCGCCGGTGAGCAGCACCGCGGCGGAGAGCAGGTAGCGGAATACGTACGACCAGCACCGGACGCTTCCCGCCGCCGTGCCGCTCACCGCGCGCAGCTCCACATACGGTTCGGGGCCGCGCAGATACCAGCCCGTCACCTCCACGTCCTCACCGACGAAGGCAGCGGCCCGGGTGGCCCCGAACAGGAAACCGGCCACTGGCAGCGGGCCGTCGTAGTGGACGGTCACCATCGCGCTGCCGTCGTCGAGGATCAGGTCCGGTGAGGCCAGGAATCCGCCTCGGCCGACGATCGTCCCCCGCAGCCTGACCGGTATGGCGGTGACCGGGCCGGCGTCGAGGCGGTCCAGCAGGTCGGCGACCCGCGCGACCGGCTCCGGGGCGCCCAGCGGCGCCCGCAACGTCGCGCGGATCACCAGCAGCACGCCGGCGGCCGCCACCAGACCGGCGACGAGGGTTGGATTGGCCTGATCGCCCTTGGAAGTGAACAACGCCGCGCCGAGGCAGAGCCAGCCACCGTAGTGCACCGGCAGCTCCCCCAAGAACTGCGCCCGTGCCCGCAGACGCTCCTCGACACCCGCCTGGGCCGCGTTCCGCACCCCCCGCCACACCCGGGGAGCGCCGGGCAGGCCGCTCCCCTCCAGCGCCGCGATCCGGGTCGCGACCAGCGGATGGGTGGACAGCAGCTCCTGCCAGCGGGCCCAGGGGCTGGTGACCTCGAAGCGCAGCGCCCGTACCAGCCGCTCCGGCGGCAGCTGTGGCCCGGCCGTGTCCAGCGACGGCGCCGAGCCGGCGCTGGCGATACCGAGCGCGCCGGCCGCTCGGGTCCGGCCCTCCTTACGGGCCAGACGCCTGGCCTCCCGATGGTGGTCGTTCTCGCGGAGGTCCGCGACGCGCTCGGCGAGAGCCCGGTCCCGCTCCCCCATCCCGTACACGATCTTCACCAGCGCCGAGCACAGGGCGTCCCCGTCACCGGTCGCCGCGCAGGAGGCGTGATCGGCTCCGATCTCCCGGGCCCGGGAAAGGCCGAGCAGCGCCAGCTCGGAAATCAGGTAGACGACGAATCCGAGAATCCTGACCGGGTCGTTCCCGCCGGACTGGTCGCCACCGCGCGCTCCGGCCGTGACGTAGTACAGCAGGGCTGGCACCACGGACGCCGCCGTCATCACCGCGAAGTCGCGGTTACGGATGTGGCCGATCTCGTGCGCCACCACGGCTTCGACCTCGCGGTCGTCAAGGCGGTCGAGCAACCCGCGGCTGATCCACACCCGGGCGTCCCGCCGGGTGTGACCGAAGGTGAAGGCGTTCGGATCGCCGTCCTCGACGATGCCGAGCCGAACCAGCGGAACTCCGGCCAGCCGGCACTGCCGGGCGACCATCGCGGCGACCGGCTCGTCGCTGAGATACCCGTCCTCGCCTCGTGCCAGCTCGTGGGCCGGCACCAGCCATTCCACCAGCCACGGCCCCACCAGGAACTGCACGACGGCGAGGACCGCCACCACGGCCAACGGCACGAGGAAAGGCACGGGGGTGAAGAAGGTGAGCAGCCAGCAGCCCATAATCAGTGCGCCGCCCAACAACGACAACCCGGCCGCCGAACGCCGCCAGACATACCCTGCCACGCCCGCCCCCCGGACTGACCCCGCTAAACCGGCCCCGCCAAGTCGCCAACATTACTGCGAACCGGGTCCAGGCGCAGCAGAATTCCTGCCGGGCCCCGACCGCGGGACAGCCTGGCGAGCAGTTCAGCATGCCCCGCCGCCACGGTGTGATCAGGCCCGAACCAGGCGCTGTTCGATCGCGGGCTCGCCACCGCCGAGCGGGGCGCTGAACATCGCCTGAAGCGATCCGGGCTCCGCAGCCCCGCCTGGACGATTGCGTCTGCCTGACCTGCCGCCCACGCGAGTACCGACCGCGTGGACACACTACCTCCGCACGAGTAACCGTCAGGTAGACGCACTACCGCTACTCGAATCCCGCCGCCCTGAGCATGACCACCCAACGAGCCCCAACACCGCAGCAATACGACGCTTCCTCGATCGCCGACCGGCTAGGTTCCAGCCTGACGTCATGCCATCGGCCGCGTGTGGGGAGCGCCGATGGACGCGGGATGGGGGGATCCGTGGACGACACTTTGACCATGCCGTCAGATGTCGGCATGGTGGGCGAGGCTGATGCTCCTGTCGCGGCCACCACACCCGACTTTTACTCAGATCATGTTCCGGACAACGCCTTCCGAGGGGCGCCTTACCATGAGCGGCAGCGGTTCAGCCGCCGGATCGGCGACCTGCTGATCTTCCTGACCGGTACGCAGCCCGGTGCGGTCGAGACGAACGACCGGTCCCGCTTCATAACAGCCGGTGTGTTAATGCTGCTCACCGCCGGGCTCGCGGTCTATTCGGGGGCGAATGTCGCCGCACTCGGCTTCCACACCTCGCTGATCGCGACACTGCCCTTCGGGCTGGTCTACGCCGCGTTCATCCTCTTCATCGACCGGTCGGTCCTGCTGACGGTCGCCGCCTACCGGGCCCGCCGCAACCGGGTCCGGGTCCGTTACCTGGGCGGAACGCACTGGGTGCGGCTGCTCATCGCCCTCTGCGCCGGACTCCTGGTGACCGAGTCGATTCTGCTGTCGTTCTTCGCCGACTCGATCACGCCGAAGACCGACGAAATCAAGTCCGAACGCCTGAACGAGGCGATGAAGAAGTGGGACGAGGGCCGGGCTGAAACCGACCGGAACCTCGACCAGGAACTGACCAAGGCCAAAACCACGAAAAGGAGCGCGGACGACGCGGTCGTCGATGCCCAGGCCTGGGTGAACTGCCAGCAGGTCGGCGGAACCTACAAGGACCAGCCCTGCGACGCCGGTCCGGGCCCCATCTACGAAAAGGCGCTGGAAGCACTCGCGGACCGGCAGCGCGAGCAGACGACGGCTCAGAACGCCGTCACGGCCGCGCAGAACAGCCTCATCGGTTTCCGGGCCACCCGGGACCTCGAGCGGTCCGCTTATCAGGCGGACGCGAGGAGACGATTCTTCGCCGGCGACGATCTGCTGTTGCGCGAGGCCGGGTTCTGGCGCCTGACCACGGACGACCACTCGGTACTCGCCTGGCGGATCATCCTCACCCTCCTGCTCTTCGGCATCGACCTCGGCCCGTTGCTGTTCAAGCGGACCCTGGACAGCACCGCGCGGGCGGAGCAGGAGCGCAGCGCCCTGTGGGCCCGCCAGCTCGACGGGCAGGCGAACGCTCTACAGCTGTGGCACAACCACAAGGCGCACCGCGCGAAGGTGAAGGACATCGCGGCCCGGCTCCTCGGGTACTACGAGGAGCAGGCTGTGAACGCGGCCCTGGCCCAGCAGAAGGTCGCGAAAGCCCGGCAGGACGCCGATGCCGAGATCGAGATCGCGAGGATCGGCCTGGAGAAGGCCGTGAGGCTGCTTGACCTGGTATCCCAATACCGGATGCCGCAGGCGCCGCTGCCGCCGACCAGGCCCATGCCACCGACCAGGCCCATGCCACCGACCAGGCCCACGCCACCGGCACCTGCGCCGATGCCTACGCCGCCGACCAGGCCCACGCCTGCGCCCGCTCCGATCCCCACGCCGACGCTTCCGCCTGACGATGTCCTCATCAGCCCGATGCCTGCCCCGGACCCTGGCCCACGGCCGGAACCGGAACCGGAGCCCGATCCCAGCCCGGCGCCGCAGCCCTCACCGGTTCCGACGCCCACCCCCACTCCGGATCCCGGCCCGCGGCCGGACTCGGAGAACCAGCCTGACCCGGCCCCCGACACGATCCCCGACACGGGGCCGGGCCAGCCACTCGTCGGCCAGGTGATCAAGAATCGTTGGCGGATCGACCGGCCGCTGGTCAACGCCGACCGGGGCGGCCAGGGAGTGGTCTGGCATGGCACCGACCTGGAGGCCCGCGAACCGAAGATCGTCATCAAGACGGTCCATGCCGTCGACAGACGGCAGACCAGCGCGGCGGAAACCCAGCTGGCCAGGGCACGGGCACTGCAGCGGGAAATGGATGTCGCGGACGAGATGCCGGGCGGTGACGGCCGGAACCGGAAATTCATCGGCGAGATCCTCGACTACGGGACGCTCGTCGACCAGGTGCAGGGCCAGAGCTACCTGTTCATCGTCATGCCCGAATATCACCCCGGCAGCCTGGAGCGGCACTGCACACTGCGACCGACCCGCCCGCTGGGCTGGTGTCTGCAGACCGTCGACCAGATCCTCGCGGGGATGGCCGCCGCGGCCGGGCGCGGCCTCGTCCACCACGACCTGAAGCCGGCCAACATCGTCCTTGACGGGGAGACACCACGGATCATCGACTGGGGTCTGGCTCGTTTTTACCAGCGTGCTCCCGGCCCGTCGGCCCTCCTGCGGATGGGAACTCCGTTCTTCTGCGCGCCGGAGCAGCTCTCCCACAACGGTGACTGGTCAACGCCGCTGGCCGACCTGTTCTCGATCGGCGGAATCCTCTATCAGCTCGTCGGTGGCGAACCACCGCTGTTGCGGGAGTACCGCGCAAGTGGCGGCGGAGCCTTCGTCGACCTCTTCTCCTACTACGAGCTGACCAGTCGCGCCCGCCCGATCCGTCTCGACGCGATCCATCCCGGGCTGCCAGCACCGGTCGCGGACCTGGCCGACCGCTGGCTGTCGTACGACCCCGATCTGCGCGCGGGCGAGGGCGTCAGCTCGAAGCGTGCGCTGGAAGCGGCCCGCGACGACCTTGGCCACGCCAAGGTGGCGGTCCGGCGCGCGCGGCTGACGAACCTGCCGGTTGGCCGGACCGGCCGGTAGCCGTGCAGGGCAAACTGGGATCATCCATGTCGACGGCCCGCCCCGCCCGTGCCAGCCGGCACAGGGCCCGCGGAGGGAGCACGCCATCAACACCGTCCTGGTCTCCATCGTCGTCGGCGTCGTCGCCCTCGGAGCTCTCACCCTCCTCGTTCTGGGGCAGCCCTGGGCCGCTCCCCTGTTCTCAAGGATCAGACGATCCGCGGTCGCCGTGTCAGCGGCCCACCGCACCGAGCCCCGGTCAGACGCCGTGATGGACGAATTCGCGGACGAATCCGCGGGCGGCTCCGGCCCGGGTTCGGGCAGCCCGGTCTCTGCCGGCCGAAGCCTCGCGACCGCGGAGCTCGGTGCCGTTCCAGCGCTCCCGCCGCCCCACCTCGGGCCCGGCGCCCTGCCCGCCCCCACGGCCGTTCTGGACGTCACAAAGCCGCCGGCCCCAGCCGTGTCGGTCAAGCCGGTGGTCCCAGCGATACCGGACAGGCCGTCGGTTCCCGAGTCACCCGCGGCCGCGGTCTTCGTCTCCGGCGCTGCCACACGTGCCGGGGGGTCTGCGAACGAGGACTTCCACCTGGTCGGCGATCTTCTCGCAAGTGTGGCCGACGGCGTCGGTGGCGAGGCCGCGGGAGAGGTCGCCTCCGCGGTGGCACTGGCGACCATCGCCGCGCTGAGACCGGCTCGCCGGGTGGACCTGGCCGTCGCCCTCGAGGAGGCGGTCCTCGCCGCGAACGCCGCGGTGCTCGAGCGCGCGAGGACGGATGCCCGTCTGGACGGCATGGCGACCACCGTCGACGTGCTGGTCGTTCGGCCGGACGGCCGACGCCGGACGGCGGTCGTGGCGCACGTCGGGGACGGGACCGTCTGGCACCGCGGCTCCGGCACGCCGTGCGTGGCGATCACCCGGCCGCACGCGATCGACGGCGGACCGCTGTTGCGTGCCGTCGGCCAGGCAGCCGACCTCGTCGTGGAGACGATCGCAATCCCGCTCAGCGTCCGCGACCGGTTCGTGCTCGCCACCGACGGGCTTACCGAGAAACTCACGCCCGAGGACATCGCCGCCGAGATTGACGGCATGACGGCGCTCGGGCCCACCGATGCCGCGGCTGCGCTGCTCGCCTTGGCCGTAGGCGCCGGCACCCGCGATGACACCACGGTCGTGGTCGTCGACGTCGGCTAACTGATTTCCCGAGAAGACTGGCATGGGGCCGTCACCAACACCCCGCCCCCGCCTCAATGGAGTCAGCACCGTGCGCCGGTACGCGGTTTGCCTGGCGACAGGGCCCTTTTGAGAATCTTGCCGGTGGCGGTCATGGGCAGAGACTCCATGAACTCGACGATGCGCGGGTACTTGTACGCGGCCATGACCTCGCGGCACCAGTCGACCAGTTCCTTCTCCGTCGCCTCGGCATCAGCCCGCAGCACGACGAAGGCCTTCACCTCCTCGCCGTGGCTGGGGTGAGGAACGCCGATCACCGCCGCCAGGCTGACCGCGGGATGGGTGAGCAGGACCTCCTCGACCTCCCGCGGGTAGACGTTGAAACCACCGCGGATGATCATGTCCTTCTTGCGGTCGACCACGTAGATGTAGCCGTCGGCGTCCCTGGTTCCGATATCTCCGGTGTGAA
Organism: Parafrankia sp. EUN1f; assembly: GCF_000177675.1. GTDB lineage: Bacteria > Actinomycetota > Actinomycetes > Frankiales > Frankiaceae > Parafrankia. The sequence goes on from NZ_ADGX01000150.1 coordinate 9,888, forward strand.
ACCACTGCTGCGGGTCGATCGCCTCCGCGGTGGCCTCCGGGCGGTTGAGGTAGCCCTTCATCACGTTGTGCCCACGGACGCAGATCTCGCCGGGCTCGTCGACCGCCGCCTCGGTGCTGTCATCCCGGCTGATACGGATCTCGACGCCCCAGACCGGCAGGCCGATAGAACCGGGTCGGCGCGGCCGGTCCAGGCGGTTGAACGTGGCGACCGGGCTGGTCTCGGACAGGCCGTAGCCCTCCAGAACCGGAACCCCGAAGCGCTCCTCGAACGAGGTGAGGACCTCCATGGGCAGCGACGAGCCGCCGGCCACCGCGAGCCGGAGGTTGGCGCGGACCGCCGAGGCGTCGTACCCGGTGGTGGCCACGTGATTCAGCAGAGCCCAGTACATGGTGGGCACGCCGACGAAGACGGTGACATTCTCCCGCTCAATAAGATCCAACGCCTTCTCCGCGGTGAACCTGGGTAGCAGCACCAGGGTGGCGCCGGTGGCGAATCCGCAGTTCATGTGAACGGTCTGCCCGAAGGTGTGGAACAGCGGCAGGGCCACCAGCTGGATATCGTCCGCCTGAACGTTGAAGAGCCGGCCGCACATCAACGCGTTGTGTACCAGGTTGCTGTGGGTGAGCTCGACGCCCTTCGGGTTCCCCGTGGTTCCACTGGTGTACAACACGACCGCGGTGTCGGTTTCGACGGTGTGCCGGGTGGCGAAGTCGGGCGAGCCCGTCTGGGCGAACTGCAGGAGTGTCTCGCCGGGCACCCGGCCGGTCTGCGCCGCCAGGTCCGCCGCGAGGAGAACAAAAAGGTCACATCCCGGTGTGGAATCAAATGCGGCCAGCCCGCGCTCGCCCATGGGAAGGTCGTCGGTCCCCTCGAAACAGAAGAAGGCCCGCGCACCGGAATCACTCAGATGGTAGGAGATCTCCCGCTCGGTGAGCAGGATGGACAGCGGTACAACGACCGCGCCCGCCTTGAGGATCCCGTAGTAGACGACCGGGAAGTACGGCAGGTTGGGGCAGCTCAACGCGACCCGGTCCCCCGCTTTGATGCCTCGATCCACCAATGCGCTGGCCACCAGGTTCGCCATCGCGTTCACCTCGTGATACGTCCAGCGGCGATCGTCGAAGACCATGGCGGTCCGATCCGGAACCGCGCGTGCGCTGTCCTCGAGCAACACGGCTAAGTTGAGCACGAGCACCTCCGTGAGACCGCGTGTGTGGGGCGCGCAACCACTCTGTTCCTTTACCTGTCCGGCGAGCTAGTGGCCGGGTCACGAAGTCGGCTGTGACTCGTCCACAAACCGCCCGCCGGGCCGCTCCGGCCGCCGCACCACACTGCCGGGCGCGAGCAGGCGGATGGCCACGACCAGTTCGATCACGTCCTCGACGGAGCGCAGGTCACATCCCGTGCGCTCGGCAATGCGCTCCAGCCGGTAGTACGCGGTATTGGCGTGCAGATGCAGCAGCTCGGCCGCGGTCTTCGCGTTGAGATTACTGGCGGTGTATGCGAGAAACGTCTTTATCAGCCTTGAGCCGCACGCCGAGTCCTCCTCGACGAATCGCCGCACCGCCGGTCGCACGAGCTGGCGCGCCAGGGAGTCGTCCCGCATCAGCAGATAGTCGAAACTCGACAGCAGGGGCAGCACCACGACCCCGCCGTGCTCGCCCAGGCTTCTTCGGGCGAGGCGAGCCTCCGAATAGGCTTCGGGTAAATCGGCGAGCTGGTCATGCACGGCGCTGACACCCACCGCGAGGCGGACCCCGTCCCGGCCGAGGGCATCCACCAACGCCTCGAGGCGCTCCACCACCTCCGCCGCGCAGGCGGGGACGGGCGACACCGCGACGATCTCCGCCTGCCGCACCACGACCAGACCGGCGCCGCCGCGGACCACCGCTCTGCGCAGGGTCGAAGCGGCGTCCCGCAACTGCTGGTCAGCCGACAACGGGGCCACGGGAACCGCGGAAAGCGCCACGATCCTGGTCCGCGTTCCCAGGCCGACCGAGAGCAGCAGGGACCGCTTCGGGCCGTCCGGCAGCTCGCGCGCGGCCAGCAGATCCTCAAGGACGTCCCGGCGCAGGCGGTCGCTGTCGGCAAGCTGGAACCGCTGCTCATCGAGGTAGGACTCGGCCGCCGCCGCGGTCCCGGCCTCGGTGAGGCGCATGACATCGGCGGCGAGTGCGAGCGTCGCGGCGCGGGCACCGGAGTCGGCGCGGGTGGCCGCCACCATTCTCTCCCAGAGCGTGAGCTGGCCGACGAGAAATGCCTGCAGGAGGTCGGCGAGCGGAATCTCCTGTCTGGCCCGGCGACGCGACTGCGCCCGGGTGGGCGCGAGATCCTCCGCCCGGGTCGGCCGCTGCTCCGCCACGCTGGCCAGCAGCGCTCGGAACACAGCCTGCACATGCGCGGTCACATCCTCGCGCAGCTGCCCATCCGTGCTCGTGCGGTAGGCCGGGACCTGCGCCCAGATCGCGTCGACCGCGTGTTCCACCAGCTGTCCGAGCAGGTTCTCGGCGGTGGCGAGGACGCCGGTCAGGCCAGGTTCGCTCGGCGCCCGGCCGACTCGGCGCGACGCGCGGGCGAGAGCGGCTGGCGGCTGCTCCGGTAGTGCCCCCATGGATGGCCCCTCCCCTCGCTGCCACCGCGCGGTCACCGTGCTCCCACCGCACGGACGCCGCACGAACACATCGCCGCGACGCCACCCAGATGTAGCTACTCGCCAGTAGAAGCACCCATAGGCTACCTGTCGGTAACTTTTCTGGACCCCCAGGGGTCACACCGCGGCCGACACATCGAGGGAGTCCCCCAACTTCTCCCGCCAACTTCTCCCGCTCGAACCACCACGCTCGACCAGCCATTTCCGCCGGCAGACACAGATCAACGCGAAAGTCAACACTACCGACGAGTAGCTAACTTGATGTGATCTGCGCTATACAGCCCTGTACAACGAACGACAGACACACCCGTCGAGCCCTGCCCCACTACCACATCTGCGGAGCATGCTGATGTCGAGCGCGAAAGTGCCCTCCGAGTCCACCGCGCCCCCAGACACCGGACCCGGCCCTGTCCCCGGTCCGACCGGACCCTTCTGGTCGGGCATCGGGCAGACACTGAGCCGGCGGACGAGCATCGTCGCGGCGGTTGTGGCGGTGGTGACCGTCGTTCTGGGGCTCGGGTTACCACGGCTGGAGTTCACCACCGGTCAGGAGAACTACCTCAACTCGGACTCACAGGTCGCCCGGGACAACGTCGACTACCAGTCCCTGTTCGGCGGCCAGGCCATGATCAGCCTGTTCACCGTCAAGCCCGGCTCCGAGCTGAAGGATCTGTTCACCACCGGCAACGTCGAGAAGTTCCGCGCGCTGTCCGCGAAGCTGGAGAAGGACCCGCGCATCACCGCCGTGGTCACTCCGCTGACCGCACTGGAGTTCACCCACAACCTCGTCACCAGCGACGACGGGAACCCGATCAACAGCGCGGCCGGGCAGATCCTGCTCGGCGCCCGCGACCGTGACCCCGACCCCGCTTCCGCGGACCGCCGGCTGAAGGACTCGCTGCGGACGCTGGAACGGATCAACGAGATCCCGCCGGAGCGGCGGGTCTTCGACGACCCGGAGTGGGTCGACTTCCTCCTGCATGACAACACCGGCGCCATCCGCAAGTCGCTGCGGCCGTTCTTCCCGAGCGACAGCACCGCGCAGATGGTGGTGCGGCTGCAGGGCAACGCCTCGATCGAGGACGAGGGTGAGGGCGCGTCGGCGGCCGAAGCGGCCACGAAGGAGCTCACGTTCGACAACGCCGAGGTGGTCACCACCGGCGCCGCCGCGCTGCTCCGCGACATCAACGACTACCTGCGCGGTGGGTTCCTCACCCTCGGCGGCATCTCGCTGCTGCTGATGGCCGTCCTGCTGGTGGTCGCCTTCGCGGTGCGCTGGCGACTGCTGCCACTCGGGGTGGTGGGCGTCGGGCTCGTCTGGGCCTTCGGGCTCGCCGGGTATCTCGACGTGCCGCTGTCCATCGTCACGATCGCCGGCCTGCCGGTGCTGCTCGGCGTCGGCATCGACTTCGCGGTGCAGCTGCACAGCCGGGTCGAGGAGGAGGCACAGCTCGACCGGGCCGGGCATCCGGTGGCGGAGGCTCTCGGCCGGCTGATGCCCGCCCTGGTGCTCGCCGCCGTCGCCGCCGTCGTCTCCTTCCTCGCCCTGGAGTTCAGCCAGGTGCCGATGATCCGCGACTTCGGCGTTCTGCTCGCGATCGGCCTGCCAGTCATCGTCGTCGCGACAGTGCTGCTGATGGCCGCCTCACTCGGCTTCCGGGAGCGCCGCAAGCCCACCCCGCCGAAGGACTACTCCCACGGGCCCCTCGGGCGGACCGTGCTCGTCCTCGGCTCCCTCCCCCGGCTCGCCGCCATCCCCCTCGTGGTCGCCGCGGTCGCGGTCTTCGTCGGCGGGGTGTTCGCCGACGGCAATCTGAAGGTCCAGACCGACCCGGAGAAGTGGGTCAACCAGGACTCCCAGGTCGTGAAGGACATCCAGACGCTGAAGGCGCGCACCGGCTCCAGCAGCGAGCTGGGCATCTACATCCAGTCCGGCGACGTCTTCGACGACAAGACGGTGAAGTTCGTCCACGACTTCGCCTACCAGCAGCTCGAGGAGCACCCCGGGGAGCTGGTCACCGCGTCCAGCCTGGTGACGACGGTCAGCTTCCTCATGGAGATCCCCGACACCACGCTGGTGGCGCCGACCGGCGCCGACATCGAGCGCGCCTACAAGGTGGCGCCGGAAGCGATCAAGAAGAGCACCGTCAACCTGGACGGAAAATCCCTCAACCTGATCTTCCGGACCGGCCCGGGGTCGCTGGAGCAGCGGGCCGTCGTCGTCAACGACATCCGCGACACCGTGTCGCCGCCCGAGGGCGTGCGGGCCACCCCATCGGGCCTGGCCGTCGTCGGCACCGGTCTGCTGGAGAACTTCGAGAAGAACCGCGTCGAGCTCACCTACTACGCACTCATCGCGGTGTTCATCGTCCTGCTGATCCGCCACCTGAACCTCGTCCGGGCACTGGTCTCGATGGTTCCGGTGCTGATCGCGGTCGGCCTCACCGGGATCATCTCCTGGGCCGCCGGCTTCGAGCTCAGCCCGCTGACCGCCGTCGGCGGACCACTGGTGATCGCACTGTGTACGGAGTTCACGACGCTGATCGTCATCCGGCACATCGAGGAACGTGAACGTGGTCGCAGCCCACAGGCCGCGATCGACGAGGCCGCGACCAGAACCGGCCGCGCCTTCATGGTCTCGGCACTGGCCGCGGTCATCGGAATCGTGGTGCTGGCGTTCAGCGAGCTGCCGCTGCTGCGTGGCTTCGGACTCGTGGTGGCCCTGAACGTCGGCGTCGCGCTGCTCTCCGCCCTGATCGTGCTGCCGCCCCTGCTGCTGTGGGCGGACGAGCGCGGCTGGATCCACCGCGCTGCCGCCTCGCCGGCCGGTCCGCCGGCCGTGCCGGCTCCCACGGCTCCCGCCGGGGCTCCCGACAGCAGGACGGACGACACCGCCACGGCAACAGCCGGGACGGACGTCGACGAGGCAGACGCGGACGAGGCAGACGCCGACGCCACGGACGCCGACGCCACGGACGCCGACGACGCGGACGACGCGGACGCCGACGCCACGGACGCGGACGACGCGGACGACGCGGACGCCGACGCCACGGACGCGGACGACGCGGACGCGGACGACGCGGACGCGGACGACGCGGAGACGAAGGAGCAGGCGGGAGAGCCGGCGGAGGCCGGCAAGGGAACATCCGTCTAGGCATCGGCATCCCTTGAGCCACCGCACGGGCCGCCCTTCGGGGCCGGTCCGCGCGGTGGTGCCGTCGGCACGACGCCGTCGCCACGCCGCCGGGAAGAACCTGGGGGTTCGGTCACTGGAGGGCCTGTCACCAGATCCCGACCTTCTACTTTCCATTACTGCCGAGCCATTATTTGAGGATTTTGGTCGCGCACGGCGACCCACCGGGGATCCCGCGCCGACCCACAGCACCAGCAATTCGCGCCAATAGGATAAATGGGGGCACGGAGCCACTTGGTAATCCACAAGAAGTGAGGATTTCGGTTGCTGCAGCAGCCAGAATCCTCACTTCTTGCGCGGAAGCACCGCAAGCTCAGGGATCGGGACTCTGCGACGGACTCTGGGACGGCGAAAATGCTCAGATCTTCGGGCTGCGAGCCGCAGGCCGCCGCCCGATTGCCGGCCGCAGGCGCCACAGGCGCCACAGGGCTCAGGGCTCAGGGCCGCGCCAGTGCCGGCAGGGTGAGGATGTCGGCTCCATCGTCGGTGATGGCGATGGTGTGCTCGCTGTGTGCCGTCCGGCAGCCGGTCGCGCTGCGCAGCGTCCAGCCGTCGGCATCGACGACGAGCTCGGCGGTATCCGCCATGACCCAGGGCTCCAGGGCCAGCATCAGGCCGGGGCGCAGCTTGTAGCCACGGCCGGGCCGCCCGGTGTTCGGGACGTGCGGGTCCTGGTGCATCGTCGAGCCGATGCCATGGCCGCCGAAATCGGTGTTGATCAGGTAGCCGGCCGCGCTGAGGACGGAGCCGATGGCATGGGCGATGTCACCGATGCGCTCCCCGGGGCCGGCGGCGGCGATCCCCGCGTACAGCGCGCGTTCGGTCGCGTCGATCAGCGCGACGCTTTCCGGGGGCTTTGAGTCACCCACGATGAAGCTGATGGCGGAGTCCGCGGCGACGCCGTTCTTCGAGACGGCGAGGTCGAGCGAGAGCAGGTCGCCGTCGGCGAGCCGGTAGTCGTGGGGCAGCCCGTGGAGCACGGCGTCGTTGACGCCCGTGCAGATGTAGTGGCCGAACGGCCCACGCCCGAAAGACGGCGCGTAGTCGACGTAGCAGGACTCCGCCCCAGCATCGACGATCATGGTCTTGGTCCACCGGTCGATGTCCAGGAGGCTCGTGCCGACCGTGCTCCGGCTCTTCAGCGTCTGCAGAATCTCAGCGACCAGGGCGCCCGCCTCCTTCGCCCGGGCCAGTCTGGCGGGGTCCAGGATCTCGATCACGCGTGGTACCCTCCCCAGACATCCCCAATAATTATCCCGGCCATACTATACCGGTACTACAATCGGCACCGTGGTCAGGCTGCCGCTCACTGCCGCCGACGTCGAGCGCGGTCAGCGCCTCGGCGCCCTCCTCCGGCGAGCCCGCGGTGAGCGCTCGATGCTCACCATCGCCCTGGCGGCGGGCGTCTCACCGGAAACCCTCCGAAAGATCGAGTCCGGCCGGGTAGCCACCCCCTCCTTCCCGACCATCGCGGCGATCGCCGACGTCCTGGGCCTCTCCCTCGACGAGGTGTGGGCCGAGATCAACCAGCCGGCCGCCACGTCCACCCCGGCCGGATCGGGCCGCGACGCACGCGAGCGGCTGGCCTCGTAGGGCACGCCTGTGGTCAGTACCGGTCCAGAACGTGCGCGTAGGGCATCGGCAGTTCTGGTGTGGCACCGCCGGGAAACCACGCCGCGCAGGTTGCCCGATGGCGTTGCGCGATGGTCGTCTCCGTCGCGCAGGAGTATCCGAGGAGCAGGCGCACCAGCAGCCGGTCGTCGGGGATGAGTTCGCCGCCCACCAGGTCGTCCATCGCGGCACCGGTGGCCGCCCCGCCGTCTCGCCGCCGAAGTTCCGGTTCGAGCGCGGCCAGGAGATCGGCTCGGTTCAGGATCGCCGCCATCATGCCGCCGGACGACGGGAACTCCTGGTGGTACGCACAGCCGAGGTGTCGCGCGAGCCGCCCGACGACCCCGTCCGACGGCTCCCGCACCCGAAAGTCGCTGACCCGCAGCTCCCAGGCGGACCGGGCGACGTCGGCGAGCAGGCACCGGGCGGCCTCCGCATCGCGGGCCGCCATCTCCTCGACAGTCAGCCCGAAGTAGCCGTCGCCGAACGACCGACCCGCGAGGATCGCGTATCCCACGGGCTCCCCCGCGACCTCGGCCACGCGGATCTCCGATCCCGGCCGCCAGGTCGTCCGCGGTACCAGCCGGTTCCAGTCCGCGCGACGTTCATGGGTCCACGGGCGGCGGGCGTGCGCGGCGTTGTAGAGATCCACCATCGCCGGCAGATCGTCCGCCGAACCAGGCCGAACACGCGCACTGCCAGGCCCTGCGGCGCCGTCGGCCACAGCCGCGGCTGCATCCGCAGCCGCATCCGCGGCGCGTTCCACATCACGAACCCGGATCTCCAGAAATCCCTCGGCCACGCAGGTGGTGAAGCCGAACTTCTCGTACACGCCCCGGATGCCGTCCGAAACCACGGCGACGTCCACTCGCTGTGACATGCCTGCCAACGCCTGGCGGAGAAGCCGGCCCATGTGCCCACGCCGCCGGAAGGGCGGTTGGACCTCCACCCCTCCGATGCCCTCGGCATCGACGGCCACAGCACCGAACCGCCACCGGAACGAATGCACCTCCAGCTCACCGACAGGCGTTTCACCGTCGGCCAGGAGCCGGCAGAAACGCACCGGCCGGCCGGCCACACCCGGCTCGATCGTCTCCGTGTAGCGCAGACCGGCCTCAAGCACGATGTCGATCACGGGATTCATGCCCCGAATGTCAACAACTCAGGTGAATCAACACAAGGCGCCCGGGCGATCGGCACCCGGACGACCTCGACTCCGTCCAGCCCGGCGGCGCGGGCCGCACGCTCGGCGTCGGCGGCGAGGTCGGGGTCGAGCTCGACAGGCCTGGCCCGCACATCCCCGCGGCGGGCGTGATCCGGCAGCACGCCGAGGATGTCGCGCCCCTGCCCGGCACACATGCTCAGCACTCGGATCTCTCCGGCGGGCTGTTCGTCCAGTGCCTCCCGCAGCCGCCGTTGGACCAGGGCCAGCCGCCGGCTCAACGACGAGCCCGGCAGGTCGTAGCGACGGTGCCAACCGACCCAGTGACGCTCCGCAGCGGAAGAGTCCATGGCCTACAAGGATATCGCCGCCCCGCGCCAGGCTGATCACGGTCGTGCGCTGACAACCCCAGCCGACTCCCGCTGCCGAGCCGCGGCCGTGGACGTGGTAGACGTCCCATAGGCGGGCGGAGGGAACGGTAGCCCCGTTCACATCACGTCCACCACACCACCGACCACCAACCACCGGCCAGCGAGGTGCGCGTTGAGCGAGTATCAGTACTACGAGTTCCTCGCCGTCGACGAGCCGCTCGACGCCGACGCGCAGGCAGAGATGCGCGTGCTGTCGAGCCGAGCACAGATTACCGCCACCAGCTTCGTCAACGAGTACGACGGGGGCGACTTCGGCGGCCAGCCTGACGAGCTGGTCGAGGCTTACTACGACGCCCATCTGTACTACGCGGACTGGGGTTCACGGCGGCTGCTGCTCAGGCTGCCGGCCAAGCTGCTTCCCTTCGACGCGGTGGAGCCCTACTTCGTTGACGGCCAGGTCGGCGCCTGGACCACGGACGAACACCTGATTCTCGAGCTGTCGAGCGAAGATGAAGCCGACGGTGAGGAGTCCGCGGCGGAATGGTCGCTGGCACCGTTCGCAGGCCTTCGCGACGAGCTCGCCGCCGGCGACCACCGGGCGCTGTACCTGGCCTGGCTGGCGGCGTACGGATCCTGGGAGCGCGACGAGGAGGCCTTCGACGACGATGCGGAGGACGAGCTCGAGCCACCCGTACCCGCCGGTCTGGGCAGCCTCACCGCCCCGCAACGCGAGCTGGCGACCTTCCTGCGACTCGACGACGACCTGCTCGTGGTCGCCGCCGAGTCGAGCCCTGCTCCCGACAGGGCGACGGGTGGCGCGGGCTCCGAGCGACTCGAGGCGTGGGTGACGGGGCTACCCGCCGCGGAGAAGGACCAGTTGCTGCAGCGCGTCGTCACCGGCAACCCGGCGGCGGTGCGCGGCGAGCTGCTGCGCCGGTTCGGGGCCGGGAACGCTCCCGCCACCTCCGACGCCCCGCGGCGGACGGTGGCCGACCTTCTCGACGGCGCGGCGAACAGACGCGCCGCGGAGCCCCAGCTCGACACGGACTGACAGCAGTGGGCTCCGCGGCGACGTCCCGAGCACGTCGCCGCGGAGCCGCGGAGCCGCGGAGCCGCGGAGCCGCGGAGCCGCGGAGCCGCGGAGCCGCGGAGCCGCGGAGCCGCGGACGGATTATCCGGGTACCACCCGGCCGGTCGGCCACCCGATTCCCGGCTATTCAGGTGCCGATTTGGGCGCGTGCCCAGGCGACAGCGATATAAAGCGCTGTCAGCTGTTCCAACGGCGAAGGAGCGGGCGCGCATGAGCATCGACGGACGTTGGGAAATCGTCCTTTCATCACCGATCGGCGAGCAGAAGGGTGAGCTCACGATCACCACCACCGCCTCCGGATTCACAGGCTCGATGGTTCAGGACGGCACCACACTCGAGATCACCGACGGTCGCGTCGACGGCGACAAAATCTCCTGGTCGGTCGCGGTCACCTCCCCGATGAAACTCACCCTCAAATCGACGGCCACCGTCAGCGGTGACACGATGACGGGCAAGGCGAAGCCCGGCATCATGCCCGGGATGGTCCTTCACCGGAAC
>NZ_ADGX01000149.1 GCF_000177675.1 Parafrankia sp. EUN1f
CACGGCCGGCCCGGCGCACGGCCGGCCCCAGCTCAAGTACCGGCTGCTGCACCCACCCGCACGATCACCGGCGAGGTGGCGCCGCTGCTGGAGATCACCGGTGATGAGCCGCGGCTGCGCCAGTCGGTCGGCAACCTTGTCCGCAACGCGCTCGTGCATACGCCGGCCGGTACCCCGGTCGAGGTCGAGGCGGTCCTGACATCCCGGGCCACGGGGGCCGGGGCGCAGGGGACCGGCACACCACTATGCTGATCGCGCAGGTTGTGTTCCGTATACAGCTATTTGTCGGGATGCCGTCCTGTGCGGGATGCGGTGCGTGGGCCGGCGCTTCGCGTGTATCCGGGCTGACAACTGGGAACATGGGGGCGCCGCATGCGGGCAGCCGGGCGGTGGGCCGGCGCAGCGGTTTCCCGTGTGCGTCCGCCCGTCGCGGGGTGGATTCCCGTCGCTGTGCGGGTGAGGGTCGCAGCTTCGTTCCGTCCGTTTCACGGGCCGTGCTCATGTAGGACGTCCACCAGCGAGACCGGGGCATGATCTCCGAGCCGGCATGGTTACGTGCCTGGCTGGGTCTGGCGTTACCGGGATTCCGGGTCGACGGGCTGCTGGGCCGGGGAGCCTTCGGTGTCGTCTTCGAATGCGCCGACGAGCTGGGCCGCCAGGTCGCCGTCAAGGTGGTGGATCCCAGTGCGTTCAGCGGCGGTCAGGACGCCCAGGCCGAGGCGCTGCGTGAGGCGAGACTGCTGGCCAGCGTCAACCACCCTCACATCGTCGGCATCCATCGCGCGATCCCCGTCAACCTCTCCTTTGAACCACGGCCGGGATTCGAGGCGCCTGGAACGCTCCGTGCCCCACGGCCGCCCGGGGTGGCCGCACCGGGTCTGACCGTGATCCTCATCGTGATGGAGTTGCTGCCCGGTGGCACGCTGGGCGATCGCCTCATCCAGGGCATCCGGTCGCCCGAGTGGTCGTGCGCGGTCGTGCTGGCGGTGGCCACGGCACTCGCCGCGGCCCACGACCGCAGGGTCCTGCACCGGGACGTCAAACCGGCGAACATTCTGTTCACCGAGGACGGCCGACCGAAACTGACCGACTTCGGAATCGCGCGTGACCTCGAGGACTCCGGGGTGCACACCCTGCATCCGGCTGGCACGCCGCGATACATGGCTCCTGAGCAGTTCCGAACCGACCCGCTGTATCCGAGTGCGGACGTCTATGCGCTGGGTCTCGTCGCCTTCGAGCTGTTCAACGGCCGAATGACGGTTTCCGGGATGGGCCCGGAACCAGCCAGTGCGAACCATGCCGGCCGGGTCCCAGAGAAGGTCAACCGGGTGATCTGGACGGCGTTGGCCTACGCCCCGTCCGAGCGTCACCAGAACGCCCGGGAGTTCGCGTTCGAGCTCGCTACCGCGGCGGCGGAATCCTGGGGGAAGGACTGGCTGACCCGGGCCGGTTTTCAGGCCTTTCTTGAGACCGACATCCAGGCCGCGGCGCTTGGCTACACCGCCCCCGCCGCGGACACTCCTGTGCCTCACCACGCGAGTCCGCCGATCGCGCCGGATTCACGCATGGGGCGCCCTGGCCAGAGGTCGTCCGACAGCCAGCCAGCCGGTCAGCCCCGGACGACGGGACCGGCCGCCGAGGCGGCAACGGACAGGCCGTTCGTCGAGACGCCCACCTGGGGGCCGGCGGCCGAGCCTGCTGCTACCAGCGGCCCACCTGCCGAACCGTCCACCTGGGTGCTGGCCGAGCGGTCACCCACGGGTGGACCGGGCGTCGAACCCGAGCCGGCTGGTGCTGTGCCCACAGGCCCGTCCGCTACCGCTGATCCGTCTGTCACCGCTGGCCCGCTGGTGGCCAGCCTGCGGGACGGGGCGGATCCGCGGGCTGGCGTGCGGGGCGCACTTGTCGTGTTCGGCCTGGTCACCCTGATCGCGGCGCTGGTCCTGTTGGCGGTGGTCGTGTACCGCTGACGCGCGCCTTCGCCCACCGGCTCGAGGGCCGGTCCATCCCGACGAACAGCCGACCCCGACACGTAGACGACCCCGAACAGAGGCAGGAGAAATGCCGGATCCGATCAGGCAGCGTGCGGCTGTGACGCCATCGGAGGTGGCCTGGTTCGCCGATCGCTGCAACAGGATCGTCGAGAACGTCGAGCGGGTCATCCGCGGCAAGACGGACGTGATCCGGCTGGCCGTGACCTGCCTGGCCGCCGAGGGGCACCTGCTCATCGAGGACGTCCCCGGCGTGGGCAAGACCTCGCTGGCGAAGGCCCTGGCCGGCTCCCTCGACGGCGGCACCAGCCGCCGTATCCAGTGCACCCCGGACCTGCTGCCCACCGACATCACCGGGGTGTCGATCTGGAACGAGCAGACCAGCGGGTTCGAGTTCCGCCGGGGAGCCGTGTTCGGGAACGTCGTCCTCGCGGACGAGATCAACAGGGCGTCCCCGAAGACCCAGTCGGCGCTGCTGGAGGTGATGGAGGAGCGGCAGGTCACCGTGGACGGCGCGACCCATCCGGTGCCACGGCCGTTCCTGGTGATCGCGACGCAGAACCCGGTCGAGCACGGCGGTACGTACGACCTGCCCGAAGCCCAGATCGACCGGTTCATGGCGCGTCTGACGATGGGGTACCCGGACTACGGCCCCGAGGCCGAGATGATCCTGAACCGGGCCGCCGGCCATTCCGTCGTGGACCTGGCCCCCGTTGTCCCGGCCGCGGAGATCCACCAGATGACCGATCTGGTGCACCGGGTCTACCTGGCGCAGCCGGTCGTCCACTACATCCTCGACATCGTCGTGGCCACTCGGACGCATCCGGATGTGCGCCTCGGCGTGAGCCCGCGTGGCGCGCTCACGCTGGCCGTCGCCGCGCAGGCGCACGCCGCCGCCCGCGGCTCCTGGTTCGTCACCCCCGACCACGTGAAGGACCTCGTCCTGCCCGTGCTGGCCCACCGCGTGCTGCTTCGCCCGGAGGCGGAGCTGGCCGGCACCACCCCCGAACGGCTCCTGCGCGCGATCGTCGCGTCGGCCCGGGTGCCGGACTGACGGCGGCCGGGGAGATGATTACTGGGACCGGGGTCGCGGTCGCCTTCGTGGCGGCGTTCCTGGGTATCGCCGGGGTCGCGTTGGGATACCCCGAGCTGGTCGTCGTGGCTGCCGCCGCGACCCTTTCCCTGCTGGTCGCCGGCGCCTGGCTGCTCGTCACGCCGAACGTGACGATCTCCCGGGAGATCCATCCGGCACGGGTCGTCGAGGGCGAGCCCGCCTTCGCCCAGCTGACCATCACCAACATCGCCAGCCGGCGCTGCCCACCCGCCCAGGCACAGGAGCGGGTGGCCGGCAGATCGGTGGGCGTCGCGTTGCCCGCGCTCGCCGCCGGCGGGTCGGCGCGGCGCACCTACCCGATCCCCACCCCGCGGCGCGGCGTGTTCGAGATCGGCCCGCTGGTCATCGCGCACAGCGACCCGCTGCGGCTGGTCCATGTGGGCCGGGCGTTGCCGCAGCGCTCCGTCCTGCGGGTACGCCCGCGGGTGCACGCCATCCCGCCGTTGCCGACCGGTGGCTCGCCCGACCTGGAAGGCCCGACCTCGGACGCCGCCCCGCGCGGCGGCGTCGCCTTCCATTCGCTGCGGGAGTACGTCCGTGGGGACGATCCGCGCCTGATCCACTGGCCGTCGACGGCGAAGCTGCGAAAGAAGATGGTGCGGCACAACGTGATCCCCAACGACCCCACGATGCTGGTGGTGCTGGACACCAGCGCGGCGTCCTACGCGGGTGACGCGTTCGAGGACGCGGTGCGCATTGTGGCGTCGCTGGTGGTCTCGGGGCATACCCATGGCTTCCCGGTCGTGCTGCGCACCACCGGTGGCGAGCAGGTGGCGGCTGGTCACGGCCGCGAGTCCCTCGACGCGGCACTGGACCTGCTCGCGGCCGTCTCGCCCCGCGAGGGCGACCCGGGACTGGCCGCGCTCGCCGCGATGGTTCCCGGTGAGCCCGGGGTGGCCCTCGGGGCGGTCACCGGTCAGCCCGCGGCCGGGCAGCTGGCCGCCGTGACGAAGGTCAGACCCCGGTTCGCGATGGTCAGCCTGGTGCTGGTCGGGGAGCCGCAGGGGCGGCCGACGGTGTCGGGTGCGCTGGTCGTCCACGCGCGTACCAGCGAGGCCTTCGCGGCCGAGTGGACATCCGGGGCGGGGGCGGCCCGGTGACCAGCCCGACGGACAAGCTCCGTCCCGCCCATCCTTCCCCGTGGTCCCAGTCCCAGCCGCCCCGAGCTTCCCAGCCGTCGCAGCCATCCCAGCGGCGTCACCCGTTCCGGTGGCCGCGGTCACTGCGGCCGCACCAGCGGGGCCGTGACCGGATCGCCCAGGCCGTGCTCGTCGCGCTCGCCTGCCTGCCGGCCGCGCTGGTCGCCGGCCGGCTGTTCGCCGGGATGCGCTACCTGGCACCGCTCGCCGGTGCCGTCGTGGCCGCCGCGCTGGTCGCCTGGCTCACTGCCCAACTGGTGGCGAGGCTCGAACTGGTCTGGCTGCTCGGTCTCGTCAGCGGCATGCTCTACGGACTCGTCCTGACCGCAGGGAACGTGGACCTGCTGGTGAGCGGCCTGCGGGTCGGCTGGCCGAGGGTCCTGGCCGCCGCCGTTCCGGCCGAGCCACGCGCGGTGCTGCTGATACCGCTGGGCGCGCTGCTCTGGGTGGCAGCCCACCTCGCGGTCGTCCTGGTCGTGCGCACCGAGAACACCCTGCTCCCGCTGCTGCCGCCGCTCGTCGGACTGATCGGTGTGCTGCTGCTGGTCGGCGACGCCGGCGACGGCGTCACCGCGGCCACCCTCGCCCTCGGCGGCTGGCGGCCGTCGCCGGTGCTGCTCACCGGCGTCTTCATCCTGCTGGCGATGGCCGTGGCGGCGCTGCGAGCAGCGCGGCCGCTGGCGGCTCCCGGCCCGGCGACCGGCCCGGCGACCGGCCCGGCGACCGGCCCGGCGGGTGGTCCCGACGGGCTTGGCGGGCCCGGTGGTCCGGACGGATCTCCGGGCCGAGCGCGACGTGCGCTGACCGGATCACTTGTGGTGACAGTGGTCGTCGTCGTGGTCGTCACCCTGCTGGCGACGGCGATCGGCCGCCAGCTGCCTGTCGCGGCCCGGTTCGACCCGCGTGAGCACGTTCGCCCGCCGGTCGAGAACGTCACAGCACTCAACCCGCTCGTCCAGGTGCGTGCCCAGCTGGTCGACGCGGAGCATGAGGTCTTCACCGTGCGACCGGCCGACGACCCGAAGACCGGCAGGCCGGCGGCCGTCGACACCCGGGTGCGGATCGCCGCGCTCGGTGACTTCGACGGCGCCAGCTGGCGCGACGATGGCCAGTTCGTCCGGGTCGACGAGAAGCTTCCGACCTCCGACGGGTCGTCGGTGCGACCGTCCACCTCGGTCACCGTGCGTGCCGAGGTCACGTTCCGCGCGGCCGGCAGTGACCTGCTTCCGACGTTCGGCCAGCCCACGTCCGTCACCTACCACCCGGCCGCCGAGGCCGCCGGAGCCGCGCAGGCCGGCGGGAGCGTAGACGCGCCCGATCTCGTCTTCCAGCCGTCCTCCGGATCACTCGCCGCACTCGCCACGCCCGCACGAGGTGACCGTGTCGAGCTGGTCATGCAGGTACCGCGCCCCAGCCAGCGGGCGCTGGCCGAGGCCGTCCCCGCCACCGGCCCCGCGGCCGAGCCCTACACGACCCTGCCAGGCAGGCCGAGCTGGCTGGAGGTGACCGCCAAACGGCTGATCGGCGATGCCCGCACGCCCTACCAGCAGCTCGACGCCCTCCAGAAGGCGCTCGCCGGGCCCGACTATCCGTATGACCTGTCCGCCTCCCCGGGGCACTCCTACGGCGTTCTGAACGACTTCCTCAATCCGCAGCAGGAGGCCGACTCGCACGGGTATGCCGAGCAGCACGCCACCGCGTTCGCCGCGCTGGCCCGCGCACTGGGCTTCCCGACCCGGGTCGCCGTCGGCTACCTGCTGGACCGTAACCGGGTGACCACCGACGGTGCGTTCACCGTCACGAACTGGCAGGCACACGCCTGGCCGGAGGTCCTGCTCGCGGGCATCGGCTGGGTCTCCTTCGAGCCGACCGACATCAGCGACCTGCGCCACCGGGCGCCGACCGTGGAGCCGATGCCACTGGGCGGGAGGAGCATCGAGGCCCCGACGTCGTTGAAGCCGCTCGAGCCACCGGGTGTGGATCCGCCGTCCGACGCCGGCGGCGGCGCGGGAGGCGGAACTGGTCGTGTCCTCGCGTGGACTCTGCTCATCGCCGTGGTCTCCCTGCTGGGGCTGGTCCTGGCCACCCTGTCGCTGATCATCGGCGAGAAGGCGCGCCGCCGTGCGGCACGCAGCCGCGGCACCCCCGGCGACCGGGCGCGCGGCGCCTGGCACGAGGCCAGGGACAGGCTCGCCGAACAGGGCGTTTCCCGCTCGCGGGCGCTGACCTACCGCGAGGTGCTCCGCCTGGCCGGGCAGCGGCCGACCACCGCGGCGGCCGAACAGCCACTGCGCGAGCTCGCGGCGCTGGCCGAGATGGCCCGGTTCGCCGGCGAGGGCGCGTTCGAGCCCGACGCCACGCGTGCCTGGCGGCTCGTCGCGGAGATTCGCCAGGGGCTGCGGAACAGCAACGGCCGGGCGAGCGCGCTGCGTGCGAGGATCGATCCGCGGCCACTGCTGCCACCACCACGCGGGTCCTCCGAACTCCCGCCGGGCCCGGCAGCGGAAGTTCCGCCGGGCGGGCCGGCCGCGCGCATCCCGGAACCAGCGGTCAGCGCCGGGCCGGCGACCGGTTTCGGACCAGCGCCAGCTCCCGGGCCGGCGCCAGCTCCCGGGCCGTTGGCCGGATTCGGATCGGCGGTCGGTGTCGGGCCGGTGGCGGCTCCGGCGGCGCCCGCCGCTCCCCAGCCGTCGGACCCGGGCGGGCCGGCGGGCCCACCCCCCTCCTCCTGGGCCGAACCGAAGTAGGCGACACCGACGGGACGTCGCCGCCCACCTTCTCGGCGGGATCGGTGCGCAAAATGGAGTCGATCATGGTCGGCAGGCGGCGGTCGCCCTGCCGAGGCGAAGGTCGAGGGCTGGGGCGACCCGACCGTCGAGGTGGTGGGCTGGCTGTCGGTCGCGGTGATCTTCTATGGTGCCGCACGCCTGGTCGCGGCGCTGTACGACCGTGCCCGGGAGCGGAGCGCCGTCCACCTGCCTGATCGTGGGACCTGACAGGTGCGGTCCGCTGGCAGATACGGACGGCGCTCCACCTTGTGCGCTGTTCGGTGTTCGGTGTTGACCGAACACCGAACAGCGTGGGCGCGCGCCCCGGATCACCGGCCGATCGGGTCGGGTTGCTGCTGGTCGGTCTCGTCGAGGGGCGCCAGTGGATCCTGCTGCCGGGGCAGGGGGAGATGCGTGTGGCCGACGGCGGGCAGGCCCAGGCTGTCGGCCGCGGGCTCGCTGTCGGGGCGGGGCGTTGACGGCGCCGCGGGGCCACTGCCGTGGACGTCCAGGTGCGGCAGTACGCGGTCGAGCCAGCCGGGCAGCCACCAGTTCAGCCGGCCGAGCAGCGCCATGGTGGCCGGCACCATGATCATGCGGATGACGGTCGCGTCGACGAGCACGGCGACCGCCATCCCGAAGCCGATCATCTTCACGGTGACGTCCGGGTCGAGCGCGAAGCCGGCGAACACCGCGATCATGATCAGTGCGGCGGAGCTGATCACTCGGCCGGTGGAGGCGAGCCCCCGCACGACGCTGCCGTGCGGGTCGCCGGTCGCCAGGTAGTCCTCGCGGATCCGGGAGAGCAGGAACACCTCGTAGTCCATGCTCAGCCCGAACAGCACCGTGAACATCAACACCGGCAGCCAGCTCGACATCGGCACGCTGTGCGGCAGACCGAGCAGATCCGTCCCCCAGCCCCACTGGAAGACCACGGTCACGACGCCGTACGCGGCCGCGATCGAGAGCAGGTTCATCACCGCCGCCTTCAGCGCGACGACCGGTGAGCGGAACACGAGCGTCAGGAGCAACAAGGAGACACCCACGACGAATCCGACCACCCACCACAGCCGGTCGGACATCCAGCGCGACAGGTCGGTGTAGACGGCGGTCAGGCCGGTGATCTCGACGCCTGCCGGCAGCACCTCGGCGCGCAGCGTTCGTACGAGCTGCGCGGCGCGTTCGTCGCTCGGCCCGACCGTCGGCGTCACGATGATCACCGCCGCGTCGCCGCTCGGCGCGACCACCGGTTCGGCGACCGCGGCGACATCCGGGGTGGCGGCGAGGCGGTCAACCAGGCCGTCGAGGTCGGCGGCGGGGATCCTGCGCAGGTCGGCCGCGACGATCAGCGGGCCGTTCGCGCCGGGGCCGTACTCGGCGGCGATCAGGTCGTAGGCGCGGCGCTGGTAGGTGGAGTCCGGCTGGCTGCCGGCATCCTGCGGCCAGGTGCGCATGCCGAGGATGGGCGCGGCGAGCAGCAGCAGAAGCAGCAGGGCACCGATCGCCCAAGGCAGCGGACGTCGCCCGACCCGCTCGGCCCAGGCCGCGGTCAGCGTGCGTCGTTGCTGCGAGTGCGAGTGCGAGTGCGAGTGCGAGTGAGAGTGCGACTGGGACTGCGGCTCCGGCTGCGACCTCGGCCCCGGCTTCGGCGGAGCTGAGCGGTCGGCTGTGTCCTGGGCCGTGGCCACAGGTGCGTCGGCCTGCGCCGAGGCATTGAGGGCGGCGCGGGCGCGACGGCCGAGCAGCCGGGTCCCCGCGAGGCCGCACAGCGCCGGGACGAGGGTGAGAGCGGTGACGACGACCGTCACCACCACCGCCGCGGTGGTGAAGCCGGTCGTGACGTACGTGTTGAGCCCGACGAGGCGCAGGCCCATCAGCGAGAGCACGACCGTCACCCCGGCGAAGAGCACGGAGACACCGGCGGTGCCGTTGGCGCGGCCCGCGGCCTCCGGCACGCTCAGGCCGTTGCGCAGCCCCTCGACGTGCCGGGTGACCAGCAGCAGCGCGTAGTCGATGCCGACACCGATACCGACCATCGAGGCGAGGGTCGGTGCGATGGTGCTGACGTCGATGCCGGCCGCGATGAGCGTTATGCCGGCGCTGCCGATGCCGAGACCGATCAGCGCCACCGCCAGCGGCACTCCGGCCGCGATGATCGATCCGAACGCGAGCAGCAGGATGACCAGCGCGAACGCGATGCCAACCGCCTCGGCGGTGCCGCTGACCTCCTGCACGTTCTCGGCGACCTCGCCGCCGAACTCGGTGGTCAGCCCGGCCTGGGCCGCGGGTGCGACCGCGTCGACGAGATGGTCGACGGCTTCGCTGCCGCCGAGATCGGTGACCGGGCGGTCGTAGTTCAGGGTGAACATCGCGGTGTCGCCGTCGGCGGAGAGCTGTGGCGGGCTGACGACCACGACCGCCGGGACGTCGGCCAGCCGCCGCGCGACGGTGTCCGTGAGGCCGGTCGCGACCGGGCTGCCGTCCCGGGTGTGCAGCACCACCCGGGCCTGGGCCTCCGCGAGCGCCGGGAACTCGGCGCGCAGCAGGTCGGTGCCGCGTTGGGAGGCGGTGCCCGGCGCGTCGTAGTCGTCGTGCGGCTCGCCTCCCAGCTGGGCGGCGAGCACCGTCGCCACGACGAGCGCGACGACCCATGCGCCGATCACGCGCCAGGGCCGGCCCGCGGCCGATCGTCCCACCCGGTAAAGGAACCCGGACATCACTCCTCCTTGTTGCCTGGCCTGACGGCCGATGGTGCGTGCGGGGTGAAGTGCCGCGGTCTCACGTTCGTGGGCGGTGGTCCGACCGACGGTGGCTGCGGCCTGTCCGACTGTGGCATCAATATTTGTCGGGATGTGTCGGGCGGGTGACGTGTTTTGGCTGGTAGCGGCGTCGTTCTCCCGACTGCCGGGCCGTTTCCCGGCGCGTTCGCGTTCGGGCGCGCGGCAGTGGCAGTGGTGCGGAGGCCCAGCCGGTCGGCCGGTCAGTCGCTCGTGCGGGAGGCGAGTGCGAGAAAGCGGTGCGAGGCGTCGTCGTGGTGGTCCAGGCGCCAGCCCGCGGCGGCGAGCAGCGGGCCCAGCTGGCCGGGGGCGAGCGGCTCGTCGGGGCGGAGGGTGCGGCCGTGCCGGGCGGCCAGCGCGGCGCGCCCCGAGGGGTGGAAGATCGCCAGGCGGCCGCCGGGCCGGCAGACCCGGGCCAGCTCGGCCAGCCCGGCCCGGATGTCCGGAAGGTGATGGACGAGCCCGGCCGCGAACACCGCGTCGACCCGGCCGGACGCCAGGGGGAGTCGGCGGGCGTCGCCGAGCAGCAGCTCGCCGGGCCGCGCCCGGCCCTGGTCTCTCGCGACCTCGAGCATCTGCGGGGTGACGTCGAGACCGAGCACCACGCCGCGCGTCCCGACCGCTGCCCGTAGCGGGGGAAGGGCCCGTCCGGTGCCACAGCCGACGTCGACGACGACCGCGCCGGCCCCCGGCGCCAGGTCGGCGACCGCGGCGGCGTAGGCGGCCGCGTCGTCGCCGAACCTCGAGTCCCACGTGGTGGCGCGAATCGCGAAGAAGGCCCGGCTCTCGCTGACGTGCCAGGTGTCGGCGACGCCGAGCCGGTCCGCAACCCGCCGGATCACCGGCCAGCTGAGATCATGCAGGTCGACGACGACGTCCGCGCGGCCATCGAGGTCGTCGTCGCCGGTGGAGCGGGTCCGCAGGCCGATCACGATGTCGGCGGGTCCGTCCGTCGTGTCGTCCGCGGCGCCGGCCGCGCTTGCCGCGGTGCCGAGCGTCGCGGTGCCGAGCGTCGCGGTGCCGAGCGTCGCGGTGCCGAGCGTCGCGGTGCCGAGCGTCGCGGTGCCGAGCGTCGCGGTGCCGAGCGTCGCGGTGCCGAGCGTCGCGGTGCCGAGCGTCGCGGTGCCGAGCGTCGCGATGCTGAGCGTCGCGATGCTGAGCGTCGCGGTGGCCGGGAGGGGTCCGGTGGCCGGGATCGGTGCGGTCGAGGGGAGAGCCGGCGGGCGGTCCGCGGCGGGATGGTGGGCCCGGGTGCAGGGCCGGCCGGCTGCGTCGAGCGCCGCGCCCAGGCGCCCGGCCATCGCCTCGACGGCCTCGATCACCCGGCCCTCGACCCGTATCCGCACCGCCGACGGCGGCAGCATCGCCAGCAGCAGGCCGAGTACCTCGTCCCAGCGGCGGGTCCGCGCCGCGGTCAGCTCACGCGCCCCGGTCGGCGACGCTCCATCGTCCGGCATGGCCACAATCATCGACGAGTTGGCCGCCGCGGGTCGCGGTTGGCGGCCGGCCGGCCGGTTGTCCCCCGGCAGGCCGGTGGGCTGCCCGCTGGGCGCGCCCGTGCTCCCGGGTCGAAAGCCCCGAGCCGGCGCGGGTCGCAGGTAGCCGAGCCGTCGGACCTTTAATCCCAGGTCAGGAGCGGTGGCTACCCTATGATTTCGAAGTGACGCGCTAGGCGTCCTATTCCGGATTCTTGCCCGGGTCATCTACCCGGAGGGCACATTCTTCCTGCCACGCAGTGGTAGTGGAGGCAGGGGTCCTGCTCCAAATCACGTAACGTGTTCGAACCTGTACTACTCAACATCGAGATCTTGATGGCCTGACGCTGACGTTGCGCCCTCGCCGAGGAGACGATCGTGCACGCCGAGCACCACGAGCCAAGAAACAAGCCACCGGCGGGATCCGTCCCGACCGCGTTGCCCTATCCGTCGGAGACGGATTCCCAGCCGGGGGCCGAACGTGCCCCGCGACCTCGCACCGGTCCCCGACGTGCCGACCAGCCGCACCGTGGCGGTCGCCCGGCGGACGCCGAGCTTTCGGAACACCCGAGCTTCCCGGGAATCGGCGAGGATCTGGGGAATTCCTCCGCTTCTTCCGCCACTTCTACCTCCGCCCCCGCGGGCACGGCGCACACCGCGGGTCACCCGAACCGCGGCGGCCCGCTCGACGGAGCGCCGCGAGGGGTCTGGCGCCATGACCTCGAAGCATCCGTCGTGGTCTTTCTTGTGGCACTTCCGCTTTCGCTGGGTATCGCGGTCGCCTCCGGAGCGCCGGTGGTCGCGGGCATCATCGCGGCGGTGGTCGGCGGCGTCGTCGCCGGTGCCCTGGGCGGGGTTCCCCTGCAGGTCTCGGGGCCGGCGGCCGGGCTGACCGCGGTCGTGGCCGAGATCGTCGTGACCCACGGGTGGCGGGTCGCCTGCTTCATCACCGCCGCGGCCGGCGTCCTGCAGATACTCTTCGGGCTCAGCCGGGTCGCCCGCGCCGCGTTGGCGATCTCACCGGCCGTCGTCCACGGCATGCTGGCCGGTATCGGCCTGACGATCGTCATCGGCCAGCTGCACGTCGTGCTCGGCGGTACCGCCGGCTCCGCGGCGTGGGACAACCTGGTCGTGCTGCCGGGTGAGATCGTCTCGCCGTCGGTTCCGGCCGCGGCGCTGCTGGGCGTGATCACGATACTGCTGACCGTCGGGTGGCCGCGACTGCCGCGGCCGCTGTCCGCCGTTCCGGCGCCGCTGGCGGCGGTAGCCGCCGCGACCGTCATCTCGCTGCCGTTCGACGTCCCGCGGGTCACCCTGCCCGGCGATCTGCTCGGCGCGATCGAGCTGCCCGAGATCCCGAGCGGCCAGTGGGGTGCCGTCGCGCTGTCGGTGCTGACCGTCGCCCTGGTCGCCAGCATCGAGTCGCTGCTGTCCGCGGTCGCGGTGGAGGCGATGCACTCCGGCCCGCGCGGCGACCTCGACCGTGAGCTGCTGGGGCAGGGGGCCGCGAACACCGTCTCCGGCCTGCTCGGCGGCCTTCCGGTCACCGGTGTCATCGTCCGCAGCTCCACCAACGTCCGCGCGGGTGCCCGCAGCCGCCGCTCGGCGATCCTGCACGGCCTGTGGATGGCCGGCTTCGCGCTGCTGCTGGCGCCGGTGGTGGCCCGCATCCCGCTCGCCGTGCTCGCCGGCCTGCTGGTCGTGATCGGTATCCGGCTCGTCGATCTGGCCCACATCCGGGCGATCGCCAAGCACGGTGAGCTCGCCATCTACCTGACGACCGTCGTCGGGGTGGTGTTGCTCAACCTGCTGGAGGGCGTCCTGCTCGGTGTCGCCACGGCACTGCTGCTGGCGTTGCGCCGGACGCTGGTCGCCCCGGTCCACGTCCATCCGCCGACCGGCCCCGGATCGCCCTGGCGGGTCGTGGTGGAAGGGGCCCTGACCTTCCTCTCGCTGCCCCGGCTGTCGCGGCGGCTGGCGGAGGTGCCGCCGGGGGCGCCCGTCCGGCTCGACCTCGCCGTCGACTACCTCGACCATGGCGCGCACAAGATGCTGGACGACTGGATCGCCGATCGCCATCGCGCCGGGACGGCGGTGACGGTCGACCCGGTCGGCACCGTCCCGCTGGCGTTGCCGTCCGCGCCGACCCATCCGCGGCAGCGGCGGATCCTGACGAGCCTGCTGGGTGCCCGTCCCGGCGGCGGCCAGGGCGGTGCCGTCCGGCCACCGCGCTGGCTGGCACCGTGGTCGTCCTGGCAGCACGGCCATCATCATGATCACAGTCATCTGCTGAACGGGGTCGACGAGTTCCATCGCCGGACCGCGCCGATGATCGAGCCGTACCTCACCGAGCTGAGCGCGGGCCAGCGTCCGTCCACTCTGTTCATCACCTGCAGCGACTCCAGGCTGGTGCCGAACATCATCACCAGCAGCGGCCCCGGCGACCTGTTCACGGTGCGCACCCCCGGTGCCTTCGTCCCCGGGCCGCAGGCGGTCGGGGATTCGACGTTGGCCGCGATCGAGTACGGCGTCGAGGTGCTCGGGGTCCGGACCATCGCGGTCTGCGGGCATTCCGGCTGCGGTGCGATCAACGCGCTGTTCGACCGCGACGGGCACGCCCCGGCTCCGGGTACGGCGCCGCTGCGTCATCTGGAGGGCTGGCTGCGCCACGGCGAGCCGGCGCTCGAACGCGCCGAACGTGTGGCCGGTGGCCTGCCCACGGACGCCGACGAGCTGAGCCGGATCAGCGTCGCCCAGCAGCTGGTGGCTCTGCGCGGGCTGTCCGTGGTGCGGCGTGCCGAACGGGAGGGACGTCTGCGGCTGGTCGGCATGTGGTTCGACATCGCCACGGCCCGCGCCATCGTGCTGGACGAGACGACCAACCGGTTCGAGGTCCCGACGGTCAGCCTCGTGCCGGCGCTGGAAAGCGGCCAGCGTCTGGGGGACGCCGTCGGGCACTGATCCTCCCTCCCCCCCGCGGCGGCGGTGACGAACGTGCTCGGGCCCCGGTCCGGCGTTCGTCCCGCCGTCGCGCGCGTGACAGGCCTCCCGCGTTCCGTGTTCCCCCATTCGGCGGTAATGTCCATACCGTGAAATCGAGCGCGACCCGCGGGTAC
Source organism: Parafrankia sp. EUN1f (assembly GCF_000177675.1). Classification (GTDB taxonomy): domain Bacteria; phylum Actinomycetota; class Actinomycetes; order Frankiales; family Frankiaceae; genus Parafrankia. The sequence continues at coordinate 14,381 of NZ_ADGX01000149.1, forward strand.
CAGCAGCGCCAGCGGTCGGAGGCGGCAGCGGCGAACACCGAACGCATCCTCGCCGCGGGCGCGGACCTGTTCACACGGCACCCGTTCGACCAGGTCACGTTTGCCATGGTCGCCGAGCACGCCGAGGTCGGCGTTCAGACCGTGATCAGGCGGTTCGGGACGAAGGACGGCCTGGTGCGGGCGATCAGTGCCTGGATCGCGCCGCAGATCGAGGCGACCCGAGGCGTGCCGGACGTCTCCGATCCGGCGGTGGTCGCCGAGCGCCTCGCCCGGCACTACGAGCGGTGGGGCGACGTGACGGATCGGGCGATCCGCCAGCAGGATGCCTCGCCCGCCCTGGCGGAGGTGGCGGAGGCCGGCCGGCGTGCCCACCGCGACTGGACGGCCACGGCGTTCGCCTCGGAGCTCGAAGGCCTGGCCCCGGATCGGCGGCACGATCTGCTGGGCCGGCTCGCCGCCGTCTGCGGCGTCGAGCTGTGGCTCGTCCTACGCCGTGATCAGGCGATGTCCGTGGATGCGACGCGTGACGCGGTCGCGGACCTCATCGCGGCCTGCCTCAGGTCACCCTGACGCCGCAACCGCCTCCCACCGACCCCTTCTCCGTCTCTCCCGCCCACTCTGTCTCTCCCGCCCACGCGACCGGCGCCGGGCGGCGAACCGCCCTGCCCGAAGGAGCGCGACCATGGCCCGTTATCTCGTCTACTGCACCACCGCGCCCGGCCACCTGTTTCCGCTGGTGCCCGGCCTGCGTGCGCTGCGCGACCGCGGCCACGAGGTCCACCTGCGGATCGGGGCCAAGCTCGTCGACGGCCCGTGGTCCCAGGGCCTGCATGTCGCGCCGACAGATCCGCGCATCGACGAGATCGACGTCAGGGAGCCCACCACCGGGAGTGGCGCGGCGCGGCTGCGGAAGGCGATCGCCGGGCTCATGTCGCGGGGGCCGCTGGAACGTGCCGACCTCGACCGGGCCATCGACGAGACCGATCCGGACGTCATTCTCGTCGACACCAACGCCTATGGCGCCGCGGTCGCCGCCCGGGCGTCGGGGCGGCCGTGGGGAATCGCCCTGCCGACTCTGATCGCCCTGCCCGGCAAGGGCATCCCGCCGTACGGGATGGGTCTCGCGCCGGCGTCCGGCCCGCTGGGACGACTGCGCGACAGGGTGCTGTGGCCGCTGCTCATCCGGCAGTTCGGCGCGGCGATGCTGCCCCCGCTCAACGAGCTGCGGGCCGGGGCGGGTCTCGCCCCGCTGACCAGCCCGCTCGACTACCTCCTCGAGGCCGACCAGGTGCTGGTGCTGACCGGCGAGCCGCTGGAGTACCCACGCTCGGACGTCCCCGCCCACATCCGTTTCGTGGGCGCCCAGATCTACGACCCGCCGGGGGAGACGCCGGCCTGGCTGGAGGAGCCCGGCGATCCCTGGGTGCTGGTGACCACATCGACGGAGTACCAGGGCGACGAGCGTCTCGCCCTGGCGGCGGCGGAGGCGCTGCGTGACGAGCCGGTCCGGGTCCTGATCACGCTCGCCGATGCCTTCGAGCACGTCGACCTTCCGGCGGCGCCCAACATCCGCGTCGAGCGGTTCGTGTCGCACGGCCCCGTCCTGGAGCGGGCGGCGGCCGTCGTCTGCCACAGCGGGATGGGCATCGTCCAGAAGGCCGTCGCCGCGGGCGTGCCTGTGGTCGCCGTGCCGTTCGGCCGTGACCAGCCCGAGGTCGCCCGCCGCGTCGTGGAGGCCGGCGCGGGTGTGCTGCTGCCGGCTCGCAGACTCACAGCCGACCGTCTGCGGGCCGCCGTCGCCACGGCGAGGGGCCAGCGTGCCGGTGCCCTTCAGGCCTCACGTCGCCTTCTGCGCCAGGCCGGCGGCGAGGTCTTCGCGGTCGCGGCCGAGGAGCTGCTGGCGGGAACAGCGGTGCCGTCGCAGGCGGTCTGAGCCCGCGCCGGGCCTGCTTCGGATCAGGGCGGCGGGTCCGCGGCCGTCGGTGCTCCGGTCGCCGCCGGGGCCGGGGCCGGGGCTGGGGCTGGGGCTGGGGAGCCTGGCCGCTCGCGCGGATCCGGGTCGGCTCCGGCACCTGGATCAGCGCCACCGGCCGGCGGGGAGCCCGGTACCCCCTGGTGCGACTGTGTGGGCGGTGGTGTCGGGCCGTCGCCGCTCGGTTCCGGTGGCGTCGGGCTCGCCGCGCCGGCCGGTGCCCCGCCGGTGGTGGCGCTCGGGCCGTCCTCGGGGTGCGACGGGTGAGGGTGCGAGCCCGCCATGCCCACCGATGGCCAGGTGAACAGCCAGGACGAACCCGCTCGGCCCGGCTGATCGCCCGGCTGCGTAACCTGACGGTGACCGTCGCCCGCGCGGGTCTCGGCGCGGGGGGTCGTCGGCGGCGCGACCGGGCCGGTGGCCGGCACGGCCCCGGCGGGCGGAAGGCGGTTGGTGGCGTCCTGCCCTGGGAAGCCGGATCGCGTCGAGCTGTCGCGCTGCGCCTCGGCAACGCCTCCCCTCAGATCGTCGCGATCCGCGGAACCGGCGGAGCCGTTCACCCCCGCCGGCCCGGGGGTCTCGGTGTGGCTACCGCGTCCGCGCAGGTCCCAGGGACCGGGCAGTCGGTTGCCGGTCGGTGCCACGGCGATCACGGTGATCGTCGCGGCAGCGGTGCCCACCAGTGCGCAGAGCCCGACCAGCGGGTGCCGGCCGGATCGAGCCGGACCGGCTGGCTCGGCCGGCTCGACCCGTTCGACCCGTTCGACCCGCTCATCGGGCCCGCTCCCGCCCGGTGCTCCCAGCTCGCCCCGCCTGTCCGGCGCATCCGGCTCGTCCGGGACTGCCTGCTCATCGGACTCGACCGGCTCGTCCGACACTGCGGGGTGCCGCAGGCGTTCGTCTATCTCGGCGAGCACGGGCACCGGTAGCCAGGTCGTCGTCTGCGTGCTGTCGGACGGCTGGCGGTGGCAGCCGGCCAGGATCTCCCGTGGCGTCGGTCGTCGCGCGGGCGTCTTGCGCAGGCACGAGGTGATGAGCGCATGCAGCTCGCCGTCGACGCCGGTGAGGTCCGGCTCCTCCCGGACGACTCGGTAGAGCACGTCCGCGGTGTTGCCCTCCCCGAACGCGTTGCGGCCGGTGGCAGCGAAGGCGAGCACCGAACCGAGGGCGAAGACGTCGGACGACGCGTCGACCCGACCGCTGCGGGCCTGTTCCGGCGACATGTAGGCGGGCGATCCGACGATGCGCCCGGTGGTGATGGTGCCCGAGTGGAACTCGGCCCGCGCGATACCGAAGTCGATGACCCGCGGTCCGTCGACTGCCAGCAGGACGTTGGCGGGCTTGAGGTCACGGTGGATCACACCGGCCTCGTGGATGGCGACCAGAGCCCGGGCGATCCCGGCGGCGAGCGTGGCGACGCTGGTGGGTGGGAGGGGGCCGTTGCGGGCCACGCTGTCGCGCAGGGTGGGGCCGTGCACGTAGGCGGTGGCGAGCCAGGGGCGGGGCGCGTCGACGTCCGCCGCGATCAGGGGTGCGGTGTAAGGGCTCTCGACCCGCCCCATCGCCGCGACCTCGCGTTCGAAGCGTCGCCGGAACGTGCGGTCGGACGCCATGTCCGCCCGGATCATCTTGACCGCGACGGGTCGCCGATCGGGGCAGTGCCCGAGGTACACGGTCCCCATGCCGCCGGCGCCGAGGCGTCCGCGGATCCGGAAGGGCCCGATCACACGGGGGTCGTCCGAGGTGAGCGGGGAGACGAACTCACTCGCGCTCGTGGGGAGGTCTTGTCCTGGCACTGCCTGTCGGCCCTCCTCCGGTGCGCGGCGCGGTTCACCGGCAGGCCCGTTGGCTGTGGCCGTGATCCTGCCAGCGCGCGGGCCGGAGACCGCCCAGGTGGGCGCGCATCGGAGTTGACGAGTATCTGACAGTGACGGAAATCGGCTGCGGGGGGCGGGAGTCGACGCCGGGACGACGGGAGCCGACGCCGGGAGTCAGAGGTGGGCCCCACCCCGGGACGTCGCGGCGGGGGACGGCACCGGGGCACCCGCCGGCTCGGGCGCCGACTCGCCCGCCGTCTCGGCCGGCGAGACGGGCACCGGCCCGCGTTGACGAGGGCCGGCCTGCCGACCGCGCCGGGTCCGGCCCCAGGGCTTCAGCGTCGACAGGAACGTGGCCGTGATGAACAGGGCGTTCATAAGGCAGGCGCCGGTGATGATGGCCACCGCCGGCGCACTGTAGTGAATCTCGCCGTCGGCGGTGGCGTCACCGGCCCGGACGATCAGTGTCCGCATGAAGCCGGCGGCGAAGATGACGGCGAACACCGTGATCGCCAGCTTCGTCACGACCCACCAGTGGTGCAGGAGACCCCAGCGGGTCCGCAGCGAGATCAGGATTCCGGTGGCGAGTGTGAGCAGCGCGAGTGGAATGTTGAGCGCCCGGTCGAATACGTGCATGAGCTCGTAGGCGGGATGCCTGATGTCGCCGTTGACGGAGGCCGTCACCGCCAGTGCGAGCTGGCCGAGCGCGACCCCGTTCCAGCCCACGCTGACCAGTACGTGCGCAGTGAGGAGGAGCTGGCGGCTTAATCGCTTCCGCCGCGGCTTTGCCGGGGCCTTGGTGGAGACGATCGCGGTGGCGTTCATACCGGTGCCCCCGAGGGGCCGTGGGCGTGACCCTGATCAGAAAGTGTCATCGTGCGGCGCCGCACCATACCGAGCCCCCCGGGTACCCCAGCTGGACCGAAACCACATACATCGCATTGCCTGATCGGATGGTAGTCCTTTAGGGCCACGATCACGACATGATGCCTGAAATGTATTCCCGGCGCCATTGGTTGCCATTCGGCAAGTCCTGGGCGGTGTCCTGATGGGGTGAGGGGCGTCCGGAGGGCCTGGCGGGACGTGTCCGCCGGAGTGGGGTCGGAAGGCGGGATGACTACGCTTGGTAGTCGCTATTCGTTTCATTCGGACGGTGTTTTTTCTCTATGGGCACGTCCGGATGGCCGTGGCTGATGTGCGCCCGCAACGCCGACATCGGTCTGGTTGCGGTGTGTGAGGGGCGGGGTGGGGGTCTGGTCGGGTGCGCGTGGCGCGTGGGTGGCTGGTGGGGGCTGCCGAGTGCCTGGTCCCGGGGTTGCTCGCGACCCGTCGTGAATGTCGGGGAAGTGTTGCTGGCTCGGCGTGTCGCGTTGTCGGCCGGCGTGTCGTCGCGGCCGGCATCCGGGCCGGCGCGGACGACCGCGGCCGGATGGCCGGGGCGGGGTGTGCGGCTCGGCCGGGTGTGCTGGCGCGCCGGAACGGCCGATCCCAGCGCAGCGTGACACTACGGGCCAGGCGGGAACCCGCGACATCAGGGAGCTCTGCGGGACGCCGCCGGCGACCGCACCGACGACCGCCGTACCGACGACCGCCGCTCCGCCTCGGGTGACGACGAACCGCACGGCGGACCTGCGGGGCCGGACGGGGACGGCCACCAGCGCCGGTGACATCGCGGGCGGCCGTCGGGGCGGTACCGGTCAGCTCGGCTGGGGGCCGCCCGGTTCCCTCTGTTCGGCGAGGAAGCGTTCCAGCTCCGCACCGAGCTCGTCGCCGGTCGGCAGCGGCTCGTCGCCGTCGACCACCGGCAGATTCGTGCCCTCGCGGCCGCGGTGGAACGCGTCGTACTGCTCCTCGATGGCCTTGACCACGTCCGCGGCCTCGCCGCCGCCCTTGATCTGGCTGTCGATCTCGCCGCGGACCTCCAGCGCGGCGGACCGCAGCCCGTCCAGCGGCAGCAGCAGCCCGGTCGCTCTCGACACCGCGCTGAGCAACGCCTCCGTCGCCGCCGGGTAGGTCGCCTGAGCCAGATAGTGCGGGACGTGTGCCGCGAAGCCCATTGCGTCGGCCCCGGCCCGGCCGAGCTCGTACTCCAGCAGGTGCCCGGCGCTGCCGGGTACCGAGACCCGGCGGATCCACGGGTCGTTGCCGACCAGCAGCTCCTTGCGGGTCGCGTGCGCTGTGACGCCACACGGCCGGGTGTGCGGAACCGCCATCGGGATCGCGTTGAGCCCGACCGACATCTGGACCCCGAGATCCTTCATGATCGCCCGAACGGCGCTGGTGAACCGCTTCCAGTGCAGGTCGGGCTCCGGACCGGAGAGCAGCAGGAAGGGCGTGCCCGCCTCGTCGTGCAGCAGCTCGATGGCCAGCACCGGATCCTCGTAGCTCTCCCAGTGGTCCTCGTAGAAGACCATC
>NZ_ADGX01000148.1 GCF_000177675.1 Parafrankia sp. EUN1f
GCGAAGAGACGGGCGAAACGAGATGAGTCGGCTTGTCATCGACCCGGTGACCCGGGTGGAGGGCCACCTGCGGGTCGAGGTGCAGGTGGACGGAGGCCAGGTCACCGAGGCGTACGCGTCCTCGACGATGTGGCGGGGAATCGAGACGATCCTGACCGGGCGCGACCCGCGCGACGCCTGGCTGTTCGCGCAGCGGATCTGCGGTGTGTGCACCACGGTGCACGCGCTGGCGTCGGTGCGGGCGGTGGAGGACGCCGTCGGCGCTGTTCCGCCCCGCAACGCCCGGCTGCTGCGGGACATCATCGCCGCGTCACTGTCCGTCCATGACCATGTGGTGCACTTCTACCACCTGCAGGCACTGGACTGGGTCGACCCGACCTCGGCGCTCAAGGCCGACCCGGCGGCCGCCGCGGCGCTCGCTCAGTCGATCTCGGACTACCCGCGGTCGACCGCGGGCCTGTTCGCCGCCGTGCAGACCCGGCTCAGGGCGTTCCTGGCGAGCGGGAAGATCGGCCCGTTCACCAACGGCTACTGGGGGCACCCCGCCTACCGGCTCAGCCCCGAGCTGAACCTGATCGCTTTCAGCCACTACCTCGACGCGCTCGACTTCCAGCGCGACTACGTCCGGGTGCACGCCCTGCTCGGCGGGAAGAACCCGCACCCGCAGACCTACGTGGTCGGCGGAATGGCGTCCCCCATCGACCTGAACAGCCAGGACGCGATCAACGACAACACCCTGCAGGAGATCACCCAGATCCTGCAGCGCGGCGTCGACTTCGTCGAGCAGGTCTTCCTGCCCGACCTGGAGGCGATCGCCGGCGCCTACCCCGAGTGGACGACCTACGGCCGGGGGCTGGGCTCCTACATGGTGTTCGGCGACTACTCGCCGTCCCCGCCGCGCATCGCCCGGCCGCCCCGGGACGGGCTGTTCCCCGGCGGGGTCATCCGCAACGGGAACCTCACCGCGGTGGAGCCGTTCGACCCCTCCGGCATCGCCGAGTCGGTGGCCCACTCGTGGTTCCGCTACGAGAAGTCCGACGCCGCCGGGCTGCCCCCGTGGCTGGGGGAGACCGAGCCGCACTACACCGGCCCGGAGCCGCCGTTCGAGGAGCTGGACGTCGCCGGGAAGTACACGTGGCTGAAGGCGCCGCGCTACCAGGGCATCGCCGTCGAGGTCGGCCCGCTGGCCCGGCTGCTCGTCGGTTACGGCACCGGGGACGCCCGGCTGCGCCCGATCGTCCAGGGGGCGCTGGACCGGCTGCACCTGCCGCCGGAGGCGCTGATGTCGACCCTCGGCCGGGTGCTGGCCCGGGGCCTGGAGACGCAGCTTATGGCGCGGCACGCGCTGGATCTCGTCGCCGAGCTGCGGGACAACGTGGGCGCCGGCGACCTGGCGATCGCCGACACCGGCCGGTGGCGCCCGACATCCTGGCCGGACGGCACCCTGCGCGGCGTCGGCTTCCACGAGGCTCCCCGCGGCGCGCTGTCGCACTGGGTCGTCATCGAGAACGACCGCATCCGCAACTACCAGGCGGTGGTGCCGACCACCTGGAACGCCAGCCCCCGCGACGCCGACGGCAACCCCGGCGCGTATGAGGCCGCGCTGGTCGGCACCCCCGTCGCCGACCCGCACCGGCCGCTGGAGGTGCTGCGGACCCTGCACTCGTTCGACCCGTGCATGGCCTGCGCCGCGCATCTCTACGACGTCGACGGCCGCGACATCATCGAGGTGCGAGTCCAGTGAGCGCCCCCGCCCCACCGGCGTCGGGGCCAAGAAGGCTGTCGGGGCCCCGAAGGCCGGCGAGCATGGCAAGGGCGGCGTGGACGTCGACAGCGCGAGCAGGGCCGAGGCGCCGGAGTTCGTCCGGGTGCGGGTCTGGGACCTGCCCGTCCGGCTGATCCACTGGCTGCTCGTGCTGGACCTCGTCGTCCTGTCCGCCACCGGTTTCCTCATCGGGACCCCGGCCATCGACCCGGGCGGCCACACCTACTGGATGTCGTGGACGAGGAACATCCACAAGGTCACCGCGTACCTCTTCATCGCGCTGATCCTGGGCCGTCTCGTCTGGCACCTGCGCTCGCCGAACCCGTGGTCGCGCTGGACGGAGTGGATTCCCGCCAGCCGGGAGCGGATCGGCCAGATCGTGCCGTCGCTGCGCTTCTACCTGTTCCTCACCCGCGAGGCGCCGCCGGTCGTCGGCCACAACCCGCTCGCCGGCCTCACCTACTGCGTGCTCTACACGATGTTCGGCGTCGAGATCGTCACCGGCGTGGTGCTGTGGGGTGTCGAGGGCAACGGCTGGGCCTCCTGGCTCACCGGCTGGCTGCTTCATGTGGTCCCGCTGCCGACGATCCGGCTCTTCCACCATCTGATCATGTGGCTCACCTGGGGCTTCATGATCCACCACCTCTACAGTGCGATCCTCGTCGACCGGGTGGAGGGCACCGGGGTGCTGAGCTCGATCTTCTCCGGCAACAAGTTCCTGCCGAAGGACCACGCGAAGGACCATGCAAAGAGTGATGTGAAGGACCACGAGTGACGGCGTCGGCCGCTCCCCGTGAGCCCACCTCCGTGGACGTCCTGCGCCAGCCGCCGCCCGACGGCGAGCTGGAGGCGCCCGTCCTGGTGCTCGGCATCGGCAACGAGCTGCTCGGCGACGACGGCGTCGGCGTCGTCGCCGCCCGCCGGATGCAGCAACCGGCGATCCCCGGCGTCGACGTCCTCGACGGCGGGACCCTCGGCCTGATGCTCATGCCCTACCTGGCCGGCCGGCACGCGGTGCTCATCATCGACGCCGTGTCCACCGAGCACGGCCGGCCCGGCGACGTCGTCGTCCTCGCCGACGGGGACGTCCGCCGCGGCCACGGCGTGCGCGCCACCGCCCACGACATCGGCCTCGTCGACGCGCTGGCCGCCACCGAGCTCGCCGGCTGCGCGCCGCGGCACGTCGCGCTGGTGGGCATCGTGCCCGAGTCCATCACCGACCGCTGGGGCCTCAGCGCCCTGATCGACTCACGACTGGACGTCCTGGTCGCGGTCGCCCGTTCCGTTCTGACCACGTGGAAGGTGGAGGTTCCCGGACATGCATGAGGCAGGACTGGCCCGCGCCGCCGTCACCGCCATCATCGAGGCGAGCGAAGGGGCTCCGGTGCGCACCGTGGTCCTCGCCGCGGCCACCGGGGTCGACATCGCCTCGGCCACCGCCGCCTGGCAGGCCGCCGCGGCCGGCACCAGCCTGGAGACCACCGACCTGTGCTGGCAGCGCGCCGCCGACCGGCTGCGCTGCTTCGCCTGCGGGCACGAGTACGACGGCGCCCGGCTCGACCCCTGCACCGCCTGCGGCGGCAACGGCCTCGTCGTCGCCCCGGCCGACGAGCTGGCCGTGATCAGCTGGACGCACTGAGTCTGCCTGGGTGGCTGGGCTGCCGCGCCCGATGCCGTTGTCGCCGCCGTTGTCGTCGAGCAAGTAGTGACGATTTTGGCTGCTGCAACAACCGAAATCGTCGCTTCTTGCGGATGGTCAAGCGACTCTGTGTCCCGGTTGTACCAGCTGGTGAATTGCTGGCGCTGTGCGGCGGCGCGGGATCCCTGGTGGGCCGCCGTGCGGCGGGTGGCCGTGCGGCCTAGACCGGACGCCCTGAGCCGGACACCCGGCGCAGGGCGTGCAGGGCGGGCGCCAGCTCGGCGATCTCCGCCGCGTACTCCAGTCGGTCCGCCCAGCGTTGCGGCACAGCGCTGACACCGTCGCGTGCACCCAGCAGGCCGCCGGCTATGGCTCCGGTGGTGTCGGAGTCGTCGCCACGGTTGACCACGTCGACGAGCAGTTCCTCCAGCGAGGCGGGCTGCTGGATCGCCCAGACGGCGACGGCGAGGGAATGCACGACGTACCCGGTGGTCGCCAGCTCGGTGAGCCCGGTGGTGGCCGGGGTGGCGAGGGCCGCGACAACCTCGCCTGTGCCTGTGCCTGTGCCTGTGCCTGTGCCTGCTGCCGCGCCCGCCGCCTCGTCGGCGCCCATGGCCGCGACGGCGTCGCGCCCGGACCGCAGCGCCGCGCCAACCGGAGCGCCGTCGACCAGCGCCGAGACGATCGCGGTGTAGGCGACACATGCCTGCACGCAGCGCGGATCGGCGTGTGTGACCGCGCTGATCTCGGCCGCCTCCCGGGAGCACAGCGCCGGTTCGGCGCGGGCGAGACCAGTCGCCAGCGCCCGCATGAGGCTGCCGTTGCCAGCGCCGCCGCCCCGGCCGCGGCGGTAGCGGCGGCGCCGGCCGTCAACGGGTCCTCGCCGGTGGCGATGCGACGCAGGGACGCGGCGGTCATACCGCCGATGTCGCGGGGCCGGCCGTCGTACCAGCGCATGACGTGCTCGACGACGGCACCGAGCTGATAGCCGCCGGCGCCGGTGTAGGCCCGGGCGACCGCGATCGTCAGATCGGTGTCGTCGGTGCCCTGGCCGGGCCGCCAGCCGAACGGGCCACCACCCGTGATCTCGGTGTGCACCCCGTGCCGGCGGCGGATCTCGTCCGGGCTCATGAACTCCAGCGTGGCGCCGAGAGCGTCACCGGCGGCCAGCCCGAGCAGCGCACCGTGCACGCGCTCCAGCGCGGTGATGGTCATCGTCGGGACGCTACTCCGTCCGGGGACCATGCCGGAGCGGATCCACCGCAGTGCGGATCCACCGCCGCACGGATCCACCGCAGTGCGGATGCGCCGCGGTTGCGTCAGACCTGGTCGGGAATCGGCCCGGGACGTCCCGGCGGCGGTGTAGCCAGCCGGCCGAAGTGTCCGTCGACGGCGGCGAGCCAGGCCAGCGGGCGGCTGGCGTGCGGGCTGTGGTCGGCGCCGACGATCACGGACAGGCGCGCGGCCGGGATGGCCCGGGCCAGGGCCGCCGCCGACGCGCGCAGCGTCGTGTCGTGCTCGCCGACGATGACCGTCGTCGGGCACTCGATCTCGCCGAGCCGGTCGACCATCGACGGGTACTCGCCGAGTTCCCGGCCGAACGCCACCAGCGCGTCCGGATCCAGCTGGTCGAAACCGGCAAGCTGGCGGTCGGCGACACTGCCGCCGGCCTCGACCGCGTGCGCCGTGTCATCGACGATCGCCAGCCCGCCCGCATTGCCGATGTCCGCATTGCCGATGTCCGCATTGCCCGCGTCCGCATGATCCGCGGCCGGGCTGTCGTCGGCCCAGACGCCAGCGGCCGGGGCGCTGTCAGCCGCCGGCACCGGTTCACGTGCGGCGTGGACGGCACTCGCGACCGTCGCCGCGCCTTCCAGCAACGCCGCGACAACTCGCCGGGTGACGGGGCCGGTCGCGGCGGCCGGTGCGGCGGCCGTGTCGACCAGCACCAGCGAACGCACGCGGTCGGAATGCTCCAGGGCGCACCGCAGAGCGACGACCCCGCCCATCGAATGGCCGACCAGATCGACGGCGGTCAGGCCGAGCGCGTCCAGCAGCGCGACGAGGTCGGCGAGCAGCAGGTCGAACGTGTAGGACGAACGCCCGTCGGCACGGTCGCTGGCGCCATGACCGCGCTGGTCGTAGGCGATCACCCGGCGGGTCGTGGCGAGGTCCGGCGCGACCCGCGCCCAGTCGGCGGTCGTCCCCGCGATGCCGTGAACGAGCACGACCGGTGGGCCGTCCGCGTGGAGCGTGGCCGGGCGCAGATCCTCGACGTGCAACTCGACCCCGGCCGCCACCTCGACGCGCCGTACCACCGGATCGATCGCCGGCTCGACCATCCGGGCACCTCCCGACCAGTCCCGCCGTCCGTTGCCGCGGACGTGGTCGGCGGCGCGCGGCCACCAGCGGTCGTCCTGACCATCCCATGATGGCAGGTGAGAGGGCGCGGGTGCCTCAGCCGGTGGGCTGGGCTCGCCACTGCGCGGCGAGCAGCTCGTAGGACCGTCGCCGGTCCGCCTCGTCGAAGGTCGTGGTCACGACCAGCAGCTCGTCGGCGAGGTAGCGTTCCTGAATCGCACGCAGGCCCGCGGCGACGTCGGGCGCCGTTCCCACCAGGCGTGACCGTCCCAGGTCCGCGACCAGCTCACGATCCTGTGGTGACCACTGGTGGGCCGCGGCGTCTTCGGGCGAGGGGAAGGGCGCGGGCTGCCCGATGCGGTTCGCCAGGCTCCACAGGTCGTGCCCCACCGCGGCGAGCCGAGCGGACTCGTCGTCACGGCCGACGACGACGTCAGCCGTGACGATGACGTACGGCTGCGCGAGCGTCGCCGACGGCCGGAACGCCTTCCGATAGGCAGCCACGGAGTCCGCCGTCGTCGACGGACTTGCGTGGTAGTTCGTCGCATAGGGCAGGCCGAGCTGGCCGGCGACCTCGGCGCTCTCCCCGGCGGTGCGCCCGAGTATCCAGATCTGGATGTCCGGCCGGTGGCCCGGGACGGCGTCGACTGCCAGCCGCCCGGCGCGATAGGTGCCGTCGAACAGGGTCAGGACGTCAAGTACCTGGTCGAGGTAGTCGGCGCCGTTGAGTGGGTTGCGGGGCAGCAGTAACCGGTGCAGGGCGAAGAGGTCGGAGCTGCGCAGGCGGGGATACGGCGCCGGCGGCTCGGTGGGTTCGGTGGCGTCGGCGGGTGCCTGCCTGTCCGGTGGCTGCCCGTCGGCGGTGTCGTTCGACCGGGTGTCGGGCGTGGCCGCGGGCGGGTGCCAGCCAGCCCGGCCGAGCCCCAGGTCGAGCCGGCTCGGATGGAGCGCGTCGAGCAGGCCCCACTCCTCCGCGACGGACAGTGCGGTGCGGTGGCCGAGCTGGAGTGAGCCGGAGCCGACCCGGAGGTGCGTGGTGGCCTCGGCGATCAGCGCGGTCAGCAGCGTCGCGGAAAGCCCGGCTGTGCTCGGGCTCAGGTGATGTTCGGTGACCCAGTACCGCCGGTAGCCGAGCCGGTCGGCGAGTCGGGCGAGGTCAACACTGTTGCGCAGGGTGGCCGCGATGCTGGCGCCCGCGGTCACGGGGACGAGGTCGAGCACGCCCAGGGGCACGTCGCCGGCGCGCGGTTGGGGAGGGTGGGGGTCCGAGCCGTCCACGTGAGGTTGACCTCGATCCATAGTAATGAACTTATTGGTTCAACAAAATTTACCATCAACGACCATACTGGTGAAGAAACGCGGGGGGTACACCGAGCCGACGGCGCCCTCGTGGGATCGTTCGCCGGGCTCATCCGGGTAAGGTGGCCAGGTGGGCAGGGCGAAGGTCGCGGATGCGGCTGGAGGTGCCAGCGTCCGGGGGAGGATCGACAAGCGGCAGGCGATCCTCGACGCCGCCTTCGTCGTCTTCGCGCGCGAGGGCTACGCCCAGGCCAGCATCGACCTGATCGCCGCCGAGGCGGGCGTGGCCAAGCCGACGATCTACAACCATCTGGCCGGCAAGGAGAACCTCTTCCGGCACGCGATGGCGGCGGCGGCGGACCGGAGTACCGCCAGGACCCTCGCGGCCGTCAGCCGGCTCACCGCAGATGCCCCCGACCTGCATCTCGCCTTCGTCGACGTCGGCCGCGCGCTGCTGGACTGTTACTGCTCGGCGGACTCCTGGGCCCTGCGCCGCCTGTTGCACGCCGAGATCGTCCGCTTCCCGGACCTGTTCGACCTGGTCGGAGCGAGCGGGCCGGGGCAGGTGGCCCAGGCTGTGGCGGATCGGCTGGCCCGGCTCGCGCTCGCCGGCAGGCTGCGGCTGACGGACCCGGTCGAGGCGGGTGAACAGTTCGTCGCGCTGCTCACCGGCCCCGTCGCCGGTCGCAGCGCGCTGGGCACCCTGCCGTTCGACGACGTCCAGCGGCAGGCGGCGGCCCACAGCGCCACCGTCACCTTCCTGCGGGCCTTCGGCGCCGAGCCGAGCGAGCCGGTGGGTGGGGCGTAGAGCCGGTCGCGCGGCGGGACGCTGCCGCGTTCAGGTCGTGGGGAACACCGGCTCCGGGTGGGCGGGGGTCGTCGCGGCGGTGTCCCCGTCCGCACCCGCACCCGCAGGTGCGGGGCGGCCGGGCAGCAGGAAGCCGGCGGCGAACACGATGAGCCCGGCGGCGACGGGCCACCAGAACGCGTTGCCGAAGGAGCTGACCGTGGGCAGGGCGTGCGCCCCGCCGCCCTGCAGGATGAGCGCGACCACCGCCACTCCCAACGATGCGCCGATCTGGTTAAGGATGAACACCGCGCCGGTCGCGCCGGCGACTGCGTCCAGCGGGACGGTGCGGTACACCGAGCCCATCGTGGGCGCGCCGACCAGACCGAGACCGAGACCGACGGCGAACTGGGCCGGTGTCAGCAGCGCCTGCGAGGTGCCCGCGTCGGACCGGGTGAACGCCAGCGCGCCCAGGGCGACCAGCAGCGCGCCGGTGGGGACGAGCAGCCGGGCCCCGATGCGGTCGGCGAGGTTGCCGGCGAGCGGCATGCCGATCATTGCGCCGACACCGAGCGGGGCGACCAGCAGGCCGGAGGCCAGCACCGTGTGCCCGTGTACCTGCTGGTAGTACAGCGGGAGCAGGAACAGCAGCGCGAACAGGCCGCCGCCGACGAGGAACATGATGGTGACGCTGGCGGTGAAGCCCCTGCTCACGAACAGCCGCAGGTCGAGCAGCGGGGTGGCTGCCGTGCGCAGGGCGTGGGCGACGTAGCCGGCGAACAGCGCGGCGCCGAGCAGCAGGCCGACCAGCACGGGGGCGCCGCGGAAACCGTCGCTGCCCGCGCGGGACAGCGCGAACACGATCGCGGCGAAGCCGGGGCACAGCAGGAGCACACCGAGCGTGTCGAGGGGCGCGGCCGCGTCGCCGCGCGGCGGATCGGCGGGCAGCACCAGGACGGCGAGCACGATCGCGGCCACCGCGAACGGGACGTTCACGAGGAACATCCACTGCCAGGACAGGTTCTCCAGCAGCAGGCCGCCGACGATCGGCCCCAGCACCGGCCCGAGCGTGATCGGGATGGAGATCAGGCCCATCACCCGCCCGATGCGTGCCGGGCCGGCCGCGCCGGCGACCACCGTCATCATGATCGGGTCGATGGTTCCGCCGCCGAGGCCCTGCAGGATGCGGAACGCGATCAGGCTCGGTGCGTTCCAGGCCACCGCGCACAGCACCGAGCCGGCGAGGAACAGCGACAGGCCGAGCAGCCACATCCGCCGGGCCCCGAACCGCGCCATCGCCCAGCCGGTGAGCGGGATGGCGAGGGCCACCGCGAGCAGGTAGCCGGTGGTGACCCATTCGATCGTGCCCAGGGAGGCGTCGAACTCCCCGGCCAGGGTGCTGATGCCTACGTTGACGATCGTCGCGTCGAGGTAGGACAACATCGCGCCAAGCACCATCACCCCGACCAGGATCAGCAGGGCCGAGTCCAGCCGCGGCGGCCCGTCTGCCGCCGGGTTCGGCGCCACCGTCGAAGTGCCGGTCATCGAGTCCCCCGCTGAAATTGACCGTATTCTAAATTGAAACCCATCGGTTCAAACTGATGGGTTGAACGGTAACACGCGGGCATGGCGACAGAAGGGTGAGGTGCTACCTGGGCGGTGCGCCCTTCCGTCCCCTATGGGTGGCGTCGGCGCGTCAGGAACCGCTCGGATCCGCTGGGCGCGGGTTCGCGAAGATCGAGGTGATCCAGACCTGGCAGGCCTCGCGGGCCTGACTCGTGTCGATCAGGCCCGCGTCGACGAGGAGGCTGGCCGCGAGGCCGCGCACCAGCCCCTGCAGCAGGATCGCGCCGGTGGCCGGGTCGAGGTCGGCCCGGACCGAGCCGTCGCGCTGGCCCTGCTCGATCAGCATGGCCCAGCCGTCGCGGCTGCGCCGGTCCGCGTCGGTCATGCCCCGCACCGAGGCCTCGGTCGGGAAGGTCGCTCCCCACATGACGATCAGGGCGCGGTCGGCGCTGGTGGGGTTCTCGAACCGCTCGATGTACGTGTCGACCGTCGTGCGCAGCAGGTCGAGGCCGGGAGTGTCGGCGACCCGGCGCCCGTCCCGGGTCGCCGCGGCCACCATCGCGTCGTCGATGTGGTTCTGGGCCCGCTGCGCGAGCCGGGCGACCAGCTCGTCCTTCGAGCCGAAGTAGTGGTTCGGCAGGCCCCGGCTGGTCCCGGCGCGGCTGCCGATCCGGGCCAGCGACGCGCCTTCCACGCCGCGCTCGGCGACGAGGTCCGCGGCCGCGTCGAGCAGGGCCTCCTCGGACTCGTTGCGCCGTTCGACCTGCGTCCGCCGGGGCTCGACCTGGCTCCGACGCAGCTGGACCTGCGTCCGCCGCCGAGGGGTGGCCGAATTCATGAACGGCAGCGTACTTGTCCGTTGTCTGAACGTCGCCGTTCCACGCGACACTTGTTGAACGCTCAGCAAGGATGTTAGCTTGCTCGGACCTGGTGGGCGGTTCCCGGGGAGATCCCGGGGTGGTTGGTGGAGGCGCGAAGATGGCCTTATACGACATCGTGATCAAAGGTGGCACCGTCATCGACGGGCTGCGCACGCCTCGCTACCGGGCCGATGTCGCGATCAGGGATGGCCGGATCGCCCAGATCGGGGTCATCAGCGCCACCGACGGCGCCGAGGTTGTCGACGCCACCGGCAAGATCGTCGCCCCGGGTATCGTCGACATCCACACCCACTACGACTCCCAGCTCTTCTGGGACCCATGGGCGACCATGTCGGGCTGGCACGGCGTCACCACCGTGCTGATCGGGAACTGCGGCTTCGGCTTCGCGCCCTGCCGGCCCGAGGACCAGGACCGCACCATGCTCAGCCTCTCCCGCAACGAGGCGGTGCCGGTCAGGACCATGCGTGCCGGGATGCCCTGGGACTGGGTCACCTACCCCGAGTTCCTCGACAGCATCGACCGGACGCCCAAGGGCGTGAACGTGATGTCGCTGGTGCCCCTGGCGCCGCTGTACACGTACGTCGTCGGGGTCGACAAGGCCAAGGAGCTGCGGGCGTCCGACGACGAGCTGGACCGGATGTGCCAGCTCCTGCTCGAGGGGATGGAGGCCGGCGGCTGCGGCTGGAGCTCGCAGATCGCCGGTGACCTGTTCAACGTCCAGCTCGACTACGACGGCACGCCCATGGTCACCGACATGATGACCGAGCGTGAGGTCACCGCCTTCTCCCGGGCGCTGCGCCGCATCGGCCGGGGCACCACGCAGATCACCGGCCAGCTCGAGACCGCGGCGCTCATCGCCCGCGAGAGCGGCCGCCCGATCATCTGGAACGCGCTGGCGCCCACCGGCTCGGTGAACCAGCACGGCGAGTCGCAGTTCCCCCACCTGGCCACCATCGCCCGGCTCAACGAGCTGAACGAGTCCGAGGGCCTGAGGGTCTTCGCCTCGGCGCAGATCGTGCGCTTCCAGTCCGAGATCGTCCTGGAGAACTACAACCTCATGGACATCTTCCCGGCCTGGAAGGAGGCCGGGCTCGGCACCCTCGAGGAGAAGATCGCCAAGTTCGCCGACCCGGCGCGTCGGCCGGCCCTGCGCGCGGCCGTCGATGAGCTGGGCGGCGGCTTCGGGGCCGCCGGCTACCCGCTGGCGGAGATCACGGTGAACTGGATCACCAGCGACGCCCGGGACGCACTGGCGCTCAAGGAGCGCTACGAGGGCTTCACCATCGGCGAGATCGCGGCCCGGGAGGGCAAGCACCTGGCCGACGCCATGCTCGACATCGCCGTCGCCGGAGATCTCAACGTGGGCTTCGGCACCACGATGATCGACATGGACACCCAGGCCGTCCGGGAGGTGGCGTCCTGCGCGGTGGCACTGCCCGGCATCAGCGACGGCGGCGCGCACACCAAGTTCGTCACCACCGCCCGGTTCGGCACCGAGCTGCTCGGCCACTGGGTCCGCGAGCACGAGATCATGTCGCTGGAGGAGGCGCACTGGCGGCTGTCCGCCTACCCCGCCATGGCCGTCGGGCTGCGCGACCGCGGGTCGATCGCCGAGGGCCGCCCGGCCGACGTCATCGTCTACGACCCCGACACCGTCGACGCGCTGCCACAGGAGCGGCTGTTCGACTACCCGGCCGGCGAATGGCGGCTGGTGCAGAAGGCCGTCGGCTACGACCGGATCATCGTGAACGGCCGCACGACCTTCGTCGACGGAGTCTGCACGGACGAGACCCCCGGCCGCCTGCTGCGGCACGGCAGCGCCTGACGACAGAGCAGACGAAAGCGCACGAGAGGCGACAGACAGGATGACAGAGTCAGGCGCGCGAATTCCGCGGCTGTTCGACGCGGACAACCACTACTGGGAGACGTCCGACGCGTTCACGCGCCACCGCGACCCGCGGTTCGCCGACCGCGGCGTCCAGATCAGGGAAGTCGACGGGGCGCTGCGCTACCTGGTCGACGGAGTGCGGACCGAATGGCTGCCCGGCCCGGCCGATGTGCACCCACGGCCGCTTCCCGGGGCGTTCCTGGAGTACTTCCAGGGCGGCACCAGCCGGGACGTCTTCCTGGCCGGTTTCACCGAGAGCGCCGCGGACCATCCGGACTGGTTCGAACGCGATGCCCGGCTGGCCGTGATGGATACCCAGGGTGTCGAGTCCACCTGGATGTTCCCGTCGCAGGGGGTGGTGATCGAGCCGCTGTTGCACACCGACCCGGAGGCGGCGATCGAGTGCTACCGCGCCTTCAACCGGTGGGTCGAGGAACAGTGGGGATTCGCCTACCGGGATCGCATCTTCGGCGTTCCGTACATCACCATGTGCGACCCGGACGAGACGGTGCGGGAGCTGCGGTGGTGCCTCGACCACGGCGCCGGGGTGGTGAACATCCGCCACGGCGCCGCCGTCACCCGCGACGGTAACCGGTCACCAGCCGACCCGATGTTCGACCGGTTCTGGCATCTCGCCGCGGAGGCGGGCATCGTCGTCGCCACCCACGACGGCTCGGACGAGACCTACAGCCGGGTCAACGAGCTGATGGGCGAGGCATGGGGTGAGGCGCACATGGCCGGCATCGCGCCCGGTGACACGCAGCGCCTCGGCCAGTCGTCGACCTTCTCCGGGCTCACCAAGCACCGGACGGTCCACGACTTCGCCTACGTCCTGGTGGCGCACCGGCTATTCGAGCGATTCCCGAAGCTGAAGGTCGCGTTCATCGAGAACGGCTGCGCCTGGGTGCCGTCACTGCTGCTCGCGCTCGACTACCTGGCACACGGCGGCGGATTCACGACCAGCCCGCGGGACCAGTTCATCGAGCACTGCTGGGTGGCGCCGTTCGTCGAGGAGGACGTCCACGACCTGGCGAAGTTCCTGCCGGTGGAGCGGATCCTGTTCGGTTCCGACTGGCCCCACGGCGAGGGTTTCCCGGCGCCGAAGGACTTCCTCGCCAACGTCGCCGGCTTCACCGCCGCCGAACAGCAGCGAATCATGTACGACAACGCGCGGGAGCTCACCTTCGGGCGCTGAGCGGATCTGGGCTCACGAGTTCGGGCCGCGCAGCGACTGCCAGACCCGCTCGGGCAGGAGCTCGGCCGCGACGGCGAGGTCGCTGCGCGTACCCGCACCGGCACCCGCACCCGTCTGCGTGCCCGTGCCCGTGCCCGCGCTCGTGTTCGTGGTCAGCCAACGGCGGGAGAACTCGGCGGGCGGGCCGATCAGCAGCATCTCGATCAGGAGGTCCGGCAGGTCCACGATCCGCCCGGTGCTCGTGTGCGGGCGCAGCCAGGCCAGCAGGCGGTCGATGCGCACGGCCTTGCCGCGGGCGAGGAGCTCGGCCTGTTCGGGTGTCCTCGGCGCGAATCCGGAAAGGTGGATGACGCGGGCGGCCGCCGGCTCGTCGTGAACGAAACCGAGGTAACCGGTGACGGCGGCACGGATGCCGGCTGCCGCGCTGTCGGCCTGCTCGACGGCGGGCACGAGGCGGTCGAGCAGCCGCATCATGCAGCGTTCGTAAAGCGCGGCCGCCAGGCCGTCGAAGGTGCCGAAGTGGTGGTAGAGGCTGCCGAGGCTGACCCCGCTCGCCGAGGTGACCGCGGTGACGGTGAATCCGCCCGCGCCTCGGCTCGCGAACACGTCGAGCGCCGCGGTGAGCAGGCGTTCGACGGTTTCCTCACCGCGCGGTTGTCTGGGTGCCATGGCGGGCCCGAGGATCTCACATGGCTGCCGGGTACGCCGATGGGTCGTCGCGGACCCCGGTCAGCTCCGCGGCCTGCACCCACAGTCGCCGGGCGAGCTCGGTGTCGTCGAGGGGCGGCGCCAGCGGCGTCTCCCGGTCGATCTCGAAGTAACGCCCGGTGGCAGCGTCGAGGCCCGGCCCGCCGCTGACGACGGGCGCGGCGTCAGCGCCGGCCTCCGCGTCGAGCGCCAGCCGGGTGACGGGGGGTGCCGCCTGCTCCACCGGGGTCCAGAACCGTTTCGCCGCCTTCAGGAGAAGGCCGAGCGGGCCGCGTCGGTCGCCGAGCCCGGTGCGGATGACGCCCGGGTGCACGGCGTTGATCCGGATGCCGGTGCCCGCGTCCTGCCAGCGGCGGGCGAACAGCGCGACCAGCGCCAGGTTGCAGGCCTTGGTGGTGGCGTAGGTGCGGATCGGGTGGAAGTCCTCGCCCCGCGGGGTCCGGTCGAGGTCGATCCGTGCCTTCACATAGAGACCGGCGCTGACCTGGACCACCCGCGCGCGGCTGGTGGCGAGGCGCTCCTGGAGCAGATGGTTGAGCAGGAACGGCGCGAGATGGTTGGTGGCGAACGCCTGCTCCAGCCCGTCGGCGTTCAGGGTGCGGGCGGCGGGCCAGATCCCCGCGTTGTGGATCAGGATCTCCAGGGTCGGGCAGGCATCCAGCACCGCGGCTGCCGTGGCGCGCACCCCGGCGACGTCCGACAGATCGCCGACGACCAGGCCGACCCTGGGTAGCTCCGCGTCGCCCCCGGCCCGGGCCCCGTCGCCCCCGGCCCGGGCCCCGGCGCCGCTGGTGTCCCCGGTGCCGCGGGCGCTCTGGGCCCTCCAGCCGGCGTCGAGCCGAGCCCGGGCCTGTTCGCCGCGCCCGGGATCGCGGGCGACGAGAACCACCCGCACGCCGGCGTGCAGGAGCTGGCTCGCCACCGCGAGGCCGATTCCGCGGTTGCCGCCGGTCACCACGGCGGTGGCCGTGAACGCTGCCGCTTCGTTGTCGCGCATGGTGGGACGCTAACAAGATCTAGAATATTTTCTAGAAAAATATTCTAGTAAATGGTCTCCAAGCACCGATGGCCGCCGCCACGGCCCTGGAAGCGGGGCGGTGGCGGGGCGGACCGGCACCGGAGCTGGCGGTCCGGCCTGGCTCAGGGGCTGATCAGTGGTCTGAACGCGGCCTGGATGTCGCCGTCGGACGGGCTGACGTACTCCTGCGTGTCGCCGGGATAGACGTACACGACGCTCGGGCAGCTCGTTCCGCTGATCTCCACGCGGGTGTCGTTGATGAGCTGGCCGGTCCGCAGGTCGTAGACGCGCACCGGCACCGCCTTCCGGTGGAACGTGATGTTCCCGCCAGGCGTGTAGGGACAGGTCCGAACAGCGCCGCCGAGCTCGGTGTCGCCGGCGCAGATGACCCGGGTCGCGTCATTCACGTCGGTGGTCCGCCATTCCCCGGGGAGCTTGTCGATGTAGTCGGAGGCGCCGAAGATCATGGCGCGCCCGGGCCCGCCGGTGCGGGCGGTCAGGTAGGGCGCCGGCGACGAGCAGTACGCGGGCAGGCTGCCACTGGTCCGCGGGACCAGGGACGCGCGGACCTGGTCCAGATTCCGCTGCAGGTTCTCCAGCGCGATGGCCTTGTCGATCTGCGCGACCTTCTCCCGGGCCTGCCCGGCGAGCTCGTGGTTCGGGTACTGGTCGACCAGCGTCTGGTAGGTCGTTCGGGCGCCCGCCCGGTCCCGGGCCGCCTTGTCGTCGCCGCATTCGAGCAGCGCCGCGGGGGCCAGCCGGCGAACGACCTCGGCCGCCCTGCCCGCCGACTGCTTGTCGGGCAGGTCGGTGGCCAGCCAGTCCAGGACGCTTACGGTGACGCACGGATCCCTGGTTGGCAGGCCGTCGAAGAACTGGTCCACGGCCGTCTGGACCATGCCCTGGTAGTCCGGTGACTGCGCGCGGATACCAACGAGTTCCTCGAAGCCGGCCTCCAGCATCTCCACCGAGCTCGACCCGGGGGTGCGCCCGGTGGTGAGCTTGGCGGAGGTGAGGCGTACCGTCGCGCACGCCGTGACCATGTCCTCGCCGTCGGAGCCGGGTGAGATGGCGACCATCCGGTGCGCCGGTGACACCCGGTCGACCGCGGCCTCCACCCGCCCGCAGTCGCTGGCCTGACGGCCCTCGGCGACCTCGTTGTCGATCCGCTCGACGTCGAGCCGCAGGAAGACCGCCGTCAGCAGCACCGGCAGCGCGGCCCCGAGGGCGACCGACCGCAGTCGCCACGACCGGCGTGGTCGCGGCCCGCCAGGCCCGGGCTCCGGCCCGGACCCGTCGGGTCCCTCCTCGCGCCGGCGCCCACGCGGCCATCCGCCGGCCAGGTACCAGCCGTGCGCGACGAGCGCCAGCCACCAGCCGAGCAGGACGAACGCGAACCACAGCACCTGCGCCGACGAGGCGAAGATGATGACCAGCTCGGCCGTGACCAGCGTGGTGACGACGGCGAGGTTCCGGCGGCCCAGCATCAGGTAACCACCGCCGAGCAGCGCCGCGTTGGCCAGCGCCACGGCGACCGGGTCGTGGGACCTTTCCGCCGGGGCCGGCGCCGGGGCGGGCGTCGGCTTGGCCTGAGGCATGGGTGGACGTCCTTTCTGCGTTTCTGTGCTCTTCGGTGTCTGCTGCTCTTCGGTGTCTCGTGACCTCAGGCGTCGGGTGTCGCGGTCGCCTCAGGCCGGTGGGGTGATGCGCAGAATCACCGTTCGGTTGCGGGGGTCACCGGTGGCGCCGTCGGTGTAGGGCGCGACCGCGGTGTCCGCCGCGGAGATCGTGAGGGCGGCGGCCGGGACGCCGGACTCGCGCAGGGCCAGCGCTGCGGCGGTGGCGCGAGCCCGCCGCAGCGCGGCGTTGTCGGCGAACGGGCCGCCGGCGCGGACTGGCAGACCGTCGCTCTGCCCGACGATCTCGACGCCGAGGCCAGGTATGGCCGCAAGCCGCGCCCCCAGCCCGGTGAGTGCCGTGCGGCCCTGCGGCCCGAGGCTGTCGCCAGCGGTGAAAAGCGGGTCGTGGAAGACGACGACCACCTGGCTGCCTGCCCTGATGACGTCGGCCTCCGGGCCGGTGAGGCTCGCGGCCAGCGCTCCCACCGGGCCCATCGGCGCGGCGCCCGTCACGGTGGTGACGGCTATGGGCACCGGGGAGGGTACGACCGCGGCTGTGGAGTCCGCGGAGGGCGCGGAGTCGTTCTGCTCGTGGCTGAGCCACCAGCCGCCGCCGAAGGCGAGCACGACCAGCAGCCCGGCGGCGACGCCGTCGCGCAGCCGGTTGCCGGCGCGGCGGCCGCGCAGGCGCTCCAGGCGGTGCAGCCCCGCGACCGCGCCGCCGGCCGCGCCGTCCAGGGCGAGCGCGGCCCGCCAGTGGCGCTCGGCGTCGTCGAGGCGGCCCTGCTGCGCGTGGATCCGCGCGAGCAGGTCGTGTTCCGCAGCGGTGTGGTCACGGCCGGCCGTCAGCTCCGTGAGCAGCCGTACGGCGTCGGCATACCGGCCGGATCGCGCCAGCGCGGCGGCCTGCCCACGCATGATCTCGCCGAGGAGAACGGCCGGTTCCGCGACGGACATGCCCCCGCCGGCACCACCTGCGGCCACGGCACGGCCAGCCACGGCACGGCCGGCCACGGCGTCGGTGGCGATGGTGTCCGTGGTGATGGCGTCGGCGGGCAGGTCAGCGGCTCTTGTAGACATTGCTGAAGTCCTCGCTCTCGGATCCCCGGTCGCTGTCCGGAAGCAGCTCGAGGAGCTGGCGGATCACCGCCCGGAGCCGTTCGGTGTCGTTGGCGTCGACGGCGCGCTGCCCCTCGGTGATCAGGCGGTTGGCCAGTGCCTGGTCGCGCAGCTGGGCGCGTCGCTCGACCAGCTGGGAGAACCTGGCCATCACCACGGCGCCCGTCTTGCGGTCGACCATGATGGCCAGGTGGGCGGTCAGCTCGTCGACGAGAATCCGAAGGTGGGCGGCGTCCCGGCCGTCCAGCGCGCGGCGCACCTCGGCGGCGATCCGCTCGTGCCGCTTGCGGTCCTTGGCGTCGCCGTACTCCTCGATCAGGCCGGGGGCATCGGCCAGCACCCGGTTCGCCAGCTCCACCAGGGACGGCCACTCCAGCGCGTGCTCGACGTCGTCGAGCTTCGCCCGAAGGTCCAGCATGCGCTTGCCTGCGGTGCTCGCCGCGTCCGTGTCGCCGTGCTCGGTGGACGCCACGTCGTTCTCGATCTGGTCGACGACCTGCTCGTCGTCCAGTGCGTCGAGGATGGCCTGTGCTGCCGGGTCGCCGGTGCGCCGGGCGTCGGAGCGCAGGTCGGCCAGCCGTCGCCGCTCGGCCTCCAGCGCTCGGCGAAGCTCGGCCGGGTCCGGGGCGCGCTCGGTGGTCAGGTCGTGGACCGTCTCGAAGTCCTCCTCGAGGATCGGGACGAAGGCCCTGGTGGTCACGAGCCGGGATCCGTCGATCTCGATATCCACCTCGATCTCGCTGTTGGGCGGGATGTCCCGCGCCACCTCGGCGGCGAGGATCTCCAGTGAGCCCACCTGCCGGTTGCGGTCGGCCCGGGCGTGCTCGCCCTCCAGGATCGGGATCCGCAACAGGCCACCCGACTGGCCGCGGACCAGTCGCACGGTGCTGCGCAGGATCTCGTGGCCGCGGGCCGGGATCCGGGTGCCCTTCTCCAGCAGCCAGGCGACCTCGTTGCCGGACAGACCCACCCCGATCGAGTGGGTGAGGGTGGCGGCCGGCGCGACGACACCGAGGGTGTAGGTCAGCTCCGAGGGCTGGATCCGCTCCCCGCTGCCGGTCGGGCCCTCCAGCACGATGCTGTAGACGTTGCGCCGCTCGGGCTCGGCGCGCAGCGTGGTGACGAACGAGCCGGTGGCCGGAAGCGTGATCTTCCCGCTGCGCCACGGCGGGCGGGCGTCGGCGTTGACGAGCTCGATGGTGAAGCCCTCCAGGCTCCGCCCGGCCGGCCCCCGGACGACCCCGCCCACCAGCGGCGTCGGGTCGGAGCCGATCGGCTTGTACTCGAGGTCGACGGTGAAGGAGACGTCGGGGCGCGTCGGTCCGACCGGCAGGCGCTGCGTTCCGGCGAAGATGGCCGCCCCGCGGGCCACCACGGTCATCGGGTCCTGGCTGACGTCCAGCTCGATGCCGAGGCCCTCGGCGAGGCGCCGGCGCAGGTACGGCATGAGGGTGGGGCCGCCGACGAGCAGCACCCGGTCGATCTTCTCCGGCGCGAGCTGGCTCTCGGCCAGCGCGGCGTGGCAGATGTTGACCGCACGGGCGACGAAGGGCTCGGTCAGTGCCTCGACGTCCGCGGCGTGCAGCTCGTGGACGAACTCGACCGGGTTCCCGTCCGCGTCGGTGCACAGCGGCGGCTCGCTGATGTCGATCAGTGCCGAGGGTGCGGAGGAGAGCTCGATCTTCGCGTTCTCCGCCGCCGCCTTCAGCTTCGCGATCGCCTGGGCCCAGGTCGGCTCACCACGGCCGAAGCCGGGCAGCGAGTGCTGCCGGAGCAGGGCCGGAATCAGCAGCTGCTCGACGATGGCCCAGTCGATGAGCTTTCCGCCGAGGAAGTTGTCACCGCGGTGGTTGACGATGTCGAACTCGCCGTCACGGATATGCACGATGGACGCGTCGAACGTGCCGCCGCCCAGGTCGAAGACGAGTCGGTAGATGTTGTCCTCGTCGCGCTGGAAGCTGTAGGCGAGGGCGGCCGCGGTCGGTTCCTGCAACAGCGGTGACAGCTCCAGGCCGGCCGCCTCGGCGGCCCGCCGGGTGGCGTCGGTCTGGTTCAGCTCGAACGCGGCCGGCACCGTGATGACCGCGGCCCGGATCTCCTCGCCCAGCTGCTGCGTCACGTTCGCCCGCAGCGCGCGCAGCACATGCGCGGAAAGCTCCTCCGGGCTCAGCGCGAGGCCGCTGTTGGCGAAGCTCTTCGCCTGGTCGCGCAGCCCCATCCGCAGCTTGAACTCGGCGGCGGCGTTCGCCGGGTCGGACTCGACGCGCTCACGTGCCCGGGCACCCACATGAATGCGCCCGGTGCGGTCGGCGAACACCGCCGACGGTGTCGTGTCGTGCCCGAAGGCGTTCTTGACGATGCGGGCGTCGGTGCCGTCCAGGACCGCGATCGCGCTGTTGGTGGTGCCCAGGTCTATGCCGAAGTCCATCGTCGAGCGCGTCATCGTTCCTCCGGTCCGCTGGAAGGTTCCTCAACAGGGGTGCCGACGACGACCTCACCGGTCTGCACCCGCTGGCCGTGCAGATAGACGGTGGGCCGCAGGGTTTCCAGGACGGTCTCGCCGGTCAGCCCGGCGGTCCGTTGGAACTCCAGGACCTGCAGGTCGAGCCCGGAGTCGTACGGGACGCGGTCGTGGTCCTGGACCTCGACACCCGCCGCGCCGAGGGTGCTCCACAGGGAGTCGAGCTGCCGTTGCAGCCGGCGGGTGTCCGCCGCCCGGGCCCCCACCGGACCGGCGTCGGCCCGCACCGCCGACCCGGCACCGGCCGCGGCACCGGCCGCGGCCGC
>NZ_ADGX01000147.1 GCF_000177675.1 Parafrankia sp. EUN1f
GCCGCAGCCGAACGCCCTGGCGTACCGGTCGGTGCGGCTCTCGACGGGCTGCGCGACCAGCCCCACGAAGGGCGCGGTACGGGCCGGGCCGCCGCCGTCCCAGGGCGCGATCGCGTCCGCGGTTCCGTGCACCTCGAGCAGGTTCGCGCGTGGATCCGCGCAGTCCTCCGGGACCCGGCTCGCCGCGACCGTGACCACGGCCGCGAACCGGTCGGGCAGCGCGCAGGCGACCTCCAGCGTCATGTCGGCGCCATCGGAGAAGCCGCTGGCGAACACCCGCTTCGGGTCGAGGCACATCCGGCCCGTCAGGTCGTTGAGCACCATGCCGATGAACAGGACGTCGTCGGGGCCGGCCTCGGCCGAGCGGGTGAGGTTCCACCGGGCGGACACGCCGACCGGGGTGACGACCGCATAGCCCGATCTGGTCCCCGCGTCAGCCATCCCGGTGTACTGCTCCAGTTGGTCCACGGACTGGTCGCGGTCGTGCAGGTTGACGACGAGCGGAAGCGCCGTGCCCGCCCTGGCGCCCTGGGGCACGGCGAGCCGGTACTGCCGATCCGTACCCGCGACGGTGACGGTCTCGGTGGTGACCCCGGACGGCAGGCTCCTGCCCGTCTGGCACCCGCTGGTCGGCGGCGCGGGCACGGTGGGAAGTGCGGCCACCGCCGCGGCACCCGATGCCCCGGCCCTGCCCAGTGCCGTCGCGACCGGCGCCGCGGCATCGGACTTGTCCGACGGGGACTGTGACATCGCGTACCAGAGCAGCAGGAGGAGCACCCCCGCCGCGGCGGTGATCGGCAGCCAGAGCGTGCTGGTCGGCCGGGAACCGTTGCGCAGCGCACCGGAGCGAGCCCGCACCCGGCCCGCGGCCGACCTCGCCGAACCCGCGGCCGACCTCGCCGACCCGACACCAGATCTCGCTGATCCGACACCAGGTCTCCCCGATCCGCCGGTCGACCTCGCCGAACCGGCGCCGGGCCGGCCGTTGCCTCGCCGACGCCCGGCAGGGCTCCCGAACGCCACGGCTAGCGCCCCGTTCGCCGACGGGCCGGCGGTTCGGCCGCAAGCTGGCCGCACGCGGCGGCGATCTCCCGGCCGCGGGTGTCACGCACCGTCGCCGTGACGCCCCGGGCTCGCAGTCGATCCACGAAGACCCGCTGGCCACGGGGAGCGCTCGCCTGCCAGGACGAGCCGTCCGTCGGGTTGAGCGGGATCAGGTTCACATGTGCCAGCTGGCCGGCGAGCAGTGCGCCGAGGGCGTCCGCCCGCTCGGGAGAGTCGTTGACGCCGTCGATCAGCGCGTATTCGATGCTCACCCGCCGGCCGGTGATCCGGGCGTAGTCCCAGGCAGCCTCGAGGACCTCGGCCACGGGCCACCGCGTGTTGATCGGAACGAGCTCGTTGCGCAGCTCGTCGTCCGGCGCGTGCAGCGAGAGCGCGAGTGTCACCGGAAGCCCCTCGCCGGCCAGCCGACGGATCCCCGGCACCAGGCCCACCGTGCTCACCGTCAGGCTCCGCGCCGAGAGACCGAGACCGTCCGGCGTGGGTTCGATGAGCCGCCGCAGCGCGGCGAGCAGGGCGTTGTAGTTCGCCAACGGCTCGCCCATGCCCATGAACACCACGTTGGACAACCTGCCGGGCCCACCGGGCAGGCCGCCCCGAGTCATCGTGCGAGCCGCGTCCACCACCTGTTCGACGATCTCGGCCGTCGAGAGGTTGCGGGTGAGACCACCCTGGCCCGTCGCACAGAAGGGACAGGCCATACCGCAGCCCGCCTGGCTCGAGACACAGACGGTTGTCCGCTGCGGGTATCGCATCAGCACGGACTCGATCTTGGCGCCGTCGACCGTGCGCCAGACGGTCTTGCGGGTCTGGCCACCGTCACAGTCCGCCGTGGTGGCAGCGGTGAGCAGCCGCGGCAACAGCGAGTCGACGAGCGTCGCCCGGACCTGCGCCGGCAGGTCGGTCATCGCGGCGGCGTCCTCTGCCCGCAGATGACGGGCGAAGTAGTGCCGGGCGAGCTGGTCGGCCCGGAAGGCCGGCAGGCCAAGCGACTCGGCCACGGCACGCCGTTCGTCACGGGAGAGGTCCGCGAGGTGACGCGGCGGGCGAGACCGCCCTGCCACCAGGGGCAGGAGGTCTCCGGAATCGGCGGTCGTGGCAGTCATCGCCTGTCCAGTCTGCCAGGCAGTCCGGCGAGGCGGCGCCCCGGTGATCCACGAGGCCCGTTCGCCGCCCCGGGCCTGGCCGGTCAGCACGAGCCCTCAGCCACGCAGAGCGTCGCCCGAGCAGTCAGGTCGGCCCGGTCAGCCCGGTCAGCCGAGGAACGCGGTGATGAGCAGCCAGGCCACCGGGGCTGTGCAAAGCAGGGAGTCTAGGCGGTCCATGATCCCGCCGTGGCCGGGCAGCAGACTGCCCATGTCCTTGATGCCGATGTCCCGCTTCAGTAGCGACTCGCCCAGGTCACCCACAGTCGCGGAACAGGCCGTGGCCACCCCGAGCAACGCTCCCTGCCAGATCTCGCCGTCCAGCGGCCAGGTCATCAGGACGGCGCCGACGATGACGCAGCCGACGATCGACCCGGCGAAGCCCTCCCACGACTTTCCGGGCGAAACCGACGGAGCCAGCTTGTGGCGGCCGCCCGAGAGCACACCTGCCGTGTAGCCGCCGATGTCGCTGGCGACCACCGTGCCGAGGAACGCGATGGTGCGCCAGTGGCCGTCCGGCGCGGAGGTCAGCAGGGTGGCGAAGCCGGCCGGAAAACCGACGTACGCGGCGGTGAAGGCGCAGGCCGCGAAGTCGCGCAACCGTGCCGCGCTGTTCGCCGCCGCCGGATCACGAACTCCGCGGACGGCGACCGCGGCGAGGATGGTGCCCGCCAGGGCCAGCACGAGTCCGTTCGTACCGGCGCTGTAGGCCGCGACAGGCATCGCGACGGCACCCGCCGCCAGCGGGACCAGTGGGACCGTCATCCCCGCGACGTGCAGCGCACGGACGACCTCGTAGGTCCCGATCGCCACCGCGGCGCTGACCACGCCCACCCAGATCGGGTAGAAGGTGAACAGCGGAACGAGGATCACCGCGCCCAGCACAATCCCCACCGCGATCGCGGCGGGCAGGTCACGGCCGGCCCGGATCACCCGCCGGCCGCTCTTCGCGGTGTTCGCCGCGGGCAGGCCGGCCGCGGCCGGCTTCTGGTCGCCCTCCAACGGCGGCTGGGCTGCCGGCCCGCGGCCCGCCGCATCACCGCCACCGTGACCGCCGATACCTGGCCCGACACCCGGGGCGGACGCGAGATCAGCGTCCCCGGCCAGCGGCCGGGTGACCCGCTCCGAACCGGCGGCGCCATTCGAACCACCGACACTGTTCGGACCAGCAGCGCCGTTCGAACCATCGGCGTCGTTCGAACGACCGATGCCGTTCGAGGCATGGCCGCGCGGAGCAGGCCCGTCCGCCGGGACGAAGCCGTGCTGCTCCGTTCGGAGACCGTCCCGTCCCGGATCGTCAGGCGTGTCGGCGCGGTCAGTCACAGCCGTGTCCTCGGGCGGCATTCCCAGGGCCGGGATACTCACCGCTCCGCCCATCCCATCCGTTCCTACCGACACGCCCGGCACGCCACCCCTGGATGGTCCGAGGTGGCGGATGGGCACGGTGCCGCATATGGCTGAACGCTGCTCGCGGGTCAGACCGAGAGCAGGTCCGACTCCTTGATGCGAAGAAGTTCATCGACCTGCGCGACGTACCGGTGGGTCGCCTCGTCGAGATCCTTCTCGCCACGCCGGCCCTCGTCCTCGCCGGCGTCACCGTCGCGGACGATACGGTCGATGGCGTCCTTGGCGTGGCGCCGGATGTTGCGGATGCTGACCCGGGCCTCCTCGGCCTTGGTGCGGGCCACCTTCACCAGCTCACGGCGGCGCTGCTCGGAGAGCTCCGGAAAGACGCAGCGGATGATCGCACCGTCGTTGCTCGGGTTCACCCCGAGGTCCGAGTCCCGGACGGCCTTCTCCACCGCACCCAGCGACGACTTGTCGTAGGGGGTGATGATGACCATGCGCGGCTCGGGGATGTGGAACGAGGCGAGCTGCTGGACAGGGGTCGGCGCACCGTAGTAGTCAACGAGGACCTTCCCGAAGACCGCCGGCGTGATGCGGCCGGTCCGGATGTTCCCGAAGTCCTCCTTGGCGACCGAGACTGCCTTGTCCATCTTCTCCTCGGCCTCGAGGAGCGTGTCGTCGATCACCGCGTACCTTCCGTTCCGTACGTTTCGACACCGACCAACGTGCCGATCTTCTCACCCCGGACAGCGCGGGAGATGTTCCCCTCGGTGAGGAGATCGAAGACGACGATCGGCAGGTCGTTGTCCATGCACAGGCTGATCGCGGTCGCGTCCATCACTTTCAGGCCGCGCGCGAGAACCTCACCGTAAGTGAGGGTGTCGAACCGAACGGCGGCGGGATTCGTCGCAGGGTCGGAGTCGTAGACCCCGTCGACCTTCGTCGCCTTGAGTACCGCCTGGGCCTTGACCTCCAGCGCCCGCTGGGCGGCCGTGGTGTCAGTCGAGAAGAAAGGCGCCCCCAGACCCGCACCGAAGATCACCACCCGGCCCTTCTCCAGATGGCGGATCGCCCGCAGGGGAAGATAGGGCTCGGCGACCTGGCCCATGGCGATCGCCGTCTGCACCCGCGTCACGATGCCTTCCCGCTCGAGGACGTCCTGCAGCGCGAGGCAGTTGATCACCGTCCCGAGCATGCCCATGTAGTCGGCCCGGGCGCGGTCCATCCCACGCTCGGCCAAGGCCTGCCCGCGGAACATGTTTCCCGCGCCGACGACGATGGCGACCTCGATACCCGACCGGCTCACCCCGGCGATCTGGCGTGCGATCGTCGACAGGGTGACGGGGTCGATCCCCAGCGGCTCCCCGCCGGCGAACGCCTCACCGGAGAGTTTCAGCAGCACCCGGGTCCATCGCGGCTGGGTGTCAGTGCGGTCTCCAGAGTCGACTGCACCCACGGCGTTGTAGGCGTCATCGGTCACGGGGAGGCTCCTTCGCCGTTAGCCGGGATCATCGGCCTGGGACGTTCATGCTGACTGCAGTCTGCCGCACGACTCAGGCACGGCTGCCCGTGGGGCCGCGTGGCGCGTCGACGAGCGCGAACTGTGGCCGGCCGGATCGGGCCTGTGCAGATCGCGCCGCCAAACGTCACCTTGTGCCGTGTGATGCCCGCGAACACGAGGGGGCCGCAGGCGCGAAGGACCGCAAACCGACGTCGGCCGGACATCCGCAGAGGGTTCATCCCCTGCCAGATGCCCGGCCGTCTCTCCCCACCGGCGTGGCGAGCGCCTACTCAGGCCTGCCGCACGTTGAACCGCGCGAACCGGCCCACCTCGATCTTCTCACCGAGTGAGGAGCCCGCCTGCTCCAGCAGGGCACGGATGGTGATCTTGCCGTCCTTCACCCAGGGCTGGTCGAGCAGCACCGCGCTCTTGATGTAGCCGTTGACCTTGCCCTCGACGATCTTCGGGATGGCGTTCTCGTTCTTGCCCTCTTCGCGGGCGGCCGCCTCGTAGATCTTCCGCTCGGATTCCAGCACCTCGTTCGGGATCTGCTCAGCGGTCACGTACAGCGGGTCGGCCGCCGCGATGTGCTGGGCGAGGTCACGCGCGAGCTGCTTGAAGTCCTCCGTCTTGGCGACGAAGTCGGTCTCGCAGCGAAGCTCCACGAGGACGCCCAGCGTCGGCGGAAGCTGCGGGTCGGTGCGGTGGAGGTAGGACTCGACAAGCCCGTTCACCGTGCTGCGGCCCGCGCGCTTGGCGACGCCCGCGAGACCCTTCTCCCGCAGCCAGGACTTGGCCTTCTCGAAGTCGCCGTCGTGATCGACAAGCGCCTTCTTGACGTCGCTCATCCCGGCGCCGGTGAGTTCCCGGAGCTTGCGGATGTCGGCGGCTGTGATGTCTGCCATGGTGCTCTTCTCGTCAGTTCCGATTGCTGGCGATGGTGGGCGTTGTTCGTTGATTGGGAGTTTCGGCGTCGAGACGTGCGCGACGCCGCCGCACGGGCGCCACCCACTCCGACCGCCGCCGCCAGAAGCGGTCGACAGCCTCCCGGACGGACGCCTGCCCCGCCACCCGGCTGCCGGGCGGCGGGGCTGGAGCAACGTCTCACGGCGGTACGCAGACCACCGGGAGACGTCGAGGTCAGGTCTGGCTCTGTCAGACGGCGGTGCCGACCGCGTCCGGCTGGGGCTGCTCCTGCTGCTCTTCCTGCTGGCCCTCGGCGGCCGTGGGCTCACTCGCCGTAGGAGCGGCCGCAGCCGGCTCAGCCGCAGCCGGCTCACTCGCGGCGGGAGCGGCGTCCCCACGCAGCAGCGCCTGCTCCCACTCCGCGAGCGGTTCCTCGCCCGTGGACTGCTCGGGCTTCGCCTCGGCGTTGCTCGACGCGCCGGCACGCGACATCAGGCCCTCGGCCACCGCGTCCGCGACGACCCGGGTGAGCAGGGCGGCGCTGCGGATCGCGTCGTCGTTGCCCGGAATCGGGTAATCGACCTCGTCCGGGTCGCAGTTGGTGTCCAGGATCGCCACGACCGGGATACCCAGCTTGCGGGCCTCACCGACGGCGATGTGCTCCTTCTTGGTGTCAACGACCCAGACCGCGCTCGGCACCCGGCTCATGTCACGGATACCGCCGAGGGTGCGCTCGAGCTTCGCCTTCTCCCGGGTCAGCACGAGCTGTTCCTTCTTCGTGCGGACCTCGGTGCCACCGGTCAGCTCGATCTCCTCGAGCTCCTTGAGCCGCTGGAGACGCTTGTAGACCGTGGAGAAGTTCGTCAGCATGCCGCCCAGCCAACGCTCCTTGACGAAGGGCATGCCGACCCGCAGGGCCTGCTCCTCGATCGCCTCCTGCGCCTGCTTCTTCGTCCCGATGAACAGGACGGTCCCACCGTGGGCGACCGTCTCCTTGACGAAGTCGTAGGCCCGGTCGATGTAGGACAGGGTCTGCTGCAGGTCGATGATGTAGATGCCGTTGCGCTCCGTGAAGATGTAGCGCTTCATCTTCGGGTTCCAGCGCTTCGTCTGGTGCCCGAAGTGAACGCCGCTCTCCAGGAGCTGCTTCATGGTGACGACGGCCATGACTGGCGTCGCTCCCTTCTCGCCCGGCACGTTGACCGGGACGCCTCGGTTGTGACGGCCCCGGCGAGAGCCGGAGACCCCTGACGCCCGAATGGCCGTGGCCGCCGCGGGGCGGCGGACCGAGGAGGCCCTCCCGGTCGCGACCGGGAGCAGGCGTGCGAACTGAGCCCACCGAAATGGTCGGAAACCGGCTGTTGCCGGCCACCGACCACCACCGGTGACCCGCGACGCCACAGGCGGCCCAGCCAGGCGGCCAGGACACCAGCAACGCCGAGGCGACCTCGGCAGATGGACTCCCGCCAATGATACCCGGCCTCCGTGACCGCTCCCTGACCGAGGCTCGGGGGTCGCCCGCCCGGAGGGACGCCCGCGGAGCTGCTGGTCGGACGGCTCGCCAGCCCCGGCAGCCGCGCTGCCGAACCCGGAAGCTCGGCGCGGCGCTCCGATCGGCGGCCCCTGCCGGGCGAAGCCGAAGAGGTCACAAAGAGACTCGGCGCGACCCCTTTCGTTTTCGTTTATCCACAACAGGCTTCATTAGCCACCGTTTGATGGCGGATTCATGCACCCTTGTGTTGCTGGCCAAATCGGGCGCCCCCGCCGGCCAGCAGAGCGGCGGTCGGAACCGACCCGAAGGGCCCGACCGCCGCTCATCCATCAGGGCCGCTCCGCCACAAGGCACCAGGGCGGCTCCGCCACAACGACAGTTCGTCGTGTCTGCCGATCCGGAGGCGAACCGCTGTGTCCCACCCACCGCGCCTCGACCCGGCCGTGCTGGTCATCCCGCTGCTCGCGCTGATGATCGCGCTAGTCTGCCCAGGGCGGGTGCCGATCCGGGCATCCGTCAGCGCCCCGGCCTCGAGCCAGCCGGCAGTAACCGCGCCGGTGCGATCCGAGTCGGCAGGCGACCCCACCGGGTGGACCTGGCCACTGCCAGACCCCGTCACGGTGGCGCGGGCGTTTCAGGCACCTGAGCACCCTTTCGGCCCAGGGCACCGTGGGGTCGATCTGAGTTCCCCGCCGGGCAGCCCGGTCGCAGCCGCCCGCTCCGGGGTCGTCGGCTTCGCGGGCTGGGTCGGCGACCGGTGGGTCGTCACCGTCGTGCACGGCTCGCTGCGCACCACCTACGAACCTGTGCGTCCACTCGTGCACGAAGGTGACCAGGTCGCCAGCGGAGAGCGGATCGGGCTCCTCGAAGCGGGGCATTCCGGCTGCCCGACCGCGGCCTGCCTGCACTGGGGGCTTCTGCGCGGCGCGGAGTACCTCAACCCGCTCGCCTTCTTCCACCGGATTCGCCCCCGCCTGCTCCCACTGCTCGGATAGCCCTTCGCAAATGTTCGGTGGCATGGCGCTGACTCCGGTCAGGAACATGCACACTGCCCCAGCCTGCGCAGTACCGAGACTGGAGGTCCCACCGGTCACCCCGGAGCAAATCTGGTGATGGCACGGTGAATCTGGCTGCGCATGGTGTCGCTGCCCGTGTGGCCCGCGTCTGTGACGGCGACGAGTTCCGCGTCGGGCCAGGCGCCAGCAAGCTCCCACGCGGTCCGGAAGGTGCTGCCCAGGTCATGGCGGCCGTGGATCAACACCCCGGGTATTCCTGCCAGACGCCCTGCATTACGCAGCAGGATGCCCTCCTCCAGCCAGGCGCCGTGGGCGAAGTAGTGCGCGCAGATGCGGACGAGCGCGAGGCGGGCTGCCAGCGGACGGCTGCTGTAGGCGTTCCGCCGTCCGTTCGGTTCCAGGGAGATGACCGCGTCCTCCCAGGCACACCACGCCTCGGCCGCCCGTGCCCGCACCTGCGGGTCGGGATCTTCCATCAGGCACGCATAGGCCTTGACCAGGTGACCCTCACCGCCCGCCCCGGACGCGGCGGAACGGAACCGCTCCCACTCCTGCGGGAAGAACCTCGCCACCCCGCGGTACAGCCAGTCGATCTCCGCACGCCGCGTCATGGTGACTCCGGGGATGACGATCTCCGAGACCCGGCCCGGATGGCGCTCGGCGTAGGCGAGCGCCAGCGTCGACCCCCACGAACCTCCGAAGAGCAGCCACTTCTCGACGTTGAGGTGCTCGCGGAGCACCTCCATGTCAGCCAGCAGGTGCTCCGTGGTGTTACAACGCATATCGGTGGCCGGATCACTCGCGTGCGGGATGCTACGTCCACAGCCACGCTGATCGAAGAGCACCACTCGGAATCGGTCGAGGTGAGGAAACCGACGGGCACCTACCGAGCAACCCGATCCGGGCCCACCGTGAACGACGAGCGCAGGCTTCCCCTGCGGGTTGCCACAGACCTCCCAGTAGACGAAGTTTCCGTCACCGACCGAGATCGTACCTTTATCGTATGGTTCAACCGAAGAACTAATTTCCACCCCTTTTTACCCCAGGGCAAAGGACGTCGATTCAATTCTCTTTGGGTACCACAGGTCGAAGGATGCGATGACATCGATGCCGATAGCCGTCATTGCGCGCTCGGCGATCTGGCCGACGGCATCCGCACGGCCGCCGAGATCATCCGCCGACTAATCGAGCAGCTCTACAGCCTGCCGGGTGCTCGACGGCCAGCTTCGTGCTGCTGCCGGGCAAGACCTGAGAGTCCCAGTCGCCAGGCAGCCGTTCACGATTTTCGGGCAGCCCTGCTGCCACCCGCCTGAGAGGATGATCTTCCCAGCGCCGTCAGCCGGTAGCCCGCCGGGGTCGCCTCGACCAAGCCCTCCACCGCCAGCGGCCCGAGCAGCGCCAGCACCGTTCCGGGAGGACAGTCGACCCGGCGGGCAAGTGCCGCCACTCCGATGGCCGAACGGGCTGGCATCACGTCCAGCAGCTGCAGGACGAGGTCCGCGAGGCCGTCACGGGCTCGCGTCGGGCCGCTCGGTCGGGGCGCCAGCTCACCGATCTCGCCGATCTCCTCACAGACCTCGCCCGCGCACGTGACCAGCGCCGTCTCCTCCCGCTGATCGCGCAGCAACCGATGGCAGCCAGCACTCATCGCGCTGGTGACCGGCCCTGGGACCGCCATCACGGTGCGGCCTAGACGGCGGGCATGACGGACCGTGTTCAGAGCACCGCTGCGCACACCCGCCTCCACGAGCACCGTGCCCGCACCAAGCGCCGCGATGATCCTGTTCCGGGTCAGGAAGCGGCGCCGGTAGGGCGGGCTCCCCGGGGGAGTCTCGCTGAGTACCAGACCGGAGGCTGCGATTTCGTCAAGCAGGTCGGCGTGGGCCGCCGGGTAGGGCACGTCGACGCCGCCAGCCAGGACCGCGATCGTCGATCCCCCGGCGGCGAGCGCACCGCGGTGCGCGGCCGCGTCGACACCGAACGCGGCTCCGGACACGATGGTCCAGCCGCGTTCAGCCAGCCCGAAGCCGAGTTCCTGGGCCTGGTGAAGGCCGTAGTCCGTGGCCGCGCGACAGCCGACGACCGCCACCGCCCGCCGGGTGATGTCGGCAAGGCCAGCCGTTCCCCGAGCCCAGAGCACGAGGGGCATCCCGTCATCACCGCTCTTGTCGCCGCCGATCCGGTCGAGGACGTCGAGCCCAGCCGGCCAGTCCGGATCGCCCGGGCACAGTGGCCGAGCTCCGACCCGCTCCGCGGCCTCGATGTCCTGCCGCGGATCGACACCAGGATGCTGCGCCCTGAGCCGCTCCCACAGGGCCACCTCGCCGACCGCCTGCAACTGCTCGCGCAGTGAGGCCCGGGCAGGAGCGGCGATCCGGCTGAGGCCGACGCGCGCCAGTCGACGCGCGTCGGCCTCGCCGCCTGCCACCAGCGCCACCGGAGACGGCCCTGACAGGTGATCTGATGGCCTGCTCATGCCGACCACCCCGGCAGCCGCAGATCGAGGGCGAGGCCGACCTCGGCAGCGCCAGGCCGTTCAACCTCCGCCAGGTCCGCGATCGTCCAGGCGACGCGGAACACCCGGTCCAGCCCACGTGCCGTGAGCAGCCCGCGATCGAACGCACGGTCCGCGAGGCGGGTCGCCTCCGGGAGCAACGGCCACCGATGTCGCCAGGCGGGCCCGGGCACGTCGGAGTTACGGCGCCACGGCGTGCCGGCGAACCTCTTCTCCATCACGGAACGTGCGCGTGCCACCCGCTCCGCGATCGTCCTGGAGGAGGTCGCGTGCCCTCGGTCCGCTTTCAGCTCCGCCCGGCTCGGCGAGTTCAGCTGGACCTGAATGTCGATCCGGTCCAGCAGTGGGCCTGACAACCGCGCCAGGTAACGCCGTCGAACCGTGCTGGGGCAGTCGCAGCGGGCGTCCCGCGGGCCCCGGGCACGTGAGCAGGGGCACGGGTTCGCCGCCAGGACCAGCAGGAAGCGGGCCGGGAAGCGAGTGGTGGCCCGGGCTCTCGCGACCTCGATCAGGCCGCTCTCCAACGGCTGGCGCAGGGCATCGAGACTGTTACGCCCGAATTCCGGGCTTTCATCCAGGAAGAGCACCCCGTGGTGGGCCTGGCTGGCGAGACCTGGGCGGATGGCCGGGGACCCGGAGCCGATGAGCGCGGCGGGGGTGGCTGAGTGATGCGGGTTCCGAAACGGTGGCCGGGTGACGAGCGGCCGGCCGACCGGTAGGACGCCCGCCACCGAATGCACGGCCGTGACCTCCAGCGCTGCCCTGAAATCCAGCGTGGGCAACAGGCCTGGCAGCCGCTCCGCCAGCATCGACTTGCCGGAGCCGGGCGGCCCCAGCATGAACAGGTGATGCCCACCCGCGGCGGCCACCTCCACTGCGAGCCGCCCTCGGACCTGCCCCGCGACGTCCGCCAGATCGGGCATCGTCTCCCCTGAATCGGCCGGCTCCCCCGGATCGACCGGCTGCGCGGAGCCTGCCGGGAGGAGCACAGGCGTCGGCCGGCCACGCAGCAGCGCCAGTACACCTGCGAGGTCGCGCATGGGCTCGATGACGGCACCGGGAACCAGCGCGGCTTCCGCGGCGTTCGCTACGGGCACAACAATCCGCTCCAGGCCAGCCTCAACGGCGGCCAGAACGGCGGGGAGAACTCCTCGCACCGGGCGGAGCCTGCCGTCGAGCGCGAGTTCCCCGATCAGGATGCGGCTCGCCAGTGCGCCCGAGGGCACGGCCCCGGCCGCGCCCAGAATGGCAGCGGCCACCGCGAGATCGAATCCGCTGCCGGACTTTGGAAGGGTCGCTGGAAACAGCCCAACTGTGATCTTCTGATCCGGCCAGTGCTCGCGGGAGTTCACCACCGCGGCTCGCACCCGGTCACGCGCCTCGTGCAGGGCCGCGTCCGGAAGGCCGATCAGCGTGAAGCCCGGCAGGCCGCGCCCCAGATCGGCCTCGACCTCCACGAGGCGCCCTTCGATACCGACCACCGCGACTGCCAGGGAGCGTGCGAGGGCCATCAGAAGGCTCCTCGGCGGTGCTCGACCCGGACCGGCCCCTGCTGTTCCCGATAGACCTCGAGAACATCGAATCGCACCACGGCGGGGGGATGGGGATGTTCGGCGAGCCAGCGGACGGCAAGGCGCCGGATGCGGGCGGCCTTGCGACCGACGACCGCCGCGGCGCCGCTTCCGTAGCCTGACCCGCTACGTGCCTTGACCTCGCAGAAGACAAGAATGTCGCCGTGGCGCGCGACGATATCGATCTCGCCCTCACGACACCGCCAGTTGCGGGCGAGGATCTCCGCGCCCTCGGCGCACAGATGCTCGGCCGCGACATCCTCGCCGAACCGGCCGAACCGCTCACTGACCCGCATCCGAGGCTCCGTCTCACCGGGGGTCGCACGCCCGCCGGTGAGATCAGGTTCCGCGCTCTCGCCCCGCGGAGACACTTCAATCGGCTCCCTGTGGATAACCAGCTTTCATCCACAGAGCGGCAACGATGTACGCCGTGCCACCGGGTAACCGGCGGACCGGCACCCTTCCACGCCTCAGGTGACCCCCGCCTCGCCGGACATACCGGACAGCCGGACAGCCGGACGGACCGAAGACTCCAGCGCTCAGGACCTGGCGCTCAGAGCTCGGCCTTGGTCAGTTCCTCGACATTGATGTCCTTGAACGTGACAACTCGAACGTTCTTCACGAAACGAGCGGGCCGGAACATGTCCCACACCCAGGCGTCCCGCAGCGTGAGTTCGAAGAAGACCTCGCCGTCCGAGCTGTTACGGATCTCGATCTGATAGTCGTTCGCCAGATAGAACCGCCGCTCGGTCTCGATCACATACGAGAACAGCCCCACCACGTCGCGGTACTCGCGGTAAAGCTGGAGTTCCATCTCGGTCTCGTACTTTTCGAGATCCTCCGCGCTCATGCGCTCTCCGTGGCGCCACGCAGGCTGGTCATAGCAACTCTTTCCTCCAGCCGCAGCAATCTTGTTTTCCCCGTCAGCCCCGCCTGTGCGGCGACGTTGACATATGACAGGCGGTGCTCGGCGCACGGCCCGTACCGCGCCAACGCGGCGGTGTGCGCCGCGGTGACGTAGCCCTTGTGCTGCGCGAAATCGTACTCGGCGTACTGCTCGTGCAAACAACGCATGATCCGGTCCCTGGTCACCTTGGCCACGACAGACGCCGCGGCGATGCACCCGACAGCCCGGTCTCCCTTGATCACTGCCAGCGACTCCACCCCGAATCCCTCTACCGCGAACCCGTCCGTCAGCACGTAGCCCGGCGAGACACCGAGGCGGGCGACAGCCCGACGCATACCCATGATGTTGGCGACGTGCACGCCGATCCGGTCGATGTCCGCGGCGGGAACGACGACGGTCGCCACCGCCGCGGCGCTGGCCTGCACGTCCGCGTAGACCTCCTCGCGGACGCGCTCGGTGAGCAGCTTCGAGTCGTTGAGACGCGCGAGCCGGCGGGTCCGACCTGGGCGCAGGATCACCGCGGCGACCACCAGCGGCCCCGCGCAGGCGCCCCGGCCTGCTTCGTCCACACCTGCCACCGGCCCGAGGCCGCAGCGGGTCAGCGCCCGCTCGTAGCCGAAAAGGCCGGCGTCGCTACGGACCGTCGTGCCACGCACATCCATGGGGATCAGGGCGAACCACCCACGTCAGGCCGACGGTCGGCGCGTCGTACGCGCGACCGGACAATCCCCCGGCGCGCACGCGCGGAACTCGGCCACCTGCCGACCGCCCGTCCGGACCGACCGGGCCGTCCGGACCGCCCCAGCCCGGCGCGACGACGCCGACGGCCAGGGACCACGAGCGCCAAGGCCGCCACCGGCGCCAGGAGCTCGTCCGTCGACCCCGGCAGGCCCGACCCCGACGCGACCGGCTCGTGCTCCGCGTTGCCGCGATTCGCGGCGCTGGCCGACGGCACCCCGGAGAAGGTGTCCGGCACCGAAAGGATGCCGAAGCGCCCGAGTGGCCAGACCCGCACAAACGCGCGGCCAATCACCTTGTCGTGGGGCACCGGGCCGTTCTGTCGCGAGTCCGATGACCGGGATCTGTGGTCACCCATCAGCCACAGGTCCCCGTCCGGAACCGTGATCGGACCGAACTCCTGGAAATCGTTCTCGTAGACGTAGGGCTCGTCGAGGGCCTTGCCGTTCACTGTCACGCGCCCGGCGTCATCGCAGCAGGCGACGACGTCCCCACCGACTCCGATCACACGTTTGATGAAGTCCTTCTCGCTGGGAGCGCCGAGGCCCAGCAGCTCCTGAACGTTCCGGACGAACCGGCTCAGCCCGTTGCTGGGCTCGCTGACGACCGACTCCCGCTCGAAGCCGGTGCCCTCACCGTTGAACACCACGATCTCGCCGCGGTGCACGTCCTGGAAGTGGTAGATGACCTTGTTCACCAGCACGCGGTCGTCGATGAGCAGCGTCCGTTCCATCGACTCGGACGGGATCCAGAACGCCTGCACGAAGACGGTCTTGATCAGCAGTGCGAGCAGGAAGGCGACGAGTACCAGGATCGGGAGCTCGCGCAGGAACGAGCCCCGCCCGCGGTCCCGGCCGGTGTCCGGCCGAGCGACCCGCCGCCCGGTGGCCGCCGAGGCCCCGCTCCCGTGCTCGTCACGCCCGCGCTCCTCGGGCCCGGACGAAGCGCTCGTCTCCACCTCGTACGCGGCTCCCACCACCCCGCCGCCGCTACCCGCGTTGACGCCGGCCACGACCGGCTCAAAGGGCTTGATCGGCTCGGCGGGATCCTTGACCGGCTCGGCGGGATCCATGTCGACGGAGCTGACAGGGCCGACGGGTCGCGCGGACCCGGTATCGGCACCGGAGCCCAGCCCAGCGGCGGCGGGGTCCGGACGTGAACCCGTCACGCCCGGATCCATGCCAGAAACCGCGGGACCCGGGGCGTCACCGTGCGGCCCAGGACCGGCAGACGCCGGATCGCCTTCACCCGAACCGTCGAACGGTTCGGGTGTGCCGCGGTCGGATCCACTCACTGCGCCACCTCGCCAGGTCGGCCGTCATTCGTCATCGGACAGGCAGAGGCCCGCCAAGGCCGCGGTCTGACCGGATCAGCCCACGACCTGACCATCCTGATGCACCGCCCGCGCGGTGGAGTGGTTTGGTGACCGGCCAGTCGCCAGACACCCACCAAACGGAAGGCCTATGGCGACGGTTCACCGGGAGCTTCAGCGGCCGACCGGCTCGCGCTTCTCCTTGATCTTCGCGGCCTTGCCACGAAGCTGGCGAAGGTAGTAAAGCTTCGCCCGGCGGACGTCACCGCGCGTCACGACCTCGATGCGCGAGACGATCGGGCTGTGGAGCGGGAAGGTCCGCTCGACGCCAACGCCGAAGCTCACCTTGCGAACGGTGAACGTCTCCCGGACACCGCCGCCCTGGCGACGGATCACCACGCCCTGGAAGACCTGGATGCGCTGGCGGTTACCCTCGACCACGCGCACGTGGACCTTCAGCGTGTCGCCCGGCCAGAACTCCGGCACGTCCGTCCTGCGCGACTCGGCGTCGAGGCTGTCCAGGGTGTGCATGGCAGTCGCTTTCCTCAGGGTTGTCACAGGCAAATGCATGAAACGGTCCGCCGGCCGCGACCAGCGTTTCGCTGCGGCCTTTCGACTTCCCGGTCACACGGCATCACACCGGCACGTGGCCGGACGAAGCATGCGCCAGGACGGCGAAGCGGCAGAACAGCGGTTACGCCGGATCGGCGGGCCGACCGGGTGCGCCGGATCGGCAGACCGACAAGGCCACCAACCGACAACGTCACAGACCAACCAGGTCAGTTCAACCAGGCCGGCGGGTGACGGGTCAGTGTTGCGTGACACCGTCGGTCAGGAACCAGCGGACACCGCATCCTACTGTGCCACACGAGCGAGGTGTCCGGTCGGCAGGCCCTGTCCAGGCCACCCGCGCCGCCCCCGCCAGGCCGGATCCGTCACCTCGGCGCGTCATGCCGTCACACCGCGCTGTCCTCGAGACCGCCGTCACCAGTCGGCGGGGCACTCGGCGCATTCGGCGCGCTCGCCAGGACCGCGCGGTCAGCCGCGGACAGTTCGATCCGTTCGAGCAGCTCAGGACGTCTGCGCCGGGTACGCAGCAGCGCCTCGTCCCGGCGCCACCGGGCGATGGCCGCATGATCCCCGGAGCGCAGGATCGCGGGCACCTCACGCTCCCGCCAGATCGGCGGACGGGTGTACACCGCGCCCTCAAGCAGGCCATGCGCGAAGGAGTCGTCGGTGATGGACTCGACGTTGCCGACAACACCGGGAAGCAGCCTCGTCACCGCCTCGACGATCACGAGCGTGGCGGCCTCCCCGCCGGCGAGAACGTAGTCACCGATGGAGATCTCGTCGTCGGCCCAGGCATCGACCACCCGGCCGTCGATGCCCTCGTACCGGCCGCAGCAGAAGACCAGCCAGTCCTGCTCCGCGAGCTCGGCCGCATAGCGCTGGGTGAACGGGACGCCCGCAGGCGTCGGAACCACCACGCGAGGACGGCGGGTGGGATCACCACCGCTGACGGCCCGCAGCGCCTCATCCCATGGCTCTGGGCGCATGACCATGCCCGGCCCGCCGCCATAGGGGGCGTCGTCGACCGTCCGATGGACGTCATGAGTCCATTGCCGCAGGTCATGGGTGTGGATGTCGACCAGATCCCGGGCGGCCGCGCGACCGACCAGAGCGAGCTCCAGCGGACGCAGGTAGTCCGGGAAGATCGTCAGGACGTCGATGCGCATCCGTCTGCCTTCGTCGGAGAGGGTGCCGTCGGCCGTCGGATCAGGTGCCGTTGGCGCGACGGTGATCCGCCCCACCTCGGCGGCGGATCAGTCGAGGTCGAGCAGGCCAGGTGGCGGGTCGACCACGATGTGGCCTGCCTCCAGGTCAACCGTCGGGACGATCTCCCGGACGAAGGGGATGAGGTGCTCTCCCCCGCCGGCCCTGCTGATCGCCAGCATCTCCCCGGCCGGTGAATGGACCACGTCGATCACGTCGCCGAGCGGGTCGCCCGCGGGCGTCTGCGCCCGCAGGCCGACGAGATCACGGTCCCACCACAGGTCGCCGTCATCGTCGTCGGGTTCCGCCGGTGGCCCGGACTCGTCGGAGTCGATGGTCAGCAGGGTGCCCCGCAACGCCTCCGCGGCGTTGCGGTCGCCCACACCGTCGAACCGGACCAGCAGCCGGCCGGAATGCCACCGAGAGGTCACGACCCGCAGCACCGGTTGAGTGGACGTCTCCGTCGCGCCTAGCGGCGAGGTCGCGCCCGTACCCGTGCCGCCCGTACCCGTGCCGGAGTCACCCGTGGCGGCGGGCACACCCGCCGCCGTCACCGAGTCA
Source organism: Parafrankia sp. EUN1f (assembly GCF_000177675.1). Taxonomy (GTDB): domain Bacteria; phylum Actinomycetota; class Actinomycetes; order Frankiales; family Frankiaceae; genus Parafrankia. Next base: position 17,847 of record NZ_ADGX01000147.1, read on the forward strand.
CCCGCGGCCTGACGACCCAGCACGGACCCGGGCGCGAAACGCCGCTCGGGCAGGTCCGTCCGGACGTCGATGGTCACATCACCGCGAACACCGTGCGGACGCCCGACCCGCCCGACAATGACGGGCTCACCCATGGGAGGTTGCGGCGCGCCCGCGAACGGAAGAAACGGGCATTACCGATCCACGTCGACAACGTCGATACGCAGACCGCGACCGCCCACACCGCCCATCACGGTACGCAGCGCCCGGGCTGTCCGACCACGGCGACCGATCACCTTGCCGAGGTCGTCGGGATGCACCCGCACCTCCAGCGTCCGGCCGCGTCGGTTACTCGACAGATCGACCCGCACATCGTCGGGATAGTCGACGATGCCGCGGACGAGGTGTTCGAGAGCCGCCTCGAGCACCTACTGCCCCGCGACCGGCTCTGCGGACGCCGTCTCGGCGTCGTCGGCGGCAGCCGACTTCTTCGCCTTCTTCGGGGTCGTCGCCGGCTTGTCCGCCGCGTCGGCGGCCGCACGGGCGGCCTCCTGGAAGACCTCGCGCTTGTCGGCCTTCGGCGCCGGGAACTTCATCGGCGGAGGCGCCGGCAGGCCCTTGAACTTCTGCCAGTCGCCAGTCACCTTGAGGATCGCCAGCACCGGCTCCGTCGGCTGCGCGCCGACCGAGAGCCAGTGGCCGACGCGCTCCGCGTCGACCTTGATGATGCTCGGGTCCGACTTGGGGTGGTACTGCCCGATGGCCTCGATGACCCGGCCGTCCCGCTTGGTACGGGCGTCGGCGACGACGATGCGGTAATGCGGCTCGCGCATCTTGCCGAGGCGCTGAAGTTTGATCTTTGTTGCCACGGTGGTCGAACGGCTCCAGACATATCGATGACCACCAGAGCTACACGGGCACCCGTGACACCCCGATGGCGGGAGAACACCGCCGACGACAGACCACCCTGGCAATACTCCCCCAGAACTCCGGGGAACACGCCCGATGGCGGCCACGCCGACGCCGGCAGGCAACGCCGGTATGACCTTACAGTCTGCCAGATCAGCTGCCGGGACCGCGCCCGGGGAGTCGGGAGCGTTCCCGATCGACCCCGGCCACCGCGCCCCGATCGCTGTCAGCGGCCCGAACGGGGACGCCGCGGCGGGGTCCCCTTGCCGCCAGAACCGTTGCCACCGAGGCCGCTCTGCTGAATCAGAGCCGAGAGGTCCGGCATGCCCTCGGGCCCCGGGGCCATGCCCGGACCGAGCGCGGGCGGCCCGTCCTGCCCGGTCTTGCGGTCCTGCGACTGCGCGGCCCGGGCCGCCGGGTTTCCGCTGCGGCGCGCGCCTTTGCCCTTCTTCGGCGCCTTGCGGGCCTGCGCGGCCTTCCCCCGGCCCAGGCCGGGAATCAACCCGGACCCGCCGGCCATCTGCTTCATCATCTTGCGGGCCTCACCGAAACGGTCCAACAGCTGGTTGACCTCGGTGACGGTGACTCCGGAGCCGCGCGCGACGCGGGCCTTCCGGGACGCCTGCAGGATCTTCGGGTCGCGCCGCTCGGCCGGGGTCATGGAGCGGATGATGGCGACCACCCGGTCCAGGTCGCGATCGTCCACCTGGGCGAGCTGATCCTTGATCTGCCCCATGCCGGGAAGCATGCCGAGGAGGTTGCCGATCGGGCCCATCTTGCGCACGGTAAGCATCTGCTCGAGGAAGTCCTCGAGGGTGAACTCGGCGGTGGCCATCTTCAGGGCCATCGCCTCGGCCTGCTCGACCTCGAACGCCTTCTCGGCCTGCTCGATGAGCGTGAGCACGTCACCCATGCCGAGGATGCGCGACGCCATCCGTTCGGGGTGGAAGACGTCGAAGTCCTCGAGGGACTCGCCGGTGGAGGCGAACATGATCGGCGCGCCGGTCACCCGGGCCACCGACAGCGCGGCGCCACCACGGGCGTCGCCGTCAAGCTTGGTCAGGACGACACCGGAGAAACCGACGCCGTCGGCGAACGCCTGGGCGGTGGAGACCGCGTCCTGACCGATCATGGCGTCGAGGACGAAGAGGATCTCGTCCGGCGAGACCGCGTCCCGGATGTCGGCGGCCTGGCGCATCATCTCCTCGTCGACACCGAGCCGACCGGCGGTGTCGACGACCACCACGTCGAAGACGTGGCGGCGGGCGTGGGCGAGCGCATCCCGCGCGACCCGGACCGGATCACCGACACCGTTGCCCGGCTCGGGCGCGAACACCTCGACCCCAGCCCGGCCTCCGACGACCTGGAGCTGGTTCACCGCGTTCGGGCGCTGCAGGTCGGCGGCCACGAGCAGCGGGGTGTGCCCCTGGGCCTTCAGCCACCGACCGAGCTTGCCGGCGAGGGTCGTCTTACCGGTGCCCTGCAGACCCGCGAGCAGGATCACGGTGGGCGGCGTCTTGGCGAAGCGCACCGTGGTGGTGCCGCCACCGAGGATGGCGACGAGCTCCTCGTTGACAATCTTGATGACCTGCTGCGCAGGGTTGAGCGACGCGCTCACCTCGGCGCCGCGCGCCCGCTCCTTGACGGCCGCGACGAAACCGCGGACCACGGGGAGGGCGACATCGGCCTCCAGCAGCGCCACCCGGATCTCTCGGGCGGTGGCGTCGATGTCGGCGTCGGTCAGCCGCCCCCTGCCCCGCAGCGACGTGAAGACCTTGTCGAGGCGGCTGGAAAGGGTGTCGAACACGCGCACACACTCCGAGATCGCAGACGAACCGCAGCCACCAGCGTACGCATCACTCGCTGATCCGGAAGCGGGGGTCGGGACGACAGGCGACGCCGACGTGGACGCCGGCCCTGCCCAGCCGAGCCCAGGCCGGCCGGGCCCAGCCCGGCGA
>NZ_ADGX01000146.1 GCF_000177675.1 Parafrankia sp. EUN1f
GCGCGGCCAAGGGGGCGGACGGGGCCGGAGCCAGGGCCGCGCCGGGGCCGCCGGCGCGAGATGTGGTGGCCGGGGGGTTGGTAGCGGACCGCGACGTTCCGCTGATCATGACTTTCGGTCGCTGCCAAGCGGTCGGCGGTCGTAGCCCGACTGCGGGTCGTCGTCGAGTGAGGTGGGCCGCCGCAGCGGAATACGGTAGGTGCGTTCGGTGTCGTGGTCCGAGCGGCCCTGCGGCGACCGGTCGAAGGCGCTCTGCTGGTCGTACCGCTGGCGCTCGCGATGTTCCTCCGGCCCCGCGGCCGGGCGCCGCGGACGCCCGATCTCCTCGTAGCCGCCATGGTCCGCCTGCGCGGCCCCGGACGGCCCGGTGGGGGACATCGGGGCACCGCCGTCGCCGGCAGGCCGCGGCGAGCGGAACCGGTCGAACAGCAGAACGCCCAGGAAGGTGAGCAGGCAGCAGACCGCGAAAGCCATCGCCGCCTGCGTGTAGCGGGCCTTCTTGGCGACCGTGACCACCGGCTCCTCGGTGATCTTGTTCAGGACGAACCACGACGACCGGGGCGCGCCGCCCTTCTCCTGCTCCTGGTCCAGCACCTCGCCGAGCTTGGTGACGACGTAGTTGACAGTGGTCACGACCGCGGCGCGGTCGGGTCCCTCGGCCTGCACGTTGAGTACCGGGCCGGCGGCGTCAGTGGGAATACCGATCATGTATCCCGCCGTGGCCCCGTGCTTCACGGCCTCGTCAACCGCTTCGGCGGTGCTGGTCAGACGGCTGATCACCTCCGCCGTAATGCGCAACGACTGCCCGAATCCCAGATACGGATTGTCAACCTTGCCGGTCTCCGCGGAGACGGCCGAGGGCAGAAGGAAGACCTGGGACGATCCCTGATAGCTGACGGGGGTCATCACGAAGGCGCCGATCGCGGCGACCACGGTCAGAGCAACTCCAGCGGCGGTGAGTCGCCACCGTCGGAGCAGAATCGTGAGCGGTCCGTTCAGTTGCATTACGTGTTCCCCCCGGTGCCGATCCGGAAGACCTGACTTCCTGAACGCGGCGGAAGCTGTGGACGGGTAGGCGCCGTCACCGACGGCCTCGGGTGCAACCTTTGCCGTTCCCATGATCGCAGCAACGGCAAAGATGTGGTTTGAGCTGGGGCTCGACGCGGGGGAGCGCTCATCGCGGCCGCGCTCGCCGGAGGCTGGTGCCCACGGCCGCGGTGACGAGAACGGCGACGAGGAGAACTCCCAGGGCTGCCCGCGGGCGACTGCCGCCGGCATAGGACGCAGGGCCTGCCGGGCCACTGGAATCCTTGCCGGCTCGTGGCAGCGGCACCAGGACGATGCGCTTGGCGTCGGGAATTCCGTCCTGCCAGATCTCAAGCCGCTTCGACAGCTGGCTGACGACCGCGTTGACCGTGTCACGGGCCACCGCGCCGTCGCTGTCCGCGGAGACAATGTTGATGATCGTGCTGCGGCCGACGATGTCCGCGAACGGCTCGGTGCTGTTGCGGGAGAATGCAAGCTGAAAGTCGGTGACCTGCTCCGGGCCGAGCGCCCCGGGCCGGGAGAGCTCCGAACGGGCGTAATAGATCAGCAGCTCGCCCGCGAACTGGGCGTTCAGCGCGTCGTCGCGGCCCTTGTCCACGCGGAGCACGACAGCCACGCTCGCCGACTGGGGTGCCGGGCGCATGAAAAGCGTGACGGCACCCAGCACCGCCCCCACCGCCAGCACGGCGGCCAGCGCAACCCGGGCCCGCCCCATTCCGTCCCCCCAAGGCGCCCTCGCCGGTTCGGCGGCGTCAGGCGGAAGTAATCCGTTCCCGCGAGCTTCGCATGGCAGAGTGGATCTCGCCCCCTGCAGCGGAGATCCAGTCCGTGTTGGTGACGGGCCGGCGTCATCTGTTCGGCTACCACCATAGGGCAGGTACTCAGGAGGGCGCACAGCCGGTGCTCCCTGACGGGATACCGGTCGGTTACCATCGGCCACGCATTCATTGGGCGTGGATGCGCAATCGGAGGGGGGACCGATGAGCCGCGCTGTGCGTGCGCCCGACCTGGCAGGGGCTGCTCGGTGGCGTCAATGCGTCACCGTGTGTGCGACCAACCGCTGGGATGGCGTCAAGCTACACGACCGCTCACTCGCGGAACAGCTGGCCCGCCACGTACCTGTTCTGTATGTGGACCCGCCGATCTCACCGGCGACGCCGAGGCGCCGGGCGGACATCGCCGCGCCTGCCGTGCCCAGGGTACGCATGGTGGCGGACAACCTGGCACAGCTGGCGCCGGTGGTGCTGCCCGGGCTGCGCCGCCGCGGAGTCGCCACGGCGAACTCGGAGATCGTCCGGCGCCAGATCAGACGCGCCGTTCGTGACCTCGGTGTACCGGTCGCGGCGCTGGTGGAGGCGGACGTGCTGCTCCCGGCCTTCGGGGCGGCCCGGGAACGGCTGCGCGTCTACTGGGCACAGGACGACTACGCCGGCGGTGCGGCGTTGCTCGGGCTCGACCCGGTGCGGGTGCAGGTCGCCGAGGTGCGGGTGGCGGCGAAGGCGGATGTGGTTATTACCGCGAGTCCCGTCGTTCATGACAAACTGACCGCATTGGGTGCGAGCCCGATCCTCATTCCGTATGGTTGCGATCCCGAGGCGTTCGCCGGCGTGGAGACCGCGGCGGATCCGGAAGACGTGGACCTTCCCGGCCCGGTTGCCGGTCTGGTCGGGCATATCAATGCGCGAATAGATCTCGGTCTGCTGGAAGCGGTTGCCGAGGCCGGTCATTCGCTGCTTCTGGTCGGCCCGATCGATCCAACGTTCGAGCCGGATCGGATGCGGGCGCTGCTCGGCCGCAAGAACGTCGTATCGGTGGGGCGGAAGCCCGCCGAGTCGCTCCCGAGCTATCTGAAGGCCATCGACGTCGGCCTCGTGCCCTATGCCGACACCGCCTTCAACCGTGGTAGTTTTCCACTGAAGACCCTCGAGTACCTCGCAGCGGGGCGGGCGGCTGTGTCGACGGATCTGCCGGCCACCCGTTGGTTGGATTCATCGTTGATAGTCACTGCTACCACTCCGCCAGAGTTCGAGGCAGCTGTAGCCGCCGAGCTGCAACGCGAGCGGTCCGGCCAGCTGGCCGCCGCTCGTCGCGCGTTCGCGGAAAGCCACAGTTGGGCTCGTCGGGCCGCTGATTTCGCCGCAGCGATCCGGGTCACACGACCCCACGGTTCCGTGTCCATCTCCGGGGGGGACCGACCGGGAGGCACGCAATGACCGCGAGTAATACGTGGAGCGAATTTCACGTTTCAGCAGAGATGGTCAACCGGGCGGAGGCCGGTCCGGTCACCGGCACACCGGTGCCGGACGGCACCGCGACCGGCGCTGACCTGGCCGGATTCAATCCGGCTGGTCATGATCTGACGGGCGCCGGTGGGGCGGGTTTCGGTACGGCTGGTCATGATCTGACGGGCGCCGGTGGGGCGGGTTTCGGTACGGCTGGTCATGATCTGACGGGCGCCGGTGGGGCGGGTTTCGGTACAGCCGGTCATGACCTGGCAGGCGCCGATCTGACGGGCGCTGAGATGGCCGCTTTCGGTACGGCTGGTCATGAGCTGGCGGGTGCTGATCTGGCGGGTTTCGATCCGGCTGGCTTCGGTACGGCCGGCCATGAGCTTGCGGATCATGATCTGGCGGGCGCTGACGTGGCCGGTTTCGATCCGGATGGCTATGAGCTGGCCGACTATGAGGCGGCCGGTTTCGATCCGGTTGGCTATGACCTGGCGGACCATGACCTCGCGGGCCCCGATCCTGCCGACTTCGATCCTCCCGATTTCGATCCTGCCGGCCCCGCGCCGACCGCCTCCGGCCGGCAGGGTGGCGCACGGCCACCAGGCAGAGGCGGGCGCCGACGAAGGCAGCGGGGTGCCGCCCAGCCGCGTCCGGCCCGTAGGCCGAGCCGCCGCCTGTCGATCATGCTGGTCGTGGCCCTGGCGGGCGGTCTCGTCGGCTTGGTGGTGGGGTTGCGGACGGCGTCGGACAACCTGACCGTGGCGGAGGCCGGCCGGTCGGGCAAGGGGTCGTCTGGTCCGGTCAGCCTGTGGAACGCGCGGGGGGCGCTGACGGTCGAGACCAGCCCCGACACCCGCCAGGTGGTGCTCGGGCTGCGGTTCCGTCCAGAGGTGTCCGGGCGGATCTCCGCGATGCGGGTCTACCGCCCGACCGCGGGCGGCGGCCCGAACACGGGTGCGCTCTGGTCTGGTGACGGGCGGCAGCTCAGCACGCTGACGATTCCCAACAGTGACCGAGCCGGCTGGCGCCGTGGGGCCTTCGAGCGTCCGGTCGCCGTTCAGGCCGGGCAGACCTACGTCGCCGCCTACCAGGTTGACTCCGGCGGTTATGTGGATCAGGTCGACTACTTCGGTGCCGGAAAGGTCCGCAAGGTCGGGCCGCTCATCGCTCTCGCCGGGGTGTACACCTACCGCGCCGCGGCCTTCCCCGACGAGACCTGGCGCGACAGCAACTACTACGTGGACGTCGAGTTCCAGCCGGTCGGCCAGGGGGCGGGAACGCCTGTCACCGTCCCGCCCTCGCCGGGCCCGAACGCGACCGCGCCCGCGTCGCCGGGTCCGTCCGCGGGCCCGTCCGTCGGCGTCACGCCGGGGGCGACCACCACCGGTTCAACGCCGCCCACCGCCCAGGCGCCCAGCCCGGCGGCCGGTGGTGCGACGGTCCCGCAGGCCACGCCGCAGACCTCCGGTGTCTCCGCGCCGCCCAGTGCGTGGCCTGGCCCGGGCAGCACCGGGGTCAAGCCGGGGGTGGCCCTGACCCCGTCCGGCTCCATCACGGTCACCAAGGACAACACCGTGATCAGTGGGCTGGACATCACCGGCACCATCACCGTGCGGGCCAAGAACGTGACCATTCGGAATGTCCGGGTGCACGGCTGTGGTGACCGCGGCGCGATCGACGCCGGCTACGTGGAGGACAGGGTAGGCCCGACCCTGGTCGAGGACGTCGAGGTCAGCGGAGACGGGCTGGCCTGTGACCGGACCGGTGTCGGCAACTCGAACATGACCATCCGGCGCGCGAACATCCACGGTTTTCGGGCGGGTATCTATTCGGACGGAAACACGGTCGTCGAGAACAGCTGGGTGCACGACCTGTACTCAAACCACTCGTCCCACATGGACGGGTTCCTCTCGAACGGCGGTTCGAACCTCACGCTCGTCGGCAACAACATCGAGTGCGCGGTTCCGGACGGCAATGACATGTGCTCGGGTTCGGTCGGCCTGTTCGGAGACTTCGCGCCCATTCAGAACGTGTTGATCAGGTACAACCTCTTCAACACCCAGGGGGCCTACTGCGTGTACGGGGGCTCCGGGGCGCAGAAGGCGTTCCCGCTCGCCAGCAACGTCCGCATCCTCGACAACACGTTCGGTCGGCGGTACCACCCGACGTGTGGAACCTACGGCACGATCGCGGGCTTCGAGTCTGTCAACGGGAACCAGGTCTCGGGCAACGTCTGGGTTGACACGGGAGCGTCGGTCACTCCCTGAGTGTCGCGCCGTCACCGACTGATGCGGTGGCGGCGGGTCGGCTGGTATCGCGAGGTGGGTGGCGCTGGGGCCACCCACCTCGCTGCGTTTCCGGCCGATATCGGCAACAATGGACAACAGATGAACTGCGTTCGAGCGATGGTATGTGGTGGTTTGCTCGCCGACGGTTGGTGCGCTACCGTGTCGGATCGCCGCAGCGGCGCCCAAAAGGGGGGGTGTGTCGCGTGGCCTCGGGGGGGTCCGAATGAGTGTCAGCCGGCTGTCGCGGCAGATGTCCGCGCGTAGTGGTCGGCTGTGCGCGTTCCGGCGCCGTGTCGCACCTACATGACTTCCCCTGAACCGTCCACGATCTGAGATCGACGTGCGCGTGCCGGGGGCTGACGGCTTCGACGACCCCTCCCACCCGCATCCGACAAGGCTCCAACCCGAATCTGTCGCCTAGGCCGGACCTGACCCGGCGGCCGGGGCAAGGGCGCGGTACCCGTCCCGGAAAAGTGGGAGATCGTCATGCAGTCTCGTCGGCGCGCTGCCAGTTTGTGGCGCCGTGGATCGACCGGCCCGTCGCCGCGCCGTCGGCAGGGTGTGATGGCCCTGGCGGTGGCGGTCCGGCTGGCGCCGCGTCGGGTGGCGGTTCTCGCCCTGCTGGTGGCGGCCTCGCTGGTCGGCTTCACCGTCGTGCCGGGCACCCGGACGCTCCCGGCTGCCGAGGCCACCACCGCAGGTCCCTGCGACGCCCCCGTGAACCCGATTGTCTGTGAGAACAGCCTGCCCGGCACGGCGCCGTCCGAGTGGAAGCTTTCCGGGGCCGGCGACCCGACAATTCAGGGTTTCGGGACGCAGATCAGCGTCAACAAAGGCGAGACGATTCACTTCAAGGTGAAGACCGACGCCTCCGCATACCGCATCGACATCTACCGGATGGGTTACTACCAGGGCAACGGAGCGCGCAAGCTCGACACGATCACGCCGAGCGCCTCCCTGCCGCAGGTTCAGCCGGCCTGCTACACCGACAACACCACCCACCTGGTGGACTGCGGCAACTGGGCCGAATCGGCGTCCTGGGCGGTGCCCTCGACCGCTGTCTCCGGCATCTACTTCGCGATTCTCCACCGGGAGGACACCGGCGGCGAGGGGCAGATCACCTGGGTCGTCCGGGACGACTCCAGCCACAGCGACATCCTGGTGCAGGCCTCGGACACGACCTGGCAGGCGTACAACTGCTACGGCGGGTACAGCCTCTACGAGCTCAGCGACGACTGCCACCAGGCGAAGAAGGTCAGCTACAACCGGCCGTTCGCCACGCCGCAGAACAAGTTCCAGGACTGGGTGCTCAGCGCGGAATACCCGATGATCCGGTTCCTGGAGTCGAACGGGTACGACCTGAGTTACACGAGTGGTATCGACGCCGACAAATCCGGTGCGCTGCTGCAGAACCACAAGACGTTCATCTCCTCCGGGCACGACGAGTACTGGTCGGGCGCGCAGCGGGACAACGTCGAGGCGGCTCGTGACGCGGGCGTGAACCTCGCCTTCTTCTCCGGTAACGAGGTCTACTGGAAGGTCCGCTGGGAGCAGAGCATCGACGGTTCGGGCCAGGCCTACCGGACGATGGTCTGCTACAAGGAGTCCCGGGCCAACGCGAAGATCGACCCGTCCAGCGAGTGGACCGGCACCTGGCGTGACACCCGCTTCTCTGCGACATCGGATGGCGGAAAGCCCGAGAACGCGCTGACCGGGACGTACTGGGTGGTCCAGAGCGACTACCACGACATCCAGGTGCCGGCGGACGACGGCAAGATGCGCTTCTGGCGCAACACCGGCATCGACGACCTCAATGAGGGCGACGTGGCGACCCTCGCGCCAAGCACCCTCGCCTACGAGTGGGACACCGACCTCGACAACGGGTTCCGGCCCGCGGGCCTGTTCCAGGTCGCCCATTCGGACGTGGCCAACGCGACGTCGGTGGTGAAGGACGCCTACGGCAACGTCGTCTCGCCGGGGGCGGCGTCCCACGCGATGACGATGTACCGGGCCGCGAGCGGTGCGCTGGTCTTCGGTGCCGGCACCATCCAGTGGTCCTGGGGTCTGGATCAGTCCAACCCGAACAACACCGCGCCCGACCAGCGGATGCAGCAGGCCACCGTCAACCTGTTCGCGGACATGGATGCCCAGCCCGACACGCTGATCAGCGGGCTGACGGCGGCGACCAAGTCCACGGACACCACCGGGCCGACCGTCAACATCACCTCGCCCACCAGCGGCGTCGCGCAGGCGAACGGGGCCACGGTGACCGTCTCCGGCACGGCCGCCGACTCCGGTGGCGGCGTCGTCGGCGGTGTCGAGGTGTCCATGGACGGCGGCGCCACCTGGCATCCCGCCAAGGGACGTGAGTCCTGGTCGTACACCGGCACGGTCGTCGGTGTCGGGGCGGTGGCAATCAAGGTCCGGGCCTCGGATGACAGCGGCAACATCGGCGCGGTCGCCCAGGTCGCGACCACGGTGTCCTGCCCGTGCACGATCTTCCCGACCGCCGCTGTCCCGGTGAACCCGGCGACGAGCGACGGCTCGGCCATCACCCTGGGCGTGAAGTTCACGTCGACCATGGACGGCTCGATCACCGGTGCCCGTTTCTACAAGGGTGCCGGCAACATCGGCACCCACACGGCGACCCTGTGGACGGCCGACGGCACCCTGCTGGCGAGCGGCACCTTCGCCGACGAGACCGAGAGCGGCTGGCAGACGGTTCTCTTCCCGCAGGCCGTGGGCGTGTCGAAGGACCTCACCTACGTGATCGCGTACCACGCTCCGTCCGGCCACTACGCGGCCGATGCCGGCGTCTTCACCAACGCGGGCACCACGGGCGTGCCACTGAAGGCCCTGCCCGGCGGTCCCACCGCGTCGAACGGGGTGTACCGCTACGGGGCGGCGGGGCAGTTCCCGAACCAGTCGGTCACCGCGGTGTCCGGCCAGATCAACTCCGCCTGGAACTACTGGGTTGACGCGATCTTCTCCGACGCCTCGGCGGCGGATGTCACGCCACCGTCGGTGACGGCGCGCACTCCGGCGTCCGCCGCCACGAACGTGGACCCGGCCACCACCGTGACCGCCACGATCTCGGAGGACATCACCAGCGGGAGCGCCTCGCTCGTGCTCCGGGACGCGGCCAACGTCGTGGTCCCGTCGACGGTCGCCTTCGACGCGCAGGACCGCAAGCTCACCCTCACCCCGAACGCGACCCTGGCCAGCGGCAGCACGTACACCGCGGTGCTGTCGGGTGCCGCCGACGCGGCGGGCAACGTCATGAACCCGGTGTCGTGGTCGTTCTCCACGGCCGGCCCACGCACCTGCCCCTGCACGATCTGGGACGCCTCCGCCACACCGGCGGTACCGGCAAGCCCTGAGCAGTCCGCGATCGAGCTCGGGGTGAAGTTCCAGGCGACGAGCAACGGCTGGATCTACGGGCTGCGCTTCTTCAAGGGAGCCGGCAACACGGGCACCCACGTCGGATCGCTGTGGGACGCGGCCGGTAGCAAGCTGGCCTCGGTGACCTTCACCGGCGAGTCGGCGACCGGCTGGCAGCAGGCCTCGATCTGGCCGCCGATCGCCGTGACGAGTGGAACGACCTACACGGCGTCCTACCACGCGCCGGCCGGGCACTACGCGTACACCACCGGCGCCTTCGCGACGGCCGGTGCCGGCACCGCCCCGATCCGGGCGCTGTCGAACACCGACGCCGGCGGTAACGGTGTCTACAGGTACGGTGCGAGCGGCCTCCCGACGAACACCGCCCAGGCGGCGAACTACTGGGTGGACGTCGTCTTCGACACCACCGCCCCGAGTGACTCGGTGCCGCCCGTGGTGGCCGGTGTGACCCCGGCGCCCGGTGCGACGAACGTCGCCGCCGGCACGCCGATCACCGCGACGTTCAGCGAGGCCGTGCAGCCGAGCACCATCTCGATGGTGGTGAAGGACGCGGCCAACAACACCGTCGCGGGCACCGTCAGCTACGACGCGCCGACCCAGACCGCGAAGTTCACCCCGACCGCGTCGCTCGTCACCAGCGCCAGCTACACGGCGACGGTCTCGGGCGCGAAGGACCTGTTCGACAACCCGCTGGACGGTCCGCAGACGTGGAGCTTCACCATGGCTGCGCCTTCCTGCCCCTGCACCATGTTCGGTTCCACCACTCCGGCCCAGATCGCGGGTGACTCGCAGGCCATCGAGGTCGGCATGAAGTTCCGGGTCGACCAGCCCGGCTACGTCAGCGGCGTCCGGTTCTACAAGTCCACCGGGAACACCGGCACCCACCTGGGCAGCCTCTGGTCGGCGACGGGCACCCGGCTGGCGACCGCGGTCTTCACGGGCGAGACCGCGTCCGGCTGGCAGACCGTGACCTTCGCCTCCCCGGTGGCGGTGACGCCTGGCACGACCTACGTCGTCTCGTACCACACCAACACCGGCTACTACGCGGCGACAGGTGGCTACTTCACCAGCCCGCCGGCGAGCGCCTCGCCGATGGTGGTGATGGCCAGCGGAGCGGACGGCCCCAACGGGCTCTACTCATACGGCGGCACGGCATTCCCTGCGAACACCTACCAGAACGCCAACTACTGGGTGGACGCGGTCTTCGTCCTGAGCGGCTCGCCGGACACCGCCGCGCCGACGATCACGAACCGAAGCCCGGCGGTCGGTGCGACGAGCGACGCGGCGGCTCCGATCACCGTCACCTTCAACGAGCCCATCAACCCGTCGACGCTCAGCCTGACGCTGAAGGACGCGGCGAACAACACGGTGGCCGGGAACGTCAGCTACAACTGGGAGACCTCGACCGCGACGCTGGTGCCCAGCCAGGCGGTGTACTCGGGGCAGTTGCACACGGTGACGGTCTCGGTCAAGGACCTGGCCGGTAACGCGATGGCGGCGAGCTCGTGGCAGTTCACCCCAGTGGTGACCTGCCCCTGCTCGATCTTCCCCTCGACGGCCACCCCGGCGGTCGCGGCCGCCTCTGACACCGCCGCCGTCGAGGTTGGTGTCAAGTTCCGTCCGGATCAGAACGGCTACATCACTGGTTTGCGCTTCTACAAGGGCGCGGCCAACACAGGTACCCACATCGGTCACCTGTGGGATGCAAGCGGTAACCTTCTTGCGACCGCGACCTTCTCGAACGAGTCGGCCTCGGGCTGGCAGCAGGTATCGCTCAGCACCCCGATACAGGTGACGGCGGGCACCACCTACGTCGCGTCGTACAACTCGTCGGCGGGCCGGTACTCCTACACGTCGAACTACCTCGACTCGACGACGACCCGAGCGCCCGTACGCGCGCTCGGCAACGGCGTCGACGGCCCCAACGGCGTGTACAAGTACGGCGCTTCGAGCTTCCCGACCGGTAACGGGGGCAAGAGCAACTACTGGGTTGACGTCGTGTTCACCACCAGCCTGTCCTAGTGCCGCTCCTGACCTGACCCGAGCGGAGAGCACTGTGAAGATCCTGGTCTACCCTCACCACCTGGAGATCGGCGGAAGTCAGACCAACGCCATCGACCTGGCCACCCAGCTGCGTGACGCCCATGGCCACGAGGTGGTCTTCTTCGGAACTCCTGGGCCGGCGGCAGCACTGCTGCACGAACGGAAGATCCGCCTGCTGCCGGCCCCCGCGGCCTTCGGGGCCCCGTCGGCCCGGATGATCGCGGCGCTGGCCCGGGTCGTCCGGGAGCAGCGGCCCGACGTCGTCCACGCGTGGGACTGGCCGCAGTGCATCAACGCGCTGCTGGCGCTGGGTTCGATGGGGGCGCTGGGGCCGCTGGGGGTGCCCTTCGCCGGCAGCGACATGAACAACCTCTCGGTGTCCGCGCACCTGCCGAAATCGGTGCCGATGACGTTCGGGACCGAGGAGACGGTCGATGTGGCCCGCTCGCTGGGGCACCGCCGGCTGCTGCTGCTGGAGCCACCGGTGGACACCAGCCGGGACGACCCGGAAGCGGTGGACGGCACCGTCGTCCGCAAGGAACACGGTGTCGGCGCCGACGAGCAGCTCGTCGTCGCGGTTTCCCGGCTGGTCGGCTGGCTGAAGCTGGAAGGGCTGATCCGGGGCATCGAGGCCGTCGGCGAGCTGGCGGCCCGGTACCCGGTGCGCTTCCTCGTCGTCGGCTCGGGCACCGCCGAGGATGACCTGCGGCGCCGCGCGGCCGTCGTGAACGAGGCGGCGGGCCGTGAGGTCGTCACAGTGCCGGGCCCGATGCTCGATCCGCGCGGTGCCTACGCCGCCGCCGACATCGTGCTCGGCATGGGCGGCTCCGCGCTGCGGGGCCTGGCCTTCGGCAAGCCGGTCCTGCTCACGGGGGAGCGCGGGTTCTCCACCGTGGTGAGTGAGGACACCGTGACGCCGCTGTTCTGGCGGGGCTACTACGGCGTCGGCGACGGCACCCCGTCCGACCTCGCCGGGCAGCTGGAGACCCTGCTGATCGACGCCGAGCTGCGCGCGCGCCTCGGCGGCTGGGCCCGCGATCTCGTCCTGCGCCGGTACTCGCTGGAGGTCGGCGGGCGCAACCTGGACGGATTCCTACGCGAGGCGGCGAGCCGGCCACCGGCCCGGCTGGACATCCTGCGGGATCTGGCCGCGATCGCGCCGCGGGCCACCGCCAGCCGGGTGATACCGCCCTCGGTACGCAGCCGGCTCCGTGGCGGCCCCGCACCGTCGAGCTGGGCGGACGTGGCGGTGGCGCGGGGCACCCAGGACCGCTCCGCCCCGGCCGGCGGCCCGCGCTAGCGGAGCACCGACCGGCCCGCGGACGGCTCACCAGGACTTGTGGGAGTCGCCCGCGGCGGAGCCGCCGGAGGCCTGCCGGATCATCCCGCGCATCGGGGCGACGATGGCCAGGTAGACCAGGGTGCCCGCGGACCCTCCGATCAGGACCTGCAGCACCGGTACGGTCGTCACCTGCGCGCCGAGCTGGGCGACGACCGCGAAGGCGATGCCCCCGAGCGCCGGTCTGACCAGGAGCCGGGCGACCTTCAACAGGCGAAAGCCGAGCCCGCGCAGCGCCAGGGTGAAAACCGGCAGCACGATCACCAGGGCGACCCCGAGGTGCCCGATGGCGACCCCGCGCACGCCGTCCAGATGGGCACCGACGGACAGCGCGGGTACCAGGGCGACCAGCCAGATCACCTGGAGCCGCACCATCGTCCGGGCCTTGCCGACGGCGACCAGCAGATCGTCGGTGATCTCGACGGCGACCCGGATGATGGACAGCAGCGCCAGCAGGCGCAGCGCTTCCGCTGCCGGCACCCACTCCTCGCCGTAGACGGCCTCGATGGCCGCCTTTCCCAGAACGACGAGGAGGACGCACACCGGAACGGTGGCGGCGACCAGCAACGCCAGCGACCTGGCGTAGACGTACCGCAGCCGGGAGGGCTCGGCGACGAGCTGGGAGAAGCCGACCAGGCTGACCCGCCGGACGGCGAACGAGAACATGTTGACCGGCCAGCTCGAGAGGTTGAAGGCCTGCGCGTAGAAGCTGACCAGCACCGGGCCCAGTACGCGGGCGGCGATCATCGTGTCGACGTTCAGCATGCAGACGGTCAGGATGGCGGAGCCGCTCAGGGGCACGCCGTCGGCCGCGAGCCGCCTGGCCATGTCACGGCGGAACCCGGGGCGCGGCCGGCGCGGCGCGAGCACGAAGATCATGGCGGCGCCGAGCAGGTTGCCGCTCAGCCGTCCGATCACCAGCGCCCAGACGCCCATCCCGCCCGCGACGAGCCCGATGGACAGCCCGGCCCAGGCGAGCAGGTTCGCGGTGTCGGCGATGGCGCGGCGCCCCTGGGAGTAGGAGCGGGTCAGCAGGGCGGTCGGCACCGCCGCGGTGGCGTCGATGAGAATCGTCAGCGCGAGAGCGCGCAGCACCCAGGACGCGTCGGGAATGTTCGCCAGCTCGGCGATCAGGGGCGCGGTCACGAAGAAGACCGCGTAGAGGCCGGCGCTGAACACCATGATCAAGGTGACACCGGTGCGCTCGACCTCGCGGATGTCACCTTCCCAGCGGATCAGGGCGGTGGTCATCCCGGCGTCGTTGAGGCTCATCAGCAGCTGCATCGAGGCCAGCGCGATCGTGAAGATGCCGAACTGCTCGGGTACCAGCATCCGGGCCAGCGCGATCCCGATGATCAGCACGCCGGCCCGGGAGATGACGTTGTTGAGGAAGCTCCAGCCCAGGCCCTTGCGGACCTTGCTGCTCAGCTCGTCGTCCGGGGTCTCGGCGGCCCGGCGCCGGTTGACGACGGGGCCGAGATCCGCCGGCCGCAGGGCGAGTGCGCCCGTGCTCGACCGCTGGTGGGAAGCGAAATTATTGATCATCAGCGTTGGTTCGGCGTCCTGCCGGACCAACGCTTCCCTCCGGTGCCGAGGCGGCGCCGGTTTGCCGGGAACCACCGGTAGCAGTGCGTCCGGGCCGGTGGTCGGCCCGGACGTCGCCGGCTGGCGGATCACCAGGACGGTGCGTTCGATGTCCTCCTCCGGTGGCTCCCGGTTGGGAGGGAGCGCCGGTCGGGTCACCAGGACGGTGCGTTCGATGTCCTCCTCCGGTGGCTCCCGGTTGGGAGGGAGTCCCGGTCGGGTCACCAGGACGGTGCGTTCGATGTCCTCCTCCGCCGGTTCCCGGCCCGCCGCGGTGTCGAGCTGGGCCGGATCCCAGGCGAGGGTGACTGTTCTTTCCTGATCTTCGGCGGAAGGCCGAGGGCCGCGGGGTGACGGCGGGCCCGACGTGCTGTTCTCGTCGGACGGATCAGGCATGATCCGTGACGACGCCGCCGCTGGCGGAGTCCGCGCGGTGGCGGGTGCCGCAGGAGCAGGTCAGGTCGTCGCCCAGGCGTTCGCCGCAGGCACACATCCAGCCGATGTGCCGGGCCGGGTTGCCGACGACCATGGCACCCGGAGGGACGTCCCGGATCACCACGGTGCCCGCGCCGATGAAGGCGTTCTCGCCGATGGTGACGCCGCAGACGATGGTGGCGTTCGCGCCGATCGTGGCCCCGGAGCGGATGACGGTGGGGAGCAGGTCGTCACTGGTCTTCTTGACGGCGGCGCGCGGGTTGTAGTCGTTGGTGAAGACCGCGTTCGGGCCGAGGAAGACGTCGTTCTCGACGGTCAGGCCGTTGAACAGCGCCACGTTGTTCTTGACTGTCACCCGGTCCCCGAGGCGCACCTCGGACTCGACGAACGCGTGGTCGCAGATGTTGCAGTCGGCGCCGATCACCGCCCCCGGCAGGACGTGCGCGAACGCCCACACCCGGGTGCCGGGCCCGACCTGGTCGCTCTCGCACAGCGCCGCCGGGTGGACGAACGGATCCCGCACCCCGCCGGCGGTGGTTGCCGCGCCGTCAACCGCACCGTCAACCGCGCCGTGAACCGCCACGTCAGCTGTCATTGTCGACCAACGCCTTCATCAGGGTTTCCACGACGCGCTGCTGCTGGGCGTCAGTGATCTCAGGATAGATCGGCAGGGAGAGGATCTGCCCCGCAAGCAGATCCGTGACCGGGCACGGCCGGGGAGCATGGTCGGCGAAAGGCACGGTGCGGTGGATCGGCTGCGGGTAGTGGACGCCGGCACCGATCCCGGCGGCCTGCAGCCGGCCCAGCAGGCGGTCGCGTTCCGGCACCCGGATGACGTACAGGTGCCAGACGTGCACGTTTCCCGGCGCGACCTGCGGCCGGCCGAGGTCGAAGCCGAGGGATTTCTCCGCGTCCGAGAGCAGCAGGTCGTAGCGGGCCGCCGCGGTGCGGCGTGCCTCGTTCGCCGCCGCGAGCCGGCGGAGCTTGGCCCGCAGGACCACGGCCTGCAGGGTGTCCAGGCGCGAGTTGAAACCCAGGTGGGTGTGCTCGTACTTGGTCAGGCTGCCGTGGCAGGAGATCGCCCGCATGGTCGTGGCGAGGTCGGCGTCGTCGGTGAGGGTCGCGCCGGCGTCGCCGTAGGCACCGAGGTTCTTACCCGGGTAGAAGCTGGTCGCGGCCGGCCCGGCGGAGCCGATGCCGGCACCGCCGCGGGTCGCGCCCTGGGCCTGGGCCGCGTCCTCGACGATCGCGATCTCCCGCCCGCCGATGACCTCCTGGACCTGCTCCAGCGCGGCCAGCTGCCCGAACAGGTGGACGGGAATCACGGCGCGGGTGCGGGCGGTGATGGCCTCGGCGACCCGGGCCGGGTCCACCAGCTGGTAGGTCTCGTCGGCGTCGACCAGGACCGGCCGGGCACCGGCGCGCGAGACCGCCTCCGCGGTGGCGATGAAGGAGTTCGCGGGCAGGATCACCTCGTCGTCGGGCCGCGTGCCGACGCCGAGGGCGCGCAGCGCGAGCTCGATCGCGTCGGTGCCGTTGCCGACCCCGACACAGTGCTGGCGACCGCTGAAGGCGGCGAACTCCCGCTCGAACTCGGTGACCGGGACGCCGCCGATGAAGGAGGTGGTGGCGAGCACCTGGGCGAAGCCCGCCGCGACCTCATCCGCGACCGCGTGGTGCGCGGCCGCGAGGTCCACGAAGGGAATTCTGTCGACCGTGGTCATCTGGCTGTCGTCCTTCCAGGCGTCCGGGCCGTCCGGGCCGTCCGGGCCGTCATGGCCGACGTGATGGTCGCCGCGGTCGCTTCAGTCATCGCCCTGGCCGTTGCTCGGGCTGGCGGCGGAGCCGTGTGCCGCCGCACGCAGGGACGCCACGACCCTCGCCACGTCGTCCTGGGTCATCTCGTGGAAGAGCGGCAGGATGACCGTCCGGTCGGTGAGCCGCTCCGTCACGGGAAGGTCGACCTCACCCTGCTGGGCGTAGGCCGGCTCCCGGTGCGCGGCCATGATGCCCCGCCGGGCCGAGATTCCGTCCCGCAGCAGATGCTCGAGCAGGCCGTTGCGGGTGCAGGGGAAGCCGTCGGCCAGCTCGACCCAGAAGGACTGGTAGTTGGCCGTCCCGTGGGGCGGGTCCGCGCACACCCGAAGGCCGGGCACGTCGGCGAGGGCCTGCTGGTAGTCGGCGGCCAGCTCCCGGCGCCGTGCGATCAGCTCGTCCAGGCGGCGCATCTGCACGAGCCCGATCGCGGCCTGGACGTCGGTCATCCGGTAGTTGTAGCCGGTCTCGGCATAGTCCTCGATCACGATGCGGCTGCTGCTGTGCCGGTCCGCGGCGCTCACGGTCATGCCGTGCTCGCGCAGCCGCCGCGCCCGCGCCGCCCACTCCGGACGGTCGGTGACCAGCGCGCCACCCTCCCCGGTCGTGAGCAGCTTGCGGGGTGGAAGGAGTACGCGGCGAGCGTGGCGTCGCCGCCGACGGGCCGGCCCCGGTAGGTCGAGCCGATCGCGCACGCCGAGTCCTGTACGAGCTCGAGACCACGGCGAAGGCACAGGGCGCGGACCGGTTCGACGTCCAGAGGCATGCCGCCCTGGTCGACAGCGATCACCGCGCGGGTCGCGGGGGTCAGCGCCGCCTCGACCGTCGCCGCCGTGACGTTCTGCGTGCTGGGATCCACGTCGGCGAAGACCGGACGGGCTCCCACGTAGCGGACCACGTTGGCCGTGGCGATGAACGACAGCGACGGCACGACGACGTCGTCGCCGGGCCCGACACCCGTGAGCACCATCGCCAGGTGAAGGGCGGTGGTGCAGCTGGAGACGACGACGGCTTCGGCCGCGCCGAGACGCGCGGCCAGCGCTCGCTCGAACTCCGCGACGCGCGGGCCCTGGGCCACCCAGCCCGACCGGACCGCGGCCGCGGCGGCCTCGGCCTCCTCCTCACCCAGCCACGGCCGCATGACCGGGAGCATGGCTGGCGCCGCTGGCCTGGCGGGCGCGGCGGCGGTCGGCACCGCCGAATCCGGGCTCATCGGGCGGATCCCGAGGTAGCGCCGCTGGCGGCGGTGCTGTCGCCGGCGCTACTGCCGGTGGCGCCGCTGGCGGTGGTGCCGAGCCCGCGCCACCAGCTCACCAGCTCGCGCAGGCCGTCCTTCAGACCGATGGAGGCGACGAAGCCGAGGTCGTCCCGGGCCCGGGAGATGTCGGCGAGGCGACGGGGCACCGGGTTGGTCTTGCGCTCCGGCCCGAACTCGGGCTCGAGGTCGCTGCCCATCGCCTCGCAGAGCGCACGCGCGAGCTCCAGCAGGCTCGTCTCCTGCCCGCTCGCGATGTTGTACACCTGGTCCGACACGTCGGAGCGGGCGGCGGCGATATTGGCCCGGGCGATGTCGACCGCGTGGACGAAGTCCATCGTCTGGCTGCCGTCACCGAAGATCAGTGGCCGTTCACCGCGCTCGATGCGCTCCATCCAGCGGATCAGGACCTCGGTGTAGGCGCCGTGGGCGTCCATGCGTTGCCCGTAGACGTTGAAATAGCGCAGAACCACGTAGTCGAGGCCGAACATGTCGTTGAAGCTGCGCAGCAGGGACTCGTTGAACAGCTTCGCCGCCCCGTAGATGGTGCGGTTGTCGTACGGGTGGTGGTTCTCCGCGGTGGGAAACTGCTCGGCCAGCCCGTAGATGGAGGCCGAGGAAGCGGCCACCACCCGGCTCACACCCGCCTCGACCGCGGCCTCCAGGACGTTGAAGGTTCCGGTGGCGAGGACGTCGTAGGCCAGCCGCGGCTCCTGGGCGCACTGGGTGATGCGAATCGCGGCCTGGTGAAAGAGGAGATCAACCCCCGCCATGGCCTTGGCGACGGTGTCGGCGTCGCGCACATCACCTTCGATGACGGTGACCAGGCCCGATTCCAACGCCGCGGCGATGTTCTCGTGCCGGCCGCGGGTGAAGTTGTCGAGGAGGACGATCTCGGCGGGCTCGTGCGGAATCAGCTGGTCGGTGATGTGTGACCCGATGAGACCGGCGCCGCCGGTGATGAGAACACGACGACCGGCGATCTCGGTCATGCGGGGAGACCTTTCCCTTCGGTTGGCAGCGGGACCGCCTGGCCGCCCTTTGCGGCACTTTCGGCGGCGGCTTCGAGCATTCTCAGGACCCGGAGCCCCGAGGAGCCGTCGGTTCGCGCCGGGCGCCCCTCGCGGATCGCGTCGGCGAACTCGGTGACCACACCGCGCAGCGCCTCCGTCTCGGCGAGCGCGGGGGCCACCATGTCGCCGACCCGGTAGGAGACGAGCCGGCGGGCCCGGTCGTCCTGCGGGCGTTCGCTGATCTCGACGCCCTTGTCGTAGATGCTGAGCCGCTGGGACGGCTCGAGATCATCCCACACGATCATCTTGCGGGAGCCGCCGACCACGGTTTTCCGGATCTTCGTGGGGCTCAGCCAGTTGACGTGGATGTGCGCGATCCCGCCGCCCCGCAGAGGCATTGTGAGATACCCGACGCAGCTGCGGCCGGCGTTCACGGGATCCGCGCCGAGGGCCGTCACGGACAGCGGCGCGAATTCCGCCGGCAGTACGAAGTCGAGGATGGACAGGTCGTGCGGTGCGAGATCCCAGAACACGTCGACGTCCGGCTGAATGAGCCCGAGATTGATGCGCACCGAGTCGATGTACTGGATGTCGCCGATCTCGCCGCTGTGGGTGAGCTCCCGAATCCTCATGACGGACGGCGTGTAGCAGTACGTGTGGTCGCACATGAGCACGACCCCGGCGGCCTGTGCGGCCGCGACGAGTTTCGCGCCGTCCGCGGCGGTCGCCGCCAATGGCTTTTCGACCAGGACATGGCGCCCGGCGTCAATGGAGGCGAGAGTCAGCTCCGTGTGGCTGGCCGCCGGCGTCGCGATGGCGACCGCGGCGACCTCCGGATCGGACAGCACCTCGCCGAGATCCGCGGTCACCCGCACGTCGCCGAGGTGCCCGGCCACCGCCCGGGCCCGATCGGTGTCGAAGTCACAGACCCAGCGCAGACGCCATGATCCCGAGCTCGCGAAGTTGCGAACCAGATTCGGGCCCCAGTAGCCGGCGCCGATCACGGCAACCCCTAACGGTTGCACAGAAATCTCCTTCACGTGGATTCAGGTGTCACTGAGCCTTTTCCGTCTCACGGGTGCACCGCCAGCGACGACGCAGGTCCGAAGCCGACGACGAAAAAGGCTCACAGCTCATGTGGGCACCACAGTATTCACGGACGGGAGTGGAAAACATGCGGTTTCGCATGGAAACTATTTAAAAAAGGGTGACCAATGGCCTGTTGTGGGCCACGGTCTCCCGTCAGGTCTCGCCGTGACGCGCAAAATCATTTCCATGCGCGACCGGCCGGCGGCGCAGAAGGGCGCCGCGCCTCGTTGCACATCCCCCCATGTGGCATCCCCCCATCCCGGGGTACTGTAGCATTCGTCCACGAAGATCGTGATGGGGACGGAATCCTGACCCGGTCAATCCGTTTCTCCCCATGGTGGCGCGGCGGCCCGGCTTGGCGCGGGTGTCCGGCGGCGTGGCAATGGGTGGCCTGGGCGCTCGTCGGAGCGAGCTGTGTACCGGGCAGGGGGGCAGCATTGTGTACACGGTTTCGCCGTCGCCGGTGGGCAAGGACGCCGACGATGCCGCCGCCGATGCCGACGAGGAGCCCGGCGGCGCCCCTGCGTTCCGCAACCCGACCACGGATGGCGAACCCACCGCCGCGCGGCGTGGCCGGCTGCGCGGGGTCGGCCCGACGGTCGTGCTCCTGGGGCTGACCAGCCTTCTCACCGACCTTTCCACGGAGATGGTCACCGCCGTTCTTCCGCTCTACCTTGTCGAGCGACTGGGCTTCACTCCGTTTCAGTACGGCCTCGCCAACGGTCTTTACCAGGGAGCCAGTGCGGTCAGCCGGCTGGTCAGCGGTTTCGTCTCCGACCGGTTCCACCGGCACCGCGACGTCGCCGCGACCGGCTACGCGATGTCGGCCGCCGCGAAGGTCGTCCTGGCGGCGGGCGGGGCGAGCCCGGGGACGCTGTCCGGCGCGTTGGCCGCGGACCAGATCGGCAAGGGCCTGCGCACCGCTCCTCGCGACGCGATGCTGTCGTTGTCGGCCCCTGCTTCCAGACTGGGGTTCGCCTTCGGCCTGCATCGCGCGATGGACACCGTCGGTGCGATGCTCGGGCCGTTCGTCGCGTTCGCGTTGCTCGCGGTGTCACCGGGGTCCTATGACCTGGTGTTCGTGCTCAGCGCGTGCATCGGGCTGGTCGGCGTCGCCGTGATCGTGCTGCTCGTCCGCCCGCCGTCCGCCGGCGCGGCCCGGCCGGGCCGCGCCGGGCCGGGTGCCG
>NZ_ADGX01000145.1 GCF_000177675.1 Parafrankia sp. EUN1f
CGGCCTGACCGTCGAGATCCTCCAGGGCGGCACCGAGATCGTTCCGCAGACCGTGCTGGCCGAAGGCAAGGCCGACTTCGCGGTGGCCTGGGTCCCCAAGGCACTCGCCTCGCGGGAGCAGGGCGCGCGGATCACCGAGGTCGGCCAGATCTTCCAGCGTTCGGGAAGCTGGCAGGTGAGCTTCGCCGACGCGGGGATCGAGAAACCGGCGGACCTGCGCGGCCGCCGCGTCGGGACCTGGGGTTTCGGTAACGAGTACGAGCTGTTCGCCGGTATCACCGGTGCCGGCCTCGACCCGGGGGCGGACGTCACCCTGGTGCAGCAGGATTTCGACGTGAAGGCGTTGCTCTCCGGTGCCATCGATGCCGGCGCGGCGATGAGCTACAACGAGTACGCCCAGATTCTCGAGGCGGTGAACCCGAAGACCGGCAAGCTTTACACCTCCCGGGATCTCAGCGTCATCGACTGGAACGAGGTCGGCACGGCAATGCTGCAGGACGCCATCTGGGCCTCCACCTCGCGACTGGAAAGCGACGCCGCCTACCGCCTGACGACCACTAGATTCCTGGAAGCCTCGATGCGCGGCTGGGCGTACTGCCGGGACAACGCCGAGGAATGCCGGGACCTGGTCGTCGCGGCCGGCTCCCAGCTTGGCGCGAGCCATCAGCTGTGGCAGATGAACGAGGTCAACAAGCTCATCTGGCCGTCGCCGGAGGGAATCGGCGTCGTCGACGAGGCGGCCTGGGCGCGCACGGTCGAGATCGCCCGCGGCACCCGCAACGCGCACGGGCAGACGGTCCTGAGTGGCGACCCCGTCGGGCTGGCCTACACCAACGAGTTCACCCAGGCCGCGTTGGCGAACCTGCGCGCCGCCGACGTCGACGTGACCGGCGAGAGCTTCGAGCCGGTCGAGGTGCCACTGAACGCCGGCGGCGCCTGACCCACGTCAGCCGCGATCGAGCAGCGTGGCGTTCACCGACGGCATGCTCGCCCAGTCGGACGACGCCACACTCGCGTGCAGGCCCTGGTTCGTCCGGGCGCTGAAACGGTCTTCAGCTCGAGCTTGAGAATCAGCGGCCCGGCGTCCGGGTGCGCGCCCAGCCACAGCCGGATGTCGTCGAGGCGGCCAAGCGCGACGCATTGTGCGGTGTCGATTCCGGCCGGTGGGCACCGCCTGCTCCGCGGGCGTTCATCACCCGCGCCTTGACCGCCCCGTGGGAAGTCCACTCCTCGGCAGGTTCGCCGCTCCGCAGGACCGAGCTCTCCAAGCCAGGCAGGTACCGTCGCTCGCCCGTCCTGTGGACCGGTTGCGCATCTCGGCCCGGGGTAGCGCCAGGCTCCGCGGGGGTTCGTGGTGGCGCCACGTCAACCTGAGTGGTCCCAAGTGGGCTCTGTAGGGGTGTGAGGAGGCGGGATGGACGAAGAACTACAGATCGAGTTCCGGGCGTATTTCGCCGCGCGGCTCCCAGAGTTGCTGCGGCTGGCATATCTGCTGACCGGCGATCCGGCCGAGGCGGAGGACTTGGCGCAGACGGCGCTGGCCCGAACTCTGGTGGCCTGGCGGCGGGTCCGTGAAAGTGACTCCCCGGACGCCTACGTGCGCCGCATTCTGGTGAACGCCCATAGGCGCCGCTTCCGGCGCCGCGTTCCCGAGTCGCCGATGGCGACCGTGCCGGAGCAGGAGGCCAGGTCCTCCGCCGCAGAACTGGCGGCGGTGGAGGACAGGGCCGGGCTCGCTCGGGCACTCGCCGTGTTACCGGCCAGGCAACGCGCCGTCGTCGTGCTGCGCTACTGCGAGGACCTGCCGGAGGCACGGGTCGCGGAGATTCTCGGCTGTTCCACCGGAACGGTGAAGACGCACGCCTCTCGAGGGCTCGCGCGCCTGCGTGCGGATCCATCCCTGGCCGCCGCGGCGGCCAGCTGGGTCCCGGCGGCCAGTGGTGCGTCCGGTGCAGCCGCGGGAAGCGCGGTGTCGAACGGTGGGGGCTGGGCCGAGGCGAGGCCGGCGGATGGAGGCGGGGCCGATCGGGCTCAGCCCAGCAGCAGTCTCGAAGTCGGGCTACCCGACGAGGTACGAGGGGGTGCCGCATGACCACCGACGAGCAGATCGCCGGACATCTTCGTGACCTGGCGCAGGCGGTGACCGTCGCACCGTCGGGCGACCTTTGGCCCGCAGTGCACGGAAGACTTCCCCGGGAGCGGTTCCGCCGGGTAGCCCGCTGGGCCGCGCCCGCGGTGGCGTGCGCTGTCGCCGCGGCGGCGGTCGCCGCCGGGCTGACCTTGAGCGGAGGCCACTCACGGGCGTCGATCATCCCGGCCGACCTGCAGAGAAGTCCCGCGGTGACCCGCCTGCAGCCGATGACCTTCACCGGTGCCGAGGAGAAGCGGGTCGTGTCCGCGTGCCGGCAGACCTATTCGTCGACGGAGGGTCAGCCGGCACCGCGGGTGGAGGATCTGCGGGTGTGGGCGGGGGTGCGGGACTCACTCGGCGCGAGCATCGTCCTGACCGACGGCTCGATGTTCGTGGAATGCGATGTTCCAGCGGATTCGTCCGGTGGTCTCTTCTACGGCCTGGCCGGCCTGTTCGACCAGACCGCGGAACCGAAGATCGTGAGCCCCGACCTCACGTTGACCAGTTTTCTGTCGACCCATCCTGTGGGCGGTGGGCTGACTGCGGACGGGCTGGAAAACAATTCCCAGGTCAGCGTCAGCGTGGCACAGGTCTCCGCCCGGGTCAGCCGGGTCACCGCGACGGTCTCCGACCGGGTGATCGAGGTTCCCGTCAAGGACGGCCGGGCTGTGATCAGGGTTTCGGCGGAAATGCCGCCCGCCCTGAAGGAGCTGGAGGACAAGGTTGTATGGCCGGAACCAGAATGGGTGCCAGGCACGGAGCCCGACGATGCCGAGCTGAGCGCCCAGTACAACACGCCTGAGATGAAGGCGTGGGAGAAGGCCTGGGAGGAGTGGATTATCGGGAATCTCGCCGTGATCCGAGCCTACGACAGTGACGGCAGGGTTCTGGGTACCTGGGACGAGCATTCACAGCTCGGCCCGGAGATCAGCCCGGCACCGAGCTGATCCGCGGCGCGCCCGGTCTCTCGGCCAGGCGGGCTCCGGCGAGCGTCAGCCAGTGACCGGGCCGCGCGATGGCGTGGGCCCGGTCACCGGCCAGGTCGACGAGCGCGATCGCGTCGCTGACGGCCGCCGGCACCGGCCCGTCGACCTGGCCCGCGACGAGCAGCACGGGAACACCGACCGCCTGCGCCATCGTGACCACTCCGCCGACGACCTTGCCGCCCAGCGACGTCCGGTCGAAGCGCCCCTCGCCGGTG
This sequence comes from Parafrankia sp. EUN1f, assembly GCF_000177675.1. Lineage (GTDB taxonomy): Bacteria > Actinomycetota > Actinomycetes > Frankiales > Frankiaceae > Parafrankia. Next base: position 3,333 of record NZ_ADGX01000145.1, read on the forward strand.
ATCACCAGGTCGGCCTCGGCCAGCGCGGCCGGCAGCCCGGTGTGCTCGGCGATGCTGCGGGCACCGGGCACGAGTGTTGCTCCGAGGGCAGCGGCCAGACCGTAGGCTGTGCCACCGGCCGCCCCGGTGCCGGGCTGCTCGGCGAGTACGGAGCCAGCGCTGCCCGACCCGACTCCGGCCGACCCGGAGATGCCCGACCCGGCGCTGCTCTGGCCGGCAGCGCCGAGGCCTGGCATGAGCTCGGCCAGCCGGGCGAGGCCGGCCTCCAGCCGGTCGATCTCCGCGGGCCCGGCGCCCTTCTGCGGCCCGAAGACCGCCGCCGCGCCGAGGGGGCCGAGCAGCGGCGCCGTGACGTCGACCAGGCAGCGGATGCCCTCCGGCGGCGCGGGCCGCAGGCCGTGCAGGTCGACGGCCGCGAGGTCGGCCAGCGCTCCGCCACCCAGCGCAAGTGGCTGCCCGGCGGCGTCCAGGAAGCGGGCTCCGAGGGCGGCCAGCAGGCCGGTCCCTCCGTCGGTGGACGCCGACCCGCCGAGCGCCACGAGAACACCGCGGACACCGGTGTCCAGGGCGGCGCCGACGAGCTCTCCAAGCCCGAAGGTGTGCGCGTTGAGTGGGTCCGGCGCGCTCATCAGCGGCAGGCCGCTGGCCTGGGCCAGCTCGACGAGCGCTGATCCGTCGGGGAGCTCCAGCCACGCGGCGCCGGTGACGGGACGTCCGTCCGGCCCGGTGACGTCCAGCTCGTGGCGGCGCGTGCCCGGCACGGCGGCGGCGAAGCTGTCCAGCGTTCCCTCGCCGCCGTCGGCGATCGGGATGGTTACCACGACGTCGTCCGGGCGGGTCGCCGACCACCCGGAAGCAAGGGCGGCCGCGGCCTCGGTCGCCGAGACCGATCCCTTGAACGAATCGGGCGCGATCACCACGCGCAGCGGACGTGCGGGGACCCGAACGGGCCCTGGAACGGGAGCGGACATCGGAACCCCTGTCCTCGCGTCGTCGCCTGCTCGCCTCGCCGTCTCGTCGCGTTGTCGCGTCGTCGCCGACGGGTGGCCTGCCGCCGACCGTATCGGGCCGCCCGTGAGCCCTGGCCACCCGCCGCACGGCGACCCACCGGGGGATCCCGCGCCGCCGCACAGCGCCGGCAATACACGCCAATTAGGTACAAATGAGGCACGGAGGCACTTGGCAATGGGTAAGGAGTGAGGATTTCGGTCGTTTTAGCAGCCGAAATCCTCGCTTCTTGCTCTGAAGCAGCGCCATCCGCGGAAGCCCGAGGCTCGGGAGGCTGCCGGGCGACTGGCCGGAAACGACCACGCCCGGCCGGTGGCCCGCTGTGGGGCTGCCGGCCGGGCGTCGAGCTCCAGCGGTCGATCGTCAGCGGTCGATGACCGCGTGGCTCAGTGGGTCCGCTCGGACTCCGCCGATTCGTGTGGCTGCGCGGGCACGCCGTCGCGGTAGTCGTCGGACGGAACCGGCACCTGGTGGGCTTCGGCGAGATCGTCGGAGGTCTCGACCGAGACCCGCGGCAGGACCCGGTCCAGACCACGCGGCAGCCACCAGTTCGCGCGCCCGAACAGGTGCATGAGCGCCGGAACCAGAATCGTGCGGATCACGAAGGCGTCGATGGCGATGGCGAGGGCCAGGCCAAGCCCGAAGAGCTTGATCACTCGTTCGTCACCCAGGATGAACGCGGCGAACACCAGGGTCATGATGGCACCCGCGGCGGAGATCACCCGGCCGGTCTCCGCCTGGCCGAGCGACACCGCGATGCGGTTGTCGCGCCTGGCGGTCCACTCCTCATGCATGCGGCTGACCAGGAAGACCTCGTAGTCCATGGACAGGCCGAACAGGATCGCGAACAGCATGACCGGCAGGAACGCCTCGATCGGCCCGGGGCTGAGGCCGAACAGGTCGGACAGCCAGCCCCACTGGAACACCGCCACCACCGCACCGAACGCGGCACCGACTGCCAGCAGGTTCATCACCGAGGCCGTCAGGGGGATGAGCAGACTGCGGAAGACCACGACCAGCAGGATGAACGCGAGGACCACGACGATCCCGATGAACAGCGGCAGCTTGTCCGACAGGACGCCGGCGAAGTCCTCGAAGATCGCGGTGATGCCGCCGACGTACACCGGCGCGGCGGCGCCCGCGGTCGCGGTCGGGATGACGTCGTCGCGTAGGCGGTCGAGCAGCTTGGCCGTCTCCGGCGACTGCGGGCTCGACGTCGGGTAGAGGGTGGCGATCGCCGCCCGGCCGTTCGGGCTCTGGCGTGGCTCGGTCACGGAGGCGACGCCGGGGGTGTCGCGTGCCGCGGCGACCGCCTGGTTCAGCGCCTGCAGGCCCGCGCCGGAGGAAAGATCGGTGACCAGGGAGAACGGACCGTTGAAGCCGGGGCCGAAGCCTTCGGCGAGCAGGTCGTAGCCACGCTTCGTGGTCTTGTCCTCCGAACCGTTGCCCAGGTCGGACGAACCGAGCCGCAGCGAGAAGAACGGGATCGCGATCACGGCGATCGCGACGGCACTGAGCACGGCGAGGACGGCCGGGCGGCGTTCCACGCCCTTGGCCCACCGCCACCAGAAGCCGGACGGCGCCTCCGGCTCGGGCCCGTGCTCGGCGATCCGGCGGCGTTCGCGGCGGCTCAGCACCTTCTGCCCGTAGAAGCCGAGCAGCGCGGGCAGCAGCGTGACCGACGACAGCATGGTCATCGCGACCGTCAACGCCGCGGCGAGCGCGACGCCGTAGAGGAAGGTCACGCCTAGGGCGAACAGGCCGAGCAGGGCGATGCAGACCGTCGCCCCGGCGAAGAGGACGGCGCGGCCGGAGGTGTTGACCGCGTTGACCGCGGCCTCCTCGGGGGAGCGCCCGGCCCGCAGGCCGATGCGATGGCGGTTCACGATGAACAGCGCGTAGTCGATGCCGACGCCCAGGCCGATCAGCGTCGCCAGCATGGTGCTGAACTCGGCCACCGAGGTCAGGTGGGAGACCTGGATGATGAGGTTGAGGCCCACGCCGAGCGCGGCCAGCGCGGTGATCAGTGGCAGCGTGACCGCGAGCAGTGACCCGAACGCGACGAACAGAATGATCGCCGCCGCGATGATGCCGATGAGCTCGGTGGAGCTGGTCGTCTGCTCGGTGTTCGCGACGACCTGCCCGGTCGCCTCGACCTGGAGCGCGCCCTTGTCGTAGTCGCGGGCGGTGTCGACGACGTGCTCGATGTCGGAGATCTGCAGCTCGTTGCCGGGCAGGTCGAGGGCGAGCGTGGCGAACGCGGTGGTACCGGCCTCGTTGATCTGGCCCTTGCCGTCGGCGCTGAACGGACTGATCACCTCGGCGACGTGCGGCAGCTTGGCGAGCTGCCCCACCATGTCGGTGACCTGTGCCTTGATCGCCGGGTCGGTCAGCGTGCCGGTACGGGCGTGCAGGACGACGGTCGCGCTGTCGCCCGACTGCGCCGGGAAGTCACGTTCGAGGATGTCGATTGCCTTCTGGGAGTCCGTCCCAGGCAGGGAGAAGGTGTCCTTGTAGTCGTCGCCCGTGGCCCGGCCGAGCGCTGCCAGCCCGACAAGAGCCGCGACCCATAGGCCCAGGACGAGCCAGCGGTGCTGGAAGCACCAGCGAGCGAGCTTTGCCATCGTTTCCCCTCGGAGGTGCTGGTTGGTCGTCTGTCGCTGTTCCGTGACCCGCTGACGGCCCGACTGATCGGCACTGATCGACGTCACCACCGGTGACCGGGGTGCCGCCGGCAGGCCTCCCGCCAGGCGCTTCGCTTACCGATCGCTCATCTGCTTACCGATCGGCCAGTAAGTGAGTGCAAGAGTAGCATTCGCGGCTGACCGTCCTGTGGGGGTGAGTGCTGGTGGTCATAGGACGCACGCGCGCGCAGGGAGCCGACACCCGCACGCGGATCCTCGAGGCGGCCGTGCAGCTCTTCGTGGAACGAGGGTATGCGGGCACCTCGGTCCGTGACATCGCCGAACGACTCGGCGTGACGAAGGCCGCGCTCTACTATCACTTCTCGTCCAAGGAGATGATTCTCGAAGCGCTGATTTCGCCCTTCGAGTCCGGTTTCGCACAGTTGGTCGAGTTGGCCCGCCGTGACCCTCCGCCGCCACCGCGGGCGATCCTCGAGGCACTCACGTCACTGCTGGTGGAGACCGGTGCCGTCCTCTGCGCCTTCGCGAACGATCCCTCGGTGCTGCATCATCGGATCGGCAAGGAGGACATCATTTCCCAGTACGAGGTGATCATCCGCGCTCTTGCCGGGCCGCGGCCCACTGTGGCCCGGATCATGCGGGCCCGCTGCGCGGTCGGCTGTGTCCAGAGCGGCGTAATGGGCGATGCGATGGGTCGCGCGCGCTGGCGGAATGTTGCCGCGGATGACGAAACCGAGGTGAGCGAATCCGACGCCGGCGGAGCATCGGCTGTCGGATCAGCGTCAGCCGGGGCATCGTCAGTCGGATCAGCGGCAGCCGGGCAGCCTGGCGGCGGTGCCGCGCATCCGGCTGACAGCGGTCGGTACGGCACGGCTGGCGGCGGGCATCGCGGCGCGGCCGACCGCGGCGGCACGGCGACCTGGATCACCACCACTCGCGTGGGGAGTCCAACGGGCATTCGGAGCCTGACCGGATTTACTGGAGACAGCGGTGCGGATGGCACCGCCGACGCGGTGGCACCGGAGATCTCGCTGGGCACCGCTGCGGCGGCGGGTGTCGGGGCGGCCGACGATGCTCGCCCGGCGTACCCGGCGGTGGGTGCTGATGCGACCGCCGCGGGTGACTGCGTGTCGGCGGCTGCCGGCACGCTGTCTCCGTTCGCGCCGCTGTTGTCCGAAGAACTTCAGTGTCTGATCGTGGAGGCCGCCCTTGCCGCGCTCGGACCAGAGCAGGCCGTGGAGCCGTTGGCGCAGTAGCCGTTGGCACAGCGGCCGTTGGCCCAACGATGGTTGGCACAGCGGCCGTTGGCCCAACGATGGTTGGCGCAGTGGCGGTTGGCGTAGTGGGGGGCTGTGTCCGGGTGGCCCGCCGAGGGGCTTCCCGGTACCGGGTTGTGCGGTGTGAGCCCGTCCGTCCCCCGACTGGCCGGTGCCCTTGGCGCCGCCGCCGCGACGGTGTTCGTCGCGGCTTGTAGCGGCGTTGCGGGTTCCGGAGGAAATGCGGGTTCGGGTGATGGTGCGACCGTCACCGTCCGGGTTCGCGGCCTGACCATCGTGGCGGAGGTTGCCGACAGTGACACGGAGCGACGCCGAGGCCTGATGTATCGGACCGACCTTCCTCCGGGGCGCGGGATGATCTTCGAATTTGCCGGTGAGACGACGTCCGGCTTCTACATGTTCCGCACGTTGCTGCCCCTTTCGATCATGTTTGTCCGGGACGGTAGGGTTGTCGGCGTGCGGGAGATGACGCCGTGCCCGAGTGATGATCCGTCGAGCTGTCCCGTCTACTACCCGGATGGGGTATACACCCATGCGGTGGAGGCGCCGGCGCGCACCTTCGCCGAGGTCGCCACCGGTGATCCGGTGGCGATTGGTTCGGACTGACGGCAGGGTGTAGCCGATGGTCGACAGGTGCGCTGACTCGCGCGGGCGTGAGCTACGTCTCGATGTCCGGTAGATGTCAATGTTGTGTCATTCCGCTCGGAAAACACGAAGGCAATTTCGCTGAAGCTTCGGCGGGGTGAATTCGGATCTGGTCCTCCGTTCGCCTCTCCGAATGTGTGGTAAGGGAGCAGGGGGCGATGTCGTACATCTGACGATGGACGACCCGGCCTCTGGACGATGAAATGGTGGAGCCGCTCGAAGCGAGCCGGCGGTGGGCGGGAGTGCAGGTCTGATCCCGTCGCACGTGGAACGCCGATGGTGGAGGGCGACATAAACGGAAGCAGTAGGTGACGTGAAACCTGTGCCGGAACGGGACCACGGGGGGGACCGTGTGACCCGAGGTGGTGGGCCGTGATCGTTCGGCCTCGCGCGGCTGCCCGCGAAGGGAGCCTGCCTGTCGCGTCCAGCGGCGCGCGAACCGCCTCGACGGGCGGATGGCCGCCACGCACTGCCGTGGTGACCGGAGCCAGCTCCGGTATCGGTCGGGAGGCGGCCCTCCTGCTCGCTGATCAGAACTGTCGTTCGCTGTTGGTGGGCCGCAATGGCGCGGCTCTTGACGAGGTCGCCGCGGCGACGCAGGGCCACCGGATCGCGGTGGACCTGGCGCGCCCCGGTGGCGACGTCGCGGTGGCATCCCGTGCCGCGGAGCTGCTCGGCGAGGTGGATCTGCTGATCTGCTCGGCGGGCCTCGGCGCGGCCGGGCCGTTCGACGTGATGCCTCCGTCAACCATCAATGATCTCATTGCGGTCAACGTCCTGGCGCCGATGTTGCTCGTCCGGGCCATGCTGCCGGCGATGCTGGAGCGCGGCCAGGGCCGAATCCTGCTGGTCGGCAGCGTCGCGGGCGCGTTGGGCGTTCGTGGCGAGGTCGCGTACTCGGCTTCGAAGGCCGCGATGGTGGGGTTCGCCGACGCGCTTCGCTCCGAAGTCGCAGGACGTGGCATTAGCGTTACGTTGTGTTTACCGGGAGCTGTGGACACCCCCTTCTTCCACCGGCGTGGTGCACCGTACGTGCGCCGGTGGCCGCGTCCCATCCCTGCGGGTCTGGTGGCGCAGCGGATGCTCGCCGGCACCGGCCGGGGAGACGCCGAAGTGTGGGTGCCCCGATGGCTGTCCGCCGCCGCGCGCGTTCACGGCGCGGCTCCGTCGCTGTACCGCCGCCTGGCCGGTGTCTTCGGATGAGTTCCGGATCCGACCGCCGGCCCGGGAGGTGAGTGCGCGCAGCGGACTACTCCAGTGAGTCCTTTCCATCCCACGGCGAACGGCCAGGGATGTCGCAGGCCCGAGTCGGCGATGGAAAAGGCTCAGTCGTCACCGGTGGCAGCACCGGTGACGAGGTGGCTGCGGGGGGCACGGCCTGATTGGCGGTGTCCCCGGCCGTGCCAGGCAGTGAACGTGCGGCACGGCGCTTGTGATCCCATGGCGTGACGCTCGGGCGGTCCCACCGCCGCCTGGGCGTCACGCACCGCCTGCCCCTGACCGACCTGACCCCTGCTGACCGGATGGCCCGGACGTTGCCCACGATCAGGCCACCAGTGCCGGACCAGCGCCTGCCGCGGTGGGCCCGGCGGAGATCTGGCCAGCACACCTGCGGCCAGCGGTAGCGGTTCCGGCGATCTGGCACGCACCATGACCGGCACCATCGCGGTCGGCGACGCATCGCGATCGCCCGGCCGGACGACGCACAGGACGCACACCGCACCGCGCACCCGGAGCGCGCAGCGCCACGTTAAGGAGAGGCGTATGACCGCAATCGACGCCCGAACCGGCCCACCGCGTCCGTCTGCCCCTCTCGGCGCGACCGACCTGACCACACCCACCGACCAGGTGCTGCTGGCCGCGTCCGCGGAGAACTTCCCGGTTGCGTCGAGGCTGCTTCCGGCACGCCTGCGGGAGCACCTGAACGCCCTCTACGTCTTCGGGCGGCTTGTCGACGACATCGGCGACGAAGCCCCCGGCGACCGCCTGGCACTGCTGGACGAGCTCGGCGAGGACCTCGAGCTGATCTGGTCGGGCGGGCAGCCGAGGCTGCCGGTGCACCAGACGCTCGCTCGGACCGTGCGGGCCTGTGACCTGCCCGCCGAGCCGTTCCGCCGGCTCGTGCAGGCGAACCGGCAGGACCAGGTGGTCACCCGCTACGACACCTACGACGACCTGGTGCGTTACTGCACGCTCTCGGCTGATCCGATCGGTCGCATGGTCCTCGGCGTCTTCGGCCTGGCGACCCCGGCCCGGGTCGCGCTGTCGGACCGGATCTGCACCGCGCTGCAGCTGGCCGAGCACTTCCAGGACGTGGCGGAGGATCTCGCCGCCGGCCGGATCTACGTGCCGCTGGAGGACATGGAGGCCTTCGGGGTGACCGAGGCCGACCTGGCGGCACCGAGCGCGTCGCCGGCGGTGCGGCACCTGATGGCGTTCGAGGTGGCTCGGGCCAGGACCCTGCTCGACTCGGGCGCACCGCTGGTGGGTCTGGTCGGGGGCCGGCTGCGGCTGGCGATGGCCGGTTTCGTCGGCGGCGGCCGGGCCGCCCTCGACGCCATCCGGCGCGCCGACTACGACATGCTCGGCGGCGCGCCGAAGGCTCCCAAGCCCCGGGTCGCGGCCTTCGCCGCGACCGCGTGGGCGCGTTGGTGGCTGCCCGGCGCGGCAGCCACCGCCAGGGCCGCCGGGAACGCGGCCACCGAGGTCACCGGGCCAAGGGCCACCAGGCTCGGCGTCGCCCGGGCCGGTGGGGCCGCTCCCGGTGCCGCCGGGCCCGGTGCCACCGGGCCAGCAGTCACCGGATCGGGTGAGGCCACCGGAACGGACAGCATGGGTGCTCCGGCGTCCGCCGTAACAGAGGTTGACGGCACCGAGGGGGTCAGATGAGCGCGGGTGCACCGGGCAGTTCCACAGTTGCTGAGGCCTACGCCTCCTGCGAGGCACTGACGCGGGAGGCGGCGCGGAACTTCAGCTACGGCATCCGCCTGCTGCCCGCGGAGAAGCGGGGCGCGCTGTCGGCGGTCTACGCCCTCGCCCGCCGGCTCGACGACATCGGCGACGGCGATCTGCCGGCCGAGGAGAAGCTCGCCGGCCTGGCGAAGGTGCGCGCCGACATCCGCGCACTGGACACGAACAGCTCCGATCCGGTGATGGTCGCCCTCGCGGACACCGCGCGGCGCTTCCCCATCCCGATCGAGGCCTTCATCGAGCTCACGGACGGCGTCGAGAGCGACGTCCATGGCGCGACGTACGAGACGTTCGAGGACATGGTCGGCTACTGCCGCCTGGTCGCGGGCACGATCGGCCGGCTATCGCTGGGCATCTTCGGCCTGGAGGGCTCGGCCGGTGACGCCCGGGCGGCCGAGATCGCCGACGCTCTCGGCGTGGCGCTGCAGCAGACCAACATCCTGCGCGATGTTCGCGAGGACCTGCTCAACGGGCGGATCTACCTGCCGTCGACCGAGCTGGAGAAGGCCGGTGTCACGCTGACGGTGGACGCCGCCGGGCGGCTCGGAGCCCCGGAGGACGCGCTGGTGGACTATCTGCGCGACTGTGCGGTCCGGGCCGACGAGTGGTACGCGCGTGGCCTGGCCCTGCTCGGCCTGCTGGACCGCCGCAGCGCGGCCTGCTGCGGTGCGATGGCCGGCATCTACCTGCGGCTCAACCGGCGCATCCGGCAGGACCCGACGGCGGTCCTGGAACGCCGGCTGTCGCTGCCCGGCTGGGAGAAGGCCGTCGTGGCGGCCCGAAGCCTCGCGGGCCGATCGGAAGCCAGGGCGGCATGAGCGCACAGGGGGACACGCCACCGGCCCACTGGTCGGAGGGCGCGGGCTCGCTCGGCACCGGCACCGAGCAGAGCCAGTCCGAGGGGCAGGGCCGGTCCGAGGGGCAGGGCCGGTCCGAGGGGCAGGGCCGGTCCGAGGGGCAGAGCCGGTCCGAGGGGCAGAGCCGGGTCGTCGTCATCGGCGGCGGGCTCGCCGGTATCGCGGCGGCGCTGGTCGCCGCGGACGAGGGCGCCCGGCCGGTGCTGCTGGAGGGCCGGCCGCGCCTGGGCGGCCAGACCACGTCGTTCCAGCGCAAGTTCCAGGACGGCTCGCTGTGGATCGACACCGGCCAGCACGTCTTCATGCGGTGCTGCACCGCCTACCGCGGGCTGCTGGCCCGGCTCGGCGTCACCCACCTGACCACCCTGCAGGAGCGGCTGGACGTCGAGGTGCTGATCGCGGGCTCGCTGACCCGGACCAGGCTGCGCCGCACGCGGGTGCCGCTGCCCGCGCCGCTGCACCTCGCGCCGGCGCTGCTGGGATACCGGGCACTCCCGCTCGCCGACCGCCTCCGGGCCGCGCTGGCCGCGTTCCAGATCGGTCGGCTGAACCAGCGTGACCCGAAGGTGGACGGAGACTCGTTCGGCGGATGGCTCCAGCGGCACGGCCAGAGCGCCGCGGCCACCGAGGCGCTGTGGGAGCTGCTCACCGTCGCGACCCTGAACGCCCCGGCCGCCGAGGCGTCGCTTGGCCTGGCCGCCAAGGTGGTCCGCACCGGTCTGCTCGACGGGGCCGATGCGGGTGACCTGGGCTGGCCTGAAGCCCCGTTGCAGCAGCTCCACGGCGACGCGGCCGTGCGCGCGCTGACGGCGGCGGGCGGCACCGTGCGGACGGGCACCAAGGCCAGGGCCATCGTCCGCACCTCCACCGGCTGGGAGGTCACCCTCGACGGGGGAGAGGTCCTGCGGGCGGACGGGGTGGTGCTCGCCGTGCCGCCGCCGGCCGCCGCCGATCTGCTCCCGGAGGGCTCGGGCGTCGACCGGGCCCGGCTGCGTGAGCTGGGCGTCTCGCCCATCATCAACATTCACATGATCTACGACCGGCCGGTGCTGGACAGTCCGATGCTCGCCGTGGTCGGCTCACCCATCCAGTGGATCTTCGACCGGACGGTCTCCTCCGGGCTGGCGAAGATTGGGCCGCCCGGGGCGCAGTACCTGGCGCTGTCCCAGTCGGCGGCGCAGGAGTGGATCGACCAGCCCGCCAATGATCTGCGGGCGCTGTTCGTCGAGGAGATGCGCCGACTGTTCCCGGCCGCGCGCGAGGCGGAGCTGCTCGAGGTCTTCGTGACCAGGGAACGCACCGCGACCTTCGACCAGGCGCCCGGCTCGCTGCGGTTGCGCCCGGATCAGGCGACCGGTCTGCCCGGGTTCGCGCTCGCGGGCACCTGGACTGACACCGGCTGGCCGGCGACCATGGAAGGTGCCGTGCGTAGCGGAATCGCTGCTGCCCGTGAGACGCTCGCCGGCATGGGGGTATCGGGGAGCACACTGCCCGCGGCCGATCACGTTCCGCCCGCGGCGAGGAGTGAGCCGCGGGGCAGTGAGTCGCAGGGCGGCGAGTCGCACGACAGTGCGTCGCAGGGCGAGGTGCCGACCCAGTCCATGGCAGCAGCTGACTCGTCGACAGCACACACAGCGACGACCCAGAAAGTGACATCCAAGTCCACGGGGGGATTCCCGGTATGACCACAACGGTTCCGGAAGCGATCGAGCGCGGGCGCGCCCTGACGGTGCCCGCCTTGCGCGCCACGGTGGACCGGCTCCACCCCCGGCTGCGCCACGTCGTCGCCTACCACCGCGGCTGGGTGGATGCCGCGGGTGACCCGGTGCCCGGTAACGGCGGCAAGCTCGTCCGGCCCGCGCTCGCCCTGCTCTCCGCCGAGGCCGCCGGTGCGCCGGCCGAGGTCGGCCTGCCGGCCGCGGTCGCGGTCGAGCTGGTGCACGACTTCTCGCTGCTGCACGACGACCTGATGGACGGCGACACCGAACGCCGCCACCGCGCCACGGCGTGGACGGTCTTCGGCGCCGACGGCGCGATCCTCGCCGGTGACGCACTGCTCGGCCTGGCCACCCAGGTCCTGCTGGAGGTCGAGGGCGAACCGGGCCGCCGCGCCGCGGTCATCCTCGGCGCCGGCGTCCAGGACCTCGTCCGCGGGCAGGCGGAGGACCTCCTGTTCGAATCCCGCTCGGACGTCTCGGTGGCCGAGACGCTGCACATGGAGGACGGGAAGACCGGCGCGCTGCTCGCCTGCTCCGCCTCCCTCGGTGCGGTGCTCGCCGGTGCCCCCGGTGAGGTGGTGGACGGGCTGGCCGAGTACGGCTCCCGGCTCGGCACCGCGTTCCAGCTCATCGACGACCTGCTGGGCATCTGGGGCGACCCCGCGGTGACCGGCAAGCCGGTGCTGAACGACCTGCGTTCGCGCAAGAAGTCGGTGCCGGTCGTGGTGGCGCTGGAGGCCGGTGGGAACGATGCCGACGAGCTTCGTGCCTTCCTCACCGGTGAGGGCGAGTCGTCCGAGGCCGAGCTGCAGCACATCGCCGCCCTCGTGGAGCGCGCCGGCGGCCGCGACTGGACGACCGCCGAGGCGGACCGTCAGCTCAAGGCGTGTGAGAACGCGCTGCGTTCGATCTCGATCCCGGCGTCGGCCGAGGCGGAGCTGCTGGCCATGGCGCGTTTCGTGACCGAACGAGATCGCTGAGGGGGAGCGAGGTGGCAGGACCCGCCCGCCGGTCGCCCGGCGGTCATTCGCACGACCTGTACCTGCATCTGTACGACGAGGGGAGTCGTCGATGAGCCTGACTTCGGACCAGTCCTCGGCTGCCCCAACGGCCGCGCACCCGACCCCGCAGGTTCCGGCCCCGCAGGTTCCGGCCCCGTCGGCGGCGGCGCCGATGGAGGAGGCCGGGCCGTTCGAGGCCGGCACCGCGGTGCTGACCGGCGCACCACAGCCACAGCCGCAGCCCGCCGATGCCCACCGTGACCCGGTGGTCGACACCCTGGCGCGCGGACGCGACCACCTGCTCTCCCTCCAGGCCGACGAAGGCTGGTGGAAGGGCGAGCTGGAAACCAACGTCACCATGGACGCCGAGGACCTCATGCTTCGGCAGTTCCTCGGCATCCTCACGCCGGCGACGGCGCAGGAGACCGGACGCTGGATCCGTTCCCAGCAGCTCGCCGACGGCGGATGGGCCACCTTCTACGGCGGCCCGTCCGACATCTCGACGACCATCGAGGCCTATGTCGCGCTCCGGCTCGCCGGTGACGATCCGCAGGCCCCGCACATGCGGTCCGCGGCCGAGTGGGTGCGTGCAGCCGGCGGCATCGCCGCGTCCCGGGTGTTCACCCGGATCTGGCTCGCCCTGTTCGGTGAATGGTCCTGGGACGACATCCCGGTGCTGCCCGCGGAGCTGTCGTTCCTGCCGCCCTGGTTCCCGCTGAACATCTACGACTTCGCCTGCTGGGCCCGCCAGACCGTGGTGGCGCTGACGATCGTCGGCTCGCTGCGGCCGGTGCGCTCGTTCGGCTTCACGCTGGACGAGCTGCGGGTCCCGGCTCCGAAGCCGGTGAAGTCCCCGCTGCGCAGCTGGGCCGGGGCGTTCGAGCGGCTCGACGTGGTGCTGCACCGCTACGAGAAGCGGCCTTTCCAGCCGCTGCGCCGCCTCGCGCTGCGCCGCGCGGCCGAGTGGGTGATCGCCCGGCAGGAGGCGGACGGCTGCTGGGGCGGGATCCAGCCGCCCATGGTCTACTCGATCATGGCCCTGCACCTCATGGGCTACCCGCTCAACCACCCGGTGATCTCGATGGCGTTCCGCGCCCTCGACCGGTTCACGATCCGTGAGCAGACCCCGGACGGGATGGTCCGCCGCATCGAGGCGTGCCAGTCACCGGTCTGGGACACCGCGCTCGCGGTCGTCGCGCTGTCCGACGCCGGCCTGCCCGGTGACGACCCGGCGATGGTGCGGGCTGGTCGCTGGCTCGCGGACGAGGAGGTCCGGGTCGCCGGTGACTGGGCGGTGCGCCGCCCCACCCTCGCCCCGGGCGGCTGGGCCTTCGAGTTCGACAACGACTTCTACCCGGACGTCGACGACACCGCCGAGGTGGTCATCGCCATCCACCGCCTGCTCGGGGACGGGCACGGTCCGGTGGATCACTCCGACGGCTCCGGGCCCGGATCGGCGGCCGCGGCCGCTGCCGCCGCGGCGGCGGCTTCGGCCGGGTCCGCCGCGGCCGGCACCATCGCCGCCGCCGACCCGGAGCTCGCCCGTGAGCTGCGTGCCGCCGCGGAACGGGGCGTCGACTGGTCGGTGGGGATGCGCTCGTCGAACGGAGCCTGGGGCGCCTTCGACGCGGACAACGTCCGCACCCTGGTCACGAAGATCCCGTTCTGTGACTTCGGTGAGGTGGTCGACCCGCCGTCGGCGGACGTCACCGCGCACATGGTCGAGATGCTCGCGCTGCTCGGCCGGGCCGATCACCCGATGACCCAGCGGGCCGTCCGGTGGCTGCTGGACAACCAGGAGGCCGGCGGATCCTGGTTCGGCCGCTGGGGCGTCAACCATGTGTACGGCACGGGAGCCGTGGTGCCGGCGCTGATCTCCGCGGGAGTCAGCGCGAGCCACCCGGCGATCCTCGCCGCCGCGCACTGGCTGGTCGAGCACCAGACATCCGACGGTGGCTGGGGCGAGGACCTGCGCTCCTACCGCGAGGACTCGTGGATCGGGCGCGGCGAGCCGACCGCCTCGCAGACCGCCTGGGCGCTGCTGGCACTGCTGGCCATGGAGCCGGAGCGCGGCAGCGTCGAGTGGGAGTCGATCGAGCGCGGCGTCCGCTGGCTGTGCGACACGCAGCGCGCGGACGGCACCTGGGACGAGCCGCAGTTCACCGGGACGGGCTTCCCCTGGGACTTCTCCATCAACTACCACCTGTACCGGCTGGTCTTCCCGGTGACAGCCCTCGGCCGGTATGTGAGCCTCACCGGGAGGGCGACGCGATGAGCATCCCGGCAGCGGACAACGGCGGAGCGTCCGAGCACGGCGGCGGCGCGCGTTCCGCGAGCTCACGTGACCGTGACAGCCAGGTGACGAACCCGGGGCCGGCCACGGTCGCGCCGCGGGGTACGACGCCCCGCAGCGCGACGCCGCGGGCGTCGATCCCCGAGCAGGCCGGTGCCGTTCCGCCGGCGGGTGGCCCGTCGCGGGCCGGCATCGCCTCACCGCTGGCGCTCGCCCGCTGGGTCGAGGCGCCGGACACCGTCTCGGAGCTGTCGCTTCCGGCGGATCCCGACGCGCCTGGATCGGGCCCGGCGGGAGTGGCGGGCGCGGCGGGTGCCAAGGGGTCGCCTGTACAGCCGGCCCCCCGCGCGCAACGGCTCGTGGTCGCGGCCGCGCTCCGGCTGGAGGCCTTCGCGATCAGCCGGGCTGATCTGCCCGAGGGAACCACCATTGTGCGGACCGGGATGGGGCCGGACCGGGCGCACCGCGCGAACCGGGTGGTGCGCGAGGCGCGGCCGGACGCACTGGCGATCGTCGGTCTCGCCGGCGGGCTGACCGCCGAGACCCGGCCCGGCGACGTCGTCGTCGCCAGCGAGCTGCGCCTCGCCGACGGAACGGTGGTCGCCACCTGCCCGACGGCGCCGCTGCTCGCCGGTGAGCTGCGGCGCGGTGGCCTGCGGGTGCACGTCGGCCCGATGGTCTCGGTCGAGAAGGTGGCGACCGGCGCGGCCCGGACGGAACTGGCCGCGACCGGGGCCATCGCGGTGGATATGGAATCCGCGACTCTCGCGCCCGGCGCGGGAGACCGGCCGATCGCGGCGGTCCGCGTGATCGTGGATACTCCCGCCGAACCGCTGGGCAAGCTGGACCTGTTCCGGCGCGGGGTGACCGGTCTGCGCACGATCAGCGCGCTCGGCCCGGCCCTGCGCGCCTGGGTCGACGCCGTGGCCAACCGCCGCCTGCTGCTCGCGGAGCCGCGCGCGTTCTGCGCCGGGGTCGAGCGGGCCATCGAGGTCGTGGAACGCGCGCTGGAGCTGCACGGCGCGCCGGTCTACGTGCGCAAGCAGATCGTGCACAACACCCATGTGGTCGCCGACCTGGCCGGCCGGGGCGCGGTCTTCGTCGAGGAACTGGACGAGGTCCCGGCCGGGGCCACCGTCGTGTTCTCCGCGCACGGTGTGGCACCCGCGGTCTGGGACCAGGCCGGTGACCGTGGGCTCGACGTCATCGACGCGACCTGTCCGCTGGTGGAGAAGGTGCACGCGGAGGCGCGCCGGTTCACCGCCCGGGGCGACACCGTGCTGCTCATCGGGCACGCCGGCCATGAGGAGGTCGAGGGCACCCTCGGCGAGGTACCGGGCCGGATCCAGCTGGTCGAGTCACCGGAGGCGGTCAAGGACCTGCAGGTCGACGACCCCGAGCGGGTCACCTACCTCATGCAGACCACGCTGGCCGTGGACGAGGCGGAGGAGGTCGTGGACGCCCTGCGGGTTCGTTTCCCCGCGGTGGTCGGCCCGGGCTCGGCGGACATCTGCTACGCCACGTCCAACCGGCAGAACGCGGTGCGCCGGGTCGCGGCCGAGGCCGACCTCGTTCTGGTCGTGGGTTCGGAGAACAGCTCGAACTCCAAGCGGCTGGTCGAGGTCAGCGAGCGCGACGGGGTGGCGGCCCATCTGGTGGAGAGCGTCGGTGACGTCCAGCTGGAGTGGCTGCGCGGGGCGCGCACCATCGGCATCTCGGCCGGGGCGTCGGCGCCGCCGCTGCTCGTCGAGGAGCTGACGGCCGCGTTGTCCGGGCTCGGCTCGGCCTCGGTGACGGTCCGTTCGGTGGGGGCGGAGTCGATCTCCTTCCACCTGCCGAAGGAGGTCCGCCGACCGCTTTCAGAACGGAAGTGACGTCGGCGCGCGGAGTCGCGGCTCCCGCGCGCCATCGGCACCGTTACCGAAGTGTCATCGGCTACCGAAGCACCATCGGCGGTCCGGGTATGAACCTGTACCCGGGCCGCCGACGTGTTCTCCGGCCTGACTGGCGCCCGGGCGAGGGACGGGCCACAGTGTGTTCTCGCGAGATGGGTTCACGAAGGTGCCGCAGATGTCTGTGTCATGAATTTGTCAGGCCGCGCCGGATGCTCCGCGTCACCCGGATCCGAATAGCGCAGGGTGACCGTCGTGATTCAAAACGCCGGCGGTTGACTACCCCGGGTGACCTTGTGTCGCTCCGGCATTGCCGGTGGACCGTCAAAGTGGCTGGTCAGGCCTTCCTGCGTGCCCGTGAGTGGCTGCGCCAGCTTTTGCCCACGTGTGTGCCGGGCCTCATTCCGTGATCGACATGCAGGCTGTACGTACAACCTGTATGGTCGTTCCAAGACCTCGGGTCGCTACTGATGCGGCCGATGAAAGGGGGGCGTGAGCCGTGGCTGTCGCCTGGCGGTACTCACTCCGCGTTGGAACGTATCTGGCGAAGCAGAAGCTGCTCCGCCGGAAGCACTTTCCGCTCGTTCTGGAGCTCGAACCACTGTTCGCCTGCAACCTGTCCTGCACGGGTTGTGGCAAGATCCAGCACCCCGCGTCCGTCCTGAAGCAGCGCATGAGCGTTGAGGACGCGCTGGCGGCGGTCGAGGAGTGCGGCGCTCCGGTCGTCGCCATCGCCGGTGGCGAGCCGCTGATGCACCCGCAGATGCACGAGATCGTCAACGAGCTCGTGAAGCGGAAGAAGTTCGTCATCCTCTGCACCAACGGGTTGCTGCTGCAGAAGAAGCTGAAGAACTTCACTCCGTCGCCGTACTTCACCTTCGTGCTGCACATCGACGGCCTGAAGGATCGGCACGACGCGATCGTCGAGAAGCCCGGCACCTTCGACGAGTGCGTCGCGGCCTTCAAGGCCGCGAAGGCCGCCGGCTTCCAGGTCGGCAGCAACTCGACCTTCTTCAACAACGACAGCCCGCAGGACGTCATCGACGTCATCAACTTCCTGAACGACGAGCTCAAGGTCGACCAGATCCAGCTCTCGCCGGGATACGCCTACGAGAAGGCGCCGGACCAGGAGCACTTCCTGGCGGTCGAGGAGACCCGCCAGATGTTCTCCAAGGTCTTCGGTGACGGCCGGCGCAAGCGGTGGCGTCTGAACCACTCACCGGTGTTCCTGGACTTCCTTGAGGGGAAGAAGGAACTGTCCTGCACCGCGTGGGGAATTCCGAGCTACTCGCTCTTCGGCTGGCAGAAGCCCTGCTACCTCATGTCGGACGGCTACGTGAGCTCCTACAAGGAGCTCGTCGAGACGACCGACTGGGAGGCCTACGGCCGGGGCAAGGACCCGCGTTGCGCCAACTGCATGGCGCACTGCG
>NZ_ADGX01000144.1 GCF_000177675.1 Parafrankia sp. EUN1f
CGCCACCGCGGCCGGGGCCGCCGCGGCCGCCACCGCGACCCGTGCGACGCTCACCCTGGCTACCGCCGCCACCGCCGGCCTCCGCCGTGCCCGGGGCGGCGTCGTCCAGCCGCAGGGTGAGCGAGATCCGCTTGCGCGGGATGTCGACGTCGAGCACCTTCACCCGGACGATGTCACCGGGCTTGGCGACATCCCGGGGGTCGCTGACGAAGTTCTTCGACATCGCCGAGACGTGGACGAGCCCGTCCTGGTGCACGCCGATGTCGATGAAGGCACCGAACGCCGCGACGTTCGTGACGACGCCCTCCAGGACCATGCCGGGCGTCAGGTCGGCGAGCGTCTCCACGCCCTCGGTGAACTCCGCGGTTCGGAACGCCGGCCGCGGGTCACGGCCGGGCTTCTCCAGCTCGGCCAGGATGTCCGTCACGGTCGGCAGACCGACGGTGTCGTCGACGAAGTCCGTCGGCCGCAGCCCGCGCAGGGTCTTCGTGTCACCGATCAGGGCTGCCAGCTCACCGCCGGCGACGGACAGGATGCGGCGCACGACCGGGTACGACTCCGGGTGCACGCTGGAGCTGTCGAGCGGGTCGTCGCCCCCGCGGATGCGCAGGAAGCCGGCGCACTGTTCGAACGCCTTGGGCCCGAGCCGCGGGACGTCGAGCAGGCCCGTCCTGGACCGGAACGGCCCGTTGGCGTCACGGTGGCGGACGATGTTGTCGGCCAGCCCGCCGCCGATGCCGGACACGCGGGCCAGCAGCGGCGCCGAGGCGGTGTTGACGTCCACCCCGACCGCGTTCACGCAGTCCTCGACGACCGCGTCCAGCGAGGAGGACAGCCGGGTCTCGGACAGGTCGTGCTGGTACTGCCCGACCCCGATCGACTTCGGGTCGATCTTGACGAGCTCGGCCAGCGGGTCCTGCAGCCGGCGCGCGATCGACACCGCACCGCGCAGGGAGACGTCCAGTGCGGGCAGCTCCTGCGAGGCGAAGGCCGACGCCGAGTACACCGACGCGCCGGCCTCGGAGACCATGACCTTGGTCAGCTTCAGGTCCGGGTGCCGGCGGATCAGGTCCTCGGCGAGCTTGTCGGTCTCCCGCGACGCCGTGCCGTTGCCGATGGCGACCAGGTCGACGTTGTGCTCGGCGGCGAGCCGCGCCAGCGTGGCGATCGACTCGTCCCAGCGGCGGGCCGGCACGTGCGGGTAGATGGTGTCGGTCGCGACGACCTTGCCGGTGGCGTCGACCACCGCCACCTTCACGCCGGTGCGGAAGCCGGGGTCGAGGCCGAGGGTGCGCCGCTCCCCGGCGGGGGCGGCGAGCAGCAGGTCGCGCAGGTTCGCGGCGAAGACCCGCACGGCGGTGTCCTCGGCGGCCGTCCACAGCCGCATCCGCAGGTCCACACCGAGGTGGACGAGGATCCGTGTCCGCCAGGCCCAGCGGACGCTGTCGAGCAGCCAGCGGTCGGCCGGGCGGCCCTCGTCGGCGATGTCGAAGCGGTCGGCGATGCGCCGCTCGTAGTCGCTGGGGCCGGCCGCCGCCGGTTCGGCCGGGTCGACGGGCGCGTCCGGCTCCAGGCTGAGGTCGAGCGCCTCCTCCTTCTCACCGCGGAACATCGCGAGGATGCGGTGCGACGGGAGCTTGGTGAAGGGCTCGGCGAAGTCGAAGTAGTCGGCGAACTTGGCGCCGTCGGACTCCTTGCCTTCGCGCACCCGGCTGACGAGGAAACCACGCGACCACATCCGCTCGCGCAGGTCGCCGATCAGGTCGGCGTCCTCCGCGAAGCGCTCGACCAGGATGGCGCGGGCGCCTTCCAGCGCGGCCGTCTCGTCGGCGACGCCCTTCTCCGCGTCGACGTAGGCCGCGGCGGCCGTACGGGGGTCGAGCGTGCGGTCGGCGAGCAGGGCATCGGCGAGCGGCTCCAGCCCGGCCTCGCGCGCGATCTGCGCCTTCGTGCGGCGCTTCGGCTTGTAAGGGAGGTAGATGTCCTCCAGCCGGGCCTTCGTCTCGGCGGCCATGATCTGCGCCTCGAGCGCGTCGTCAAGCTTGCCCTGACTGCGGATGGAGTCGAGGATCGCCGCCCGGCGCTCCTCCAGCTCCCGCAGGTAGCGCAGCCGCTCCTCCAGCGCGCGCAGCTGCGCGTCGTCGAGGGTGCCGGTCGCCTCCTTGCGGTACCGGGCGATGAACGGCACGGTCGCCCCGCCGTCGAGCAGTTCGATCGCCGAGGCCACCTGCCCCTCGCGTACGCCCAGCTCCGCGGCGATCCGCGCCTGGACAGTCACCGTCTCCGGGGGGGACGCCGTCGTCACGATCCGCAACCGCCTTTGCCTGTGTCCTCATCGTCCCCGCCGGTACCTCTCCCGGGGGTTGGTACTCCAGATAATCCCTCTCCACCGATCGCCCGTGGTGGTCGGGGGGAGCACGGTGCCCCGGCGGGACTCGTTGGTGCCAGCACGCGCACATGGTCAGGTCTGCACTTTTTGTGCTTATTCAGCATGCTGGGCGCGCTTCGTCCCCCACCTCGGGGATGCCACCGCCGGGCAGCCTCGGGCGGCCCCGAGCCGCGGTGCAGGTCTGTGCCCGCCCCGGGCCCGCCCTGTGCCCTCCCTGGAGGTGCCCCGCCGGATCCGCTGGCCTTCCACGCGGCCACTCCGGGCGTGGATACGGACCGTGACCGTCGACCGTCGGCCGTCGGCGCGTGGCCGCTGGCCGCGTCAGTGCAGCCTGGCCTCAAGCCCGTCCAGGACGGCGTTGCTCAGCTTGCGGATGCCGATCGGGGCGAAGGTCTTCTCGAAGAAGCCGCCGATGCCGCTCGCGCCATCCCAGGTGGTGTGCGCCGACACCGTGCTGCCGCCCGCCCCGGCGGCCCGGACCGACCACTCGGTGCGCAGTGACGAACGCTGGTCGGCCTCCAGCAGCTTGCCGGCCGACGGGGTGCTGACGAGCGCGTCCACCTCGCGCACCCGCTTGCGGGTCGCGTGCAGCCGGTAGGTGATGCGGGTACCGGCGCCCTCGCCGCCCTCGACCACCCGATAGTCGGTGATCATCTCGGGCCACAGCTGCGGCCGGGTGCCCGCGTAGTCGGACAGCAGGGCCAGCACCCGCTCCGGTGACCCGCCGACGATCCGCTCCACCTCGACACTGATACGTGCCATTTGCCACTCCGTCCGTTCGGCTGGGCCCTGATGGCCGTCGTCCGCGCAATGCCGAGACTATCCCAGGGGCCGCAAATGCGGTGCACGAGCCCATCGTCGCGGGCCGCCGCCGGCGAATTGTGGGAACGCCGCCCGGTCGATAATGTGACCGCGCTGCCCGGCGGCGGGACCCGTCGCGCGCGGTCCGTTTGTGGAGAAGGCAGCACGAAACCTGTGTCGTGCCGGTTGGACGGGGGTCCTGTGCAACATTCTCCGCAGACGTCCAGTAATCCTGATGAAGAAGCGGCTCCGTCGCGCGGACCGCTGCGCGCGGTCGGTGACGCCCTGGTCTTCCTCGCGGGCGCACAGCCGAAATTCCTGCCGCCGACCGACCGGGCCCGGTTTGTCACCGCGGGCGTGCTGATGCTGCTGACCTCGGCACTCGCCACGTATGCCGGTGCGACCGTGGTGTCCGTCGGTTTCGGTACAGGAATGGTCCGTGCGCTTCCATACGGGCTCTTCTACGCCCTGTTCATATTCTTCATCGACCGCTCCGTCCTGCTGACGCAGACGTCCTACCGGTATGACGCGGAGGGTGGCGTCAAAACGACCGGACCGGGCTTCTCCGTGATGGTCCGGGTCTTCATCGCGGTGTGCGGGGCAATTATCGTCGGTGAGGCCATACTGCTCCGCATCTTCGAAACCTCGATCGCCACCACCGTCACCGAGATCCAGCAGGAGGAGAACGGCCGGATCATGGCCTCCTGGGATGCGAACCAGGAGGGTGAGCTGGCCGCGCGCACCGCTGATCTGGCCGCGAAGAAAAGGGGGCTGGATGCCGCGAACTCGCTCGTCGAGGCCAAGACCGCGGAGGTGAACTGCCAGCTCACCGGCGGCCCGTCCTGCCTCGTCGGGGCCGGGCCGATCTACCAGATCAAGCTCGCCGAGCTGGCCGCGGCCACCGCCGCCGTCGGTGACGCCACCCGGCTGCGGGACACCGCCCAGCGTGGTCTGGACGAGTTCCGCGCCACCCAGGAGAAGAACCGGGCCGCCTTCGCCCGGACCGCCGCCAGCACCAGCGGGGCGGCGAACGACCTGCTCATGCGGGAGAAGGCGTTCTGGAGACTGACGATGCGGGACCGCTCGGTGCTCGCGTGGCGGCTGCTGCTGACCCTGCTGCTGCTCGGGGTTGACCTCGCGCCACTGCTGTCCAAGCGCGGGCTGGACGCGAGCCCGTACCGGCGCCGGGAACGCGTCGCCCGGTGGCGGGACGAGACATCCGCCGAGGTCGAGGCACTGCAGGTGGGTCACAACGCGCGCGAGCGGCGGGATCTCGCACCCGCCGTGGCGGCCCGGCTCGCGGCCCGATGGGAGGACTACCAGATGCGGCGGGACGGCGTGGAAGCCGCGGTCCGCTGGACGGCCGATACCGCCGACGCACGTCTGGCCGAGGAGGAGATCAGCGCGGATCGGCAGTCGCGGTTGCTGGAGCTGCGTGCCCGGCACGGCATCGTCGCGGTCCCGCGCACACCGGGCCTTCCGACGGCTCAGGTGCCCGCGGCCGTGCCACCGTCGGCTCAGGTGCCACCGGCGGCGGCACAACCGAGCCCGACGGCCTCGCCGAGACCACCGGCGGACGCCGCCGAGCACTGACATCCGGCGCCGCCGAGCACTGACATCCGGCGCCGCCGAGCACTGACATCCGGCTGGGTATGCCTCGGGCTGCCCATGCCGCCGAGCAAGTCCTGAGGATCGTGGTCGTCAGAACGACCGGAATCCTCAGATCTTCGAGTCACCCCGGCGCCCGGCGCCCGGTGCCCGGCCACCGACTGGCACCCCCGGCGCCCGGTGCCCGGGCTAGGCGGTGTGACCGCGCCGGTGGCGGCGGCGTGCGACGAAAGCGGTCAGGACGCCGAGCGCGGCCGCACCGCCAGCCGCGGAGCCGGCGACTCGCGGGTTCTCCCGGGCCCGGTCCCGGCCCAGGACCGCCAGCGAGGTCGCCTTCGTGCGCCCCGCCGTGCCAGCACCGGCCACCTTGGTCTTCACGCCCTGCGCGGTGCGTCCGGCGACCTTGTGCGGGCGGAGCCGATCGGACAGCACGTCGAGGTCCTGGCCGAGCTGCGCACGGGTCGTCTCGATCTCAGAACGGATTTCGTCGGGCTTGGTGCTGGTCACGTGCGCCATCCTTTCGACGATGCCGGCGCCTGCCGTGCCGGGTGCCTGCCGTGCCGGGTGCCGGCGCGGGGTGCTCAGTGCCGCCGGTTCTGGGCCCAGTGGATGTCGTCGCGCAGCGTCTCGACCGTCTGCTTCGGTGCAGGGTGCACCGCCTTGACCGTCCGGCGGCCCAGCAGCGCCAGTGCGCCCGCCGCGGCGGCCAGCACGACACCCACGATCAGCGCCGCCCATCCCAGCGCCATGACCGAACCGAGCCCGAACATGACGGCGAGCAGGACGAACACGAGTGCGAAGAAGCCGGCGCCGCCGGCTGCCGCGAACATGCCGGCGCCCTTGCCGGCCTTTGTCGCCTCCTCGCGCAGTTCGGCCTTGGCGAGGGCGATCTCCTGGCGGAACAGCGTCGAGACGTCGGTCGCCACCTCGGCGACGAGATGTCCGGTCGATGCCGGGCGTCGCCGTTCGAGGCCGGCACCGGTCGTGCTCCCGGCCTCGGGGCCGACGGCGACGGCCCCGGAGCCGGCGCGGACACCGGAGGCCGTCGGGGTGGCTGTGGTGGCCCCGTGCGGGCTGGCTCCCCGTGCGACTGTGCTCGCCCGGCGCGCTCCGGTGGCCGTGGTCGCCGGGGGCGAGCCATCGACCGGCACACGCACGGTGACCTGCGCGTCCGGCGGTATCCCGGTGCGGTCCACGGGGGGTGTGGCCGGTGTCGTCGGTTGGCGGCTGAGTGTGCTGGTCATGCCATCCCCTTCTCAACCGGACCGGAGACCCGCCCTCCGGCGGTGTCCATACGGATCGGTGTAGACCCGGATGCCCGCCGGTCGCCGTATAAACCGTGGTCGGGGGGGACGGATCGGGATGACGGGGGGCGCGGGAGGTGTCAGTCGGAGCGTTCCTGCGGGGACGAGTGCTCCCAGTCCGCGAGAATGGTGCGAATCCCGGTGACCAGTGACAACGGCTGGTCGAGCATCACGTGGTGCCCGGCGAGCGGAATCTCGATCACTGGCGCGACCCGGCCGAGCAGGTTGTACATCAAGTGGCCGATGTCCGGCGTCACCAGGCCGTTCTCGGCGCGGAACAGCGCGACCCGGCAGTGGACCTTGCGCAGGATCTCGGGGGACGGGGTCCGGTTGCCGAACACGTTGGGGTCGAACTTCCAGGCCCAGCCGCCCAGCATCGCCCCCATCGAGTTCCGTGCGATGTGATCGATGATGTAGGAAAGGCTGTTCGGCTGTTCGGGAACCGTGCGGAACCGGGCCAGCGCGTCGGCCGCGGTCGCGTAGACCCGCAGGGGGCCGAACGCCGTCCGCTCCCGCGCCGCCCGCTCCTCGGGGGTGGACTCCTTCACCGGCGAGTCGATGACGACGATTCCGGCGACCCGGTCCGGGTACTCCGCCGCGGTGGTGATCGTGACCCAGCCACCCATGCTGTGTCCGATCACGATCGGCGGCGAGGTGATCCCCGCGTGGTCGATCACCGCGATGACCTCGGACGCCCAGGTGCTCAGCGAGTACTCTTCGCGCCGGCCGCTGTCGCCGTGACCGGACAGGTCCAGGGCCAGGACCCGGTACTCGGCCGGGATCAGCGGCGCGATGTGGTCCCACCAGCCGGCGTGGGCCGCCCCACCGTGCACCAGCACGATCGCGGGCCCGTCGACCGGCCCCCAGCACCGGTAGCTGATGGCCGTCCCGTCGACCTCGGTTTCCAGTCGATCGGGGCGAGTATCGATGGCGGCCTCGAACCAGGCCGGTGCTTCGTCATACATCCATGTCTGCCGTTCGGCTCGTCGTTGTGGTCCTCGGCGACTGCCGCATCCCTGATGAAACACCGTGGACGAGCTCGCGCCGGTGTCTGCCGGTTCGGTGACGGATTCGTCGGATTTCCGACTCACTGGTGGAGACGGAATCGCACCTGCTCCAGAACCCTCCGGAATCGGTCGCATGGTTGCCGCCACGCTGCGTTGACACAGCCGTACCGTTCATCGTTGCAGGGCACGGTAGAAGGCCACATGCCGGGACGCGGCGAGGTCCCAGCTGAAGCGGCTGGCCACCGCCCGGCCGGCGGCGGTCCGGGCGGGATCCGGCGACGTGCCCGGCCACGGCTCGGCCGCGTCGAGAACCCGGTCCAACGCGGCCGCGAAGCCCGTCGGGGACGACGCGAAGGACACGGCGCTCCCGGCCGCGCCGAGCACCTCGCGCAGCACCGGCAGGTCGCGGGTCACGACGGGCACCCCGGCGGCGAGCGCCTCCAACGCGGCGAGCCCGAAGCCCTCCTTCGCGGACGGGAACGCGAACACGCTCGCCGCGGCGACCAGGGCGGGCAGCTCCTCGTCCGGCACCGGCCCGAGCAGGACGGGCTCGACGCCGAGCTCGGCGGCGCGGGCCAGCACATGATCACGGTAGCCACGGTAGTCGAACAGCGTCTCCCCGCCGGCGAGGACCAGGGACACCGGCGTCGAGCGGCCGCGCAGCAGCGCGAACGCCTCGATCAGGTCGGACGTCCCCTTGCGCGGTTCGATCCCGCCGACGGTGAGGACGTACCGGCCGAGCCGGGACCGCCAGCGTTCCCGGGCCTGCAGAGCGGGGCCCCGCGGGGCCGCCGCGGCGGTGAACCGGGCCGCGTCCACGCCGTTCGGGATGACGGTGGCGTCGATGCCCCAGCCGGCGGCCAGCTCCGCGGCGACCGCGGTCGAGACGCACACGTGCGCCCGCGGGCGGCGCAGCGCGCGTTCATGGCAGGTGACCAGCTCGGGAGTGGTGAACGTGTCGAGATGGTGCACCGTGCGGATGCAGTCGACCACCGCGTTCGCGGAGATGCAGTCCTGGGCATGTACGACGTCGTAGTCGTAGGCCGTGCCGGAATCGGTGCCGGTGCCGGTGGCGCGGTGCGCGTCGAACGCCTCGCCGAGCACGGCGATCGAGCGCAGGATGCGCTGCCCGACCGACTCGTCGTCCGTGGCATCCGGGAACGGCACCGCACGCACGCGCACGGAGGGGTCGACCGGCCGGAAGAAACCCGTGTCGCCACCGCGGGCCAGCGTCCACAGGTCGACCTGGTGCCCGGCCCGCGCCAGCGCCTCGGCGAGCGCGAGGGTTGCCACCACCCCGCCGCGTGGCCGGGTCGAGTAGGTCAGCAGTGCCACCGAGAGCGGCCCGGTCCCGCTCGTGGTGGCGCCGCGCTCAGTTCCCACGGGCACGGGCGCCGGCGCCCTCCTGGGCGAGGGCCTCGGTCGCGATTCCCATCAGCTCCCCGTGGCTGGGGCCGGGTACGGGATCCGGGCGCCAGCCCGTCGCCAGGACGTCGCGCACCCGGGCGACGAACGCGCTGTCGGTCAGCACGGCGGACGGCGGCAGCAGCGCGTTCTGCAGGCGGGTGAAGCGGTCCCACACCCAGGGGTCGCGGCGGGCGGCCAGGTACGCCTCACCGTTGGTGACGCCGGCCCCGGCCGCGGCCGGGGCGTTCGCCCCCCACTCGGGTCTCGGTGGCCACGGAGTGTATCCAGTCGGCAGCGCACCATTGATGGGTGACGGGTCGCCGCCGCTGCGCACGCCCGGATTGTCCGGCCGCCACCGCAGCAGGCGGGCGGCGTCCTGGTGGACGGAGTCCTCGAACCAGGGGGCGAACTCCGTGCGCAGCGACTGGTCGAGGGCGAGCGCCCGGTCGGCCGGGTCGCGGATCGCCCGGACCGTCTCGGCCAGCCGCACGGCGCCCAGCAGCGCGAGCGTCACCCCCCGCGTGTGCGCGGGGTTCGTGATGATCGCCGCGTCGCCGACCGTGAGCAGGCCCAGCACCCCTGGACGCCCGTCCGCCACCAGCGGCCGTAGCCGGTTGCTCAGGTGCGACATCGCGGTGACGGGTGAGACCGGCACGACCTGCTCGGCGTCGAGCCACGGCACGAACATCTCGATGGCCCGGGCCGCCGCGTCGAAGGCCGCGCCGTGACGAAGCACCCGGATGTCGCCGTCCTCCGGCAGGACGCCGAAGGTCATCGAGAAGACGTCCCGATCGGCGGGGAACATCAGGCAGGAGTAGCGGTCGAAGGACGCGCCGGCGGTGTGCCCGCGGTTGAGCGCCACGGCGGGCTCGGGGCCGCGCCGCCGGTAGAAGCGCGAGTAGTAGGCGATGCCGCAGTCGACCTCGGCCGGCGGTGGCAGATCCGCTCCCGCGTCGACGAGCCAG
Organism: Parafrankia sp. EUN1f; assembly: GCF_000177675.1. Classification (GTDB taxonomy): domain Bacteria; phylum Actinomycetota; class Actinomycetes; order Frankiales; family Frankiaceae; genus Parafrankia. The sequence continues at coordinate 9,482 of NZ_ADGX01000144.1, forward strand.
CGGCGGACCGGCGACAGCCGCCCCGCGGCATCGACGACCAGGTCGGCGGTGCGGCTGCTGCCGTTGGCGAGACGCACGCCGCGAACCACCAGCGGCGCACCCGCCCCCGACGCCGCCTCCGTTCCTGGCGCCGCGCCCGCTCCCGACGCAGACCCCGGCCCGCGTGCTTCGGTCAGCAGCCCGGCGACCCGGGCACCGGACCGGATGGTGACACCGGGCTCCCGGCCGACCACCTCCCGCATCACCCAGTCCAAGGTGGCGCGGCGGCACCCGAGCACGACGAGCTCGTCGTCCTCCGGTGGGACGTCGGCCAGCGTCGGCGGGGCATGCTCGCTCAGCCGCGTCTCCCGGACACCCGCGGCCCGCAGGCCGTCGAGGATCTCCGGGGCGTGCTCGCGGAGCAGGGACCGGCCCCGGGCCAGGAAGGCGTGCGAGTGCCAGGTCTGCGTCGCGCCCGGGCGGTGCCAGTCCGCCACATCCGCGAGGTCCCGAGGCCGGTCGTCGGGGTCGCGATCGAGGACGTCGACGCGCCAGCCGCCGCGGGCCAGCAGCAGGGCGACGGCCAGCCCCGAGGCTCCGGCGCCGATCACGATGGCGTCCGGCATCAGCGGGCCACTGCGCGTGCGCGCCGGGGGTCGTACGGGTCACCGGCCAGCAGGCACGGCGGCTGGTAGGTCGCGGCACGCCGGTCGGCCAGCAGGTTCATCCCGCCGCGAGCCTGCCGCAGCGCCTCGGTGACGTCGATGGTCGTGACGGCCTGGCCTTCGGCCGTACCGGTGGTGGCCAGCACCGAGCCGTCCGGATGGACGACCTTCGCGTTGCCCACGAACCGCAGCGACCCGAAGGCGCCGGTCTGGTTCGACGCCACCCAGACGACCTGGTTCTCCAACGCGCGAACCTGGTCGTAGAGGTTGAACCGGTGCAGGGAGCGGTCGTCGCCGACCTCCTGGGCCGGCAGGGTGCTGGAGATCGGCCAGGCTGACAGGCAGGCGATGATCGCCGCGTCGGCGAGGGCGAGGCTTCGCCCGGCTTCCGGGAACGCCTTGTCGTAGCAGATCATCATTCCCATCCGGCCGAGCGGGCTGTCGAAGGCGGTGAAGGAGCGGCCGGCCTCGAACACAAGGCCCTCGCCGAGTGGCTGGTGCACCTTGCGGTGGCGGCCCAGCACGCCGTCACCGTGGACACACACCGCACTGTTGTACCGGTAAGGACCGTCACGCTCCGTGTAGCCAGCGCAGACAACCATATCTTGGGCGAGCGTGACGAGCCTGGCGATTTCCGGTCCGTCCGGATCGAGCGCGGGCGGCCCGCCGTCCGGCGCCAGATCGGCGCCGCCGGGCGGCAACGTGTGCAGGTAGCCGCCGAGCGCGGCCTCGGGCAGGACGAGGAGATCCACGCCGCGCTGCCGGGCCGCGTCGATGTGCGCACCGATTCTCGCGAAGCATTCGTCCAGGTCACGGCCGAACGGCGCGGCGACCGCGGCGATGGTCACCCGGCAGCGGGTGGGCCGTGCCCACCCGCTGCGCGGCTGCGGGCGCCACGTCGTGCTCACGCGTGGCCCAGCCCCGTCACATGGCCTGACAGCGCCGGGGTGAGGACTCCGTCCGGCCAGCGCAGCGTCACCCCGGAGCCGTTGAGCAGGCGGCCGCAACGCCCCGAGGTCGCCGGGCGGGGCGCCGGCACCGGGCGGTCGTCGACGTCCGCCGTAAGCATGGCGTAACCGGGGAAGCAGGTGATCCAGTCACCGACAGTCGCCTGCGCCGGCCGGGGAACCGCGGCGACGTCCAGCTCGGCGGCGCAGCCGCTCGCCTCGGCGAGCATGCCGAGCGTGCCGACGATGCCGACCATGCTGACATCCTTGGCGGCGCATGGCCGGTGCCGGCGGGGCAGGTCCAGCAGCGTGCGCAGCTCGGCGGTGCGCCGCGCGGAGGTCGAGTCCCACTGCCGGCCGGAGTACCCGGGCCGCCAGTCGCCGCCAAGGTCGGCGGTGAGGGTGACCGCGTGCCCTGGCAGGCCCCCGCCGGCGGGGATCGGCTGGTCGGAGCGGCCCAGCGCCGTGACGGACAGTGCCGAGGCCACTCCGAGCTGAGTGTGCCCGCCCAGTATGGGGACGCCGTACCGCTCCGCGGCAGCCCGCAGCCCGCCGATCACCCGGGCCACCCGGGACACCGTCGGACCGGCGACCGCGTCGAGCAGGCCCACCGGCCGGGCGCCCATCGCCGCCAGGTCGTTCAGGTTGACCAGCACCCCGCACCAGCCAGCCCAGTACGGGTCACGCTCGACCATGGACGGGATGATCGCGTCGCAGGCGGCGACGACATCGGTGCCGGGCACCGGCGCGCCGTCGTCGCCGACGAAGCCGGGGCCGCCCGGACGCAGGCCGGCCAGCAGGTTCGCCAACGGCGCCTTGATCGAGGCGGCGACCGCGGCCAGCCGGTTGATCGGCCAGCGCATCAGCACATGGGGGCGGCCCGCGACCGTCGTCGTCCCGGCGATCATCCAGCCGAGCCGGCCGAAGAAGCGGACGCGCTCGGGCTGCACCGCGGCGTCGAAGCGCAGCACCCCCTCGTTCTCGGCCCTTGCGCAGGCCGCCCGCACCAGTGCGGCACCGACCCCCGCGTACCGGGCGCGCGCCGCGGCCGCGACGACGAGCCGGCCGCCCTGCCAGGCGCCGATGTCCTCACCGCGCCAGATGGGTGCGAGCCGTACGCCGCCGATGACGACCCCGTCATCCGGGCCGCCGACCACCCGGGCCACCAGGACGATGCTGCGCGGATCGGTGTCGACCTCGTCGAGGTCGCCGGCGACGCCCGCGGGGAAAAGGCCCTGCTCGTCGACGAAGACCTCGCGCCGCAGCCGCGCATAGGCGGTGAAGGTCGCCAGGTCGTCGGCCTGTTCGACGCGGTAGGGCGGCTGCGCGTCCAGCGTGCGCCGGTCGCCCCAGACGGCCAGCGTGTCCACGGTCTCCGCCCGGTTCCGGGCTGGAGCGCGATCTCCCGGCAACAGACCGTACATGATCATCCCCCGGCCTGGGGCAGCGCCGAGCACGCCCCGCAGGCCGCGCAGCCGGCGCCCTGATCGGCACCGCGCATCCCGGCCGCCGCTAGCGCTGCCGCGACGCGGGCCGTCACGTCCGAGACGAGCCCGGGGTCGGGTGCCTGGGCGCCGTCGCGTGCCGCGAGCGTTCCAGCCATCGGCCGGAACGGGACGACGAAGGGGTACACGCCCAGCGAGATGAGCCGGCGCGCGCCCTCGACCAGCTCCTGGGGGTCCTCCCCAAGCCCGACCAGCAGATAGGTCGACACCCGGTTCCAGCCGAAGACCCGGACAGCCTCCGCCCAGGCCCGCTCGTACTCCGCGAGGCTGACGGTCGCCTTGCCGGGCGTCCAGCGGCGCCGGACCTCGTCGTCCAGCGACTCGATGTGGATGCCGATCGTGCTCGCCCCGGCCGCGCGCAGCTCACCGAGGACGGCCAGGTCCGCCGGTGGCTCGCACTGCACCTGGATGGGCAGGCCGGGAACGGCGGCCACCACCGCGCGCGCACAGTCGGCGAGCAGCTTCGCGCCCCGGTCGGGGCCGGCGGTGCTGCCCGTGGTCATGACCATCTGACGGACGCCGTCGAGCGTCACCGCGGCCCGCGCCACCTCGGCGAGCTGCTCCGGGGTCTTGAGCCTCGTCGTCGCGTCGGCGCGCAGCGACTCCTCGATGGCGCAGAAGCGGCAGCGGTCGGGCTCGCGATACCGGACGCAGGTCTGCAGCACGGTGGTGGCCAGGACGTCCGCGCTGTGCAGGCGGGCGAGCCGCGAATACGGCACACCGTCCGCGGTCGTCAGGTCGTAGAAACGCGGCCGGCGCACCGGTGTGGCCTCGACGCCGAGATCCGTCCCGGCGAACAGGAGCCGGCCGGCGTCGATGGAGTAGGGGCTGGTCGGGACTATGGGCAGGGCCAGGCCTCGGCCGGCGACGACGACATGGCCGTCGTCGCTCGGCCCGGCACCGCTGCGGCGCTGGACCGGAGCGCTGACACGCACTCCGTGGACGGCGACAGCGCTGCGCACGGCGAGGTCGAAACCCCCGGGAGGCCGGGTGTCCGCCGCCTCGTCCGGCCGGCGATCGGTCGCCAGGCCATGGTTCATCTGTGTCTCCCGTCGGGGATCCGCGCCCGGCCCGTCGGCGCGCGTGGGCATCCAACGGCGGGCCTGGGCGGGAGATCGGGGTGGAGCTGTGAGATCGCGCCCGTGCCGGGCGCATGGTCCGGCACGGGCGGCGCGGCCTGGAGCGGCGTCAGAGCATGTACGTCGAGTTCACGATCGCGCCCTTGCGCGTGTAATAGATCACGCAGTCCTGGATGTCGAGGGGGTGGGCGGGGATGACCCCCTCGATCAGGTCCTCCTCGCGCAGGCCGTGCAGCGACAGGCCGAACCGGCAGACGTAGACCTTCCCGCCCTCCTTGATGAAGGTCTCGATCTGCGCGTTGATGTTGTGCTCGCCGGCGAACGCGGAGTCGCCGGTGTGCGGGAAGCCCCGGGTGGCCATGCAGTTCATGGCGCCGGGACCGTAGAAGTAGATGACCGATTCGAAGCCTTTGCGCAGGGCTCTGGTCGCCTGCAGGATGGCCACGAAGGTCACCGAGGACTCGTGCGCGATGCCGTGGATGAGCGTGAGGTAGGACTCGCCGTTCTCGGCCTGGAAATCGGGGAACACCTTCGTCGAGCCGTACAGGTTGCTCCCCGGGGGGAGCGACGGGTGTGGCACCTCGGTGAGGCTCTGGCGCTCCAGCTCCGTCAGCTCCATTAGTGCTCCTGTCCTGATCTGGTCCGGGTCTGGCCTGGAGTGATCGACTACTTCATCTTCGCCTGGATGGGCTACTTCAAGTAGTCGTCGGGTGTGGTCGTCCTGTCCGCTTTCGGAAGTAGAGGTCCTGGAAGTTCTCCGACAGGACCCTGCGCGCGAGCTCCGGGTCGTCGACCGCGGCGGTGAGCCGTGCGAGCTCGCCGGGGTGGTCGCTCCACGGCTCGTCACTGGCGAAGAGCAGCCGGTCGTGGCCGAAGCCGCGGCGGGAGACCTCCGCCGCGTACCAGCGGGGCGCGAAGCCGACCGCCCAGCTCGCGTCGGTGTAGACCCGCCGGCCGGCCGCGATCCAGTCGAAGAACCGCCCACCGATCAGCTTGATGTGCCCGCTCACGCCTCCGCCCAGGTGCACCAGATGCACGGCGACCCGATCGGCGTACTCGTCGACCAGCCGACCCATCCGGTCGACGTCGGCCGGGCCGCCGGGCGAGGTGTGGACATGAACGACGAGGTCGTGGGCGGCCGCGACCGCGAAGATCCGGTCGAGCCGCCCCTGGCACGCCGGGTCGTCCACGTCCCCGCCGAGCAGGAAGCTGATCTTGAGCGCGGCGACGCCGGGCTCGCCGGCGAGCGCGAGCGCCCGCTCGGTGGCCGCCGTGTCCCGTACCAGCGGCGACACCCACAGACCGGCGAGGATCCGCTCGTCCGCCTGGGCTGCCTCCACGCACAACTCGTTCAGCCCGAACGGGACCGACGGGTCGGGCACCCCGTAGTTCGGGATCACCAGCGCCGCGGACGTGCCCTCGGAGTCCAGGTCGGCGCGCAGCTCGGCGATGGTGGCGCGGGCACCGACCGTGGGCAGGACCGCTGGCCCGCCGTAATAGGGATGGGCCGGCAGCACACCCAGATGTCGATGCCCATCGTGTACGTCCGGTCGCGGCACGGTGGCAGTGAAGCACCCTGGTGTTTCCCGTGTGTGGCCAACGTGACAATCCGGTCGCATGACTGGCTCCTTTGGTCCTCGCGTTGCCGGAAACTGGTCTTCGGATGACCCCTCTGGGTAGTCGGAGTGCTGTTTCCGTCCGCTCGATGTGATCTTTCCGCTGATCGTCCCGTCCGCCCCCTCATCGTTGGAGCAAGCTGGAAACATGCGGTACGCGGTGATGGCAGACCTGCATGGGAAGCGCAAGGCACTGCGCCGGGTCCTCGCGGCCGCCGACAAGGTCGGGGTCGACGAGGTGGTGTGCCTTGGGGACTACCTGGAGGCGAAGGTGCCCTGGCGCAGGCACGACCCGGCCCGGTTCTGGCCACTCGACGAGGTCGTCGATCCCGACCCCGAGCTGTGGGCCGACCTTGTCGCCGTGCGGCGCATCCTGGGGAACCAGGAGGAGCGGATCCGGGACCTGCTCACCCCCGAGCAGACGCCGGACCTGCTCGCGCCGCTGCTCTCCGGGCAGTCGATGACCCACATCGACTGCGCGCTGGGGATGCACGGGCACCAGATCGGCTGGAGTCACGACGAGGTCTCGGATTCCTACCTGCCCCGCGTCGAGGACGTGCCGGCGGTTCCGCTCATCCTGGTCGGGCACACGCACCGGCGAGCGGTGTTCGAGATCCGCTGGGATGCCGAGGCGGGTGACGGAGGCGCCCACGCGCCCGCGCCCGGGGCCCGGCGGGAGGATGAGCCCGAGGCGGATGAGCGGGTCGGGTCGGTCAGATCCGTCCCGGTGGTCTCCGGTGTACCGGTACCGGTTCCCACGCGGGCGGTCGGCGGGCGTGGGCTGGTGACAACGGTCGTCAACGTGGGCCCGGCGATCGGCCGCCCCAGCAACTGGCTCTTCTTCGACGCGGATCGCGGCGAGATCGTTTTTGAGGAGGCCTAGGACCGGGGGCCAGGCCGAAGGCTCTGGCTGGACGGCTGGACGGCTCGAGGAGGCCTGGCACGGTGTCCAGATGCACAGGATCACCCCTCCATGTCGTTGGTCCCACAGGGTGGGGACTTTGGTCCTGTCGCGTCTGACATCTGGGGGTCGTAAGGTGGATATACGTCCCGGCGAGACCCGCGCAAACCCTACGTTCCCCCCGTACGTCAGGAGTTGCTCGGCCCGCCGGGGCTTCTTCCTTTTCCGGCTCCGACGCGTGGCCTGCGCCCGCCTTGGAATCGAAACAAGCCCACAACATCGTTGAAACGTGTCGATGAATGGCACATCCGGTGGGCTGGTGGTGCGAGAACCGTCGCGCGGCCATCTGGCGAGCGGGCCGATTCTCCTGGTCGAGTTCATCCGGTTCGCCCATGGTGAGCTGCTGCACTGATCCCGGCCTTCACGTGAGGGTGCTCTTTTCCTGACACGGATGACCGCTGTCGGCTGTGATAGCTGCGGACGGCGATAGCGGGCATGCCGATCGCTGCGACCAGTACGACGCGTGCACTGGTTCGGCCGCCCGTTCCGCTTGCAGGATCGAGTCGGTATCAGCTCGGTATCGCCGCGGCGGGGAGGTCGGAACGGTGACGATCGTCGTGTGTACGACACCGATCGGGCGAACCCATTCGGTGACCTACCATCATCATGATGATGACGATACGAATGCAGTCGACCCCGGTTGGGCAGCACTCGGCTGGCGTTGGTGGCCGTTCGTCGCATAGGCAATATGTGTCGTCGCTTTGGGTTGGAATTGCGTCGGGGGTGGAGCTCGCCCGCGAGGCGGGGTCGAGGGTCGCTCGGCTGGGCTATGAAAGTCGGGGCGGGTGCCGCTCACGGGGTCTGTAGCCTTCCAACAGCAAGGTGGGGGCAAATACACGCGATCCGGGCGGGTCGGACCTTTGGTTTTGACCAGTCGGATGGTCTGGTTTCGCGACGTTGCGAGCCGGCCTGGGGGCGAGCCGGTAGCGTGCAAAGTCGATCGCATTGCGTATGCGATCGGTTACAGGCAGCTGGCCTTGTTGACCTAGGGGGTGAACTGGTGCAGGTCCCCGCGGCGCGCATCGTGTTCTCACAGGAAGACCGTGCGGAGGTCGCGTCAGTCGCGGCCGAGGTACTCACGACCGGCGCAATGACTCTTGGCAGGCAGACCCAACAATTCGAGGCGGCCTTCGCCGCGGCACACGGTGCTCCGTACGCCGTCGCAGTGAACAGTGGAACGGCCGCGCTTGAGATCATCCTCAGAAGTGTCGACGTGGACGGATTCGACGTCGTCGTGCCGACGAACACCTTTGCGGCCACCGCTTTCGCCGTCCTGCGGGCGGGCGGAACCCCCATCTTCGCCGATGTGAGTGCGGACACGTTCGCGTTGAGCCCGGAGACCGTCCTGGCCGCGGTGACCCCGCGAACGAAGGCGGTGGTCGTCGTGCACATCGGTGGGCTGATTCCGCCGGACATTGACGAACTGCGAGCTGTTCTCGACGAGCGTGGGATCATGCTCGTCGAGGATGCGGCGCACGCGCACGGATCGAGCCTCGCCGGCCGGTGCGCCGGTTCCTTCGGAGTCGCCGGATCGTTCTCCTTCTATCCGACCAAACTGATTACAAGCGGTGAGGGTGGAATGGTCGTCACCGCGGACGAGCGCATGCGTGACGAGGCTCTCGTCTATCGGGACCAAGGCAAGGCCGGATTTCTCGGCAACATCCATATCAGGCAGGGATACGCCTGGCGGATGAGTGAGGTACACGCGGCGACCGGTCGGGTGCATCTGCGTCACCTCGACCGGTTCCTGGGCCACCGGCGTGGCGTCGCTGCCTGCTACGACCTGGCGATCGACGAGATGGGGGTGGACCGGCCGCGTGCGGTCGACGGCGGAGTGACTAACTACTACAAGTATCCGGTCCTTCTTCCGCTGGGTGCTGATCGTGCCCGGGTGAAGTTGGAGCTGCGAGATGGTCACGGAGTTTCTCTTGCAGGCGAGGTGTACGAGGTTCCGCTACACCGGCAACCGGTCTTCGAAAGGTTCGCGCGGTCCGGTCTGCCGGTGGCTGAGGACATCTGTGCCCGGCACGTGTGCCTCCCGTTGCATTCCGACATGACCGAGGCGGAGGTCGAGCACGTCGTCGCGTCTTTCCGCACGGTTGTGCGCGCTCTGGAACTGGACGGGGCGGCGCGATGAGGATCGCCGTCACCGGAGGCTCCGGCTTCATCGGCGGTCACGTCGTCGATCGTCTGCTCGACGCCGGCCACGAGGTCCTGTCCCTTGATCTGGCCACCTGCTCCCGGCCGGATCCGCGGGCGGTCTACCGCGAGATCGACGTGCTGGACATCGAGGCGCTGACCGACGCGTTCGCGGGTGTCGAGGTCGTCTTTCACATCGCCGGCATGTCCAACGTCGACTTCGCCTTCGCGGACCCGGTGCGCACGGTCCGCCTCAATGTCGAGGGCACCGGCAAGGTCTGCGAGGCGGCCCGGCACGCCGGTGTCCGGCGCGTCATCTTCGCCAGCACCGTCTGGGTCTACGGAGCCGCGGCCGACCCTGCCGACCTGGCCGACCGATCGGACCCGTCAGGTGGCCGGATCCCGCCGCCCTCGCCGCATGCCGACGGCCCGGAACCCGACCCGCTCACCGAGGACGCCCAGATCGTGCTTGCCCGCGCCGGGCATGTCTACACCTCGACCAAGCTGGCGGCCGAACTGCTGCTGCAGAGCTATCTGCAGACCTACGGGCTCGCGTTCACGATCCTGCGGTACGGCATCCCCTACGGCCCCGGTATGCGCGAAGAGCTGGTCCTCGCGAGATTCGTGAACAACGCGATGGCCGGCCGCCCGCTGACCGTCGCGGGTGACGGCAGGCAGTTCCGGAAGTACGTCTACGTTCGTGATCTCGCGGATGCGCACGTGCTCGCGCTCGCGGATGCCGCGGAGAACACGACCATCGCGCTCGAGGGCAACGAGCGGGTGAGTGTGCTGGAGATGGCGCAGGCTGTCCAGGCGTACTTCCCGTCGGTGGCGATCGAGCGCATTCCCGCCCGGCCGGGGGACTTCCGTGGCCGGGAGATCTCCGCGCAACGTGCCGCGCACCTTCTCGGCTGGCGACCGACAACGCCGTTCCGGGACGGGGTTCGGCAGTACATCGAGTGGTATCAGGCAAACCGGCAGCCACCTGCGGCGGCTGCGCCATCCGTCGGGGATCTCGGCGTCTCCGCGGCCTCATCGGAGTGAGCGTGACGAAGATGGACGAGATCAGTGGAACTGTGAACGAGACCCTCGCGGAAAGCGGGGCCGAGTCGCGGAGAGGCAACGTGCTGTTGCTCTCCGGCTCACTCGGAATGGGCCATGACGTGATGGCGGAGGCCTGCACGACCTCGCTGGAACGCCGCGGGTTCACCACTCGCACGGCGGACAGCCTGCGCATGACGGATGGCCGCAACGGTGCGCTGGGGCAGAACGTCTTCCGTGGCCTGATCGCCATTCCCGGTGTCTACGACGCGCTACATTTCTCCCAGCTCCGCACCGGGGGCCGCGTGGCCCGCGCGATCGAGCAGACGTCCAGCAGGTTTCTGGTGCCGCGCCTGCGTGAGGATCTGCAGGCCCAGCCGGTCGACATGGTCATCTCGATTTTCGCCTCCGCGGCGGCGGCGGTCAGCCGGCTCAAGCCGGAGTTCCCGGGCCTGGTTACCGCGGTGTTCTCCTCCGACTGCTGTGTGCACCGGATCTGGGTTCAGGAGAACACCGACCTGTTCCTCGTGACGTCCCAGACCGCTGCCCGCTACGTGCGCAGGTTCTCGCCGCAGGCGCGGGTCGCCGTGGTGCCGACACCGGTGCGGACGCCCTTCTACGACCCGCCGACCCAGGAAGAGGCCCGGGGCAGTCTCGGTATTCCGCTGGAGAGCCGGTGCGTGCTGCTCATGTCCGGTTCCTGGGGCCTGGGCCCGCTGGTGGAGGCGGCCGAGGCGCTTGCCGCCGCCGGTGTCTGGGTCCTCGCCGTCGCCGGGCGTAACGAGAAGCTCGCCGGCCAGCTCGCCGCGCTCGCGGAACGGGACCACCGGGTGATCCCGTTCGGATTTACCAACCGGATTCCTGAACTGATGGCTGCCAGTAATCTTGTGGTCACCTCATCGGGAGACACTTGCAGTGAGGCCCGTGTGATCGGGCGCGATCTGCTGCTGATGGACGTCGTGCCCGGGCATGGGCGGGACAACCTCCAGAAGGAGCTCGACCGCGGTCACGCCGAGGTGACGAGTACGGATTCGCTGTCCCTGACCCGGTCGGCGTTGGCCTGCCTGGATCGAGTCAAGCCGCCCTCGGAGCGCGTTGTCGGCACCCCCCAGGCGTGGGAGCAGGCATTCGGCGCAGCTCTTGCACAGGTGGGCCTGGGCGCCAACTGGTGAGGCAGCGAGTTACCCGAGTCGGGGTGACCTACCCCGGCTCGGATGCCGTCATAGGCGGATGGGACGCTGCGGGGGTGAGCCGAGCATGAACACGGCGCTTGTTGTCGGGCTGCCTACAACCGTCGTCTCCGCGGCCCTGTATGGGGTCGCTCCGCTGATTCAGGCGATGGCCGCGCGCAGGGAGGAAGCCGGAACCGGGCTTGGCCTGGGGCTGCTCGCGCGCCTCGCGACCCGTCCGCTGTGGCTGGTCGGCCTGGCCGTCGAGGCAGGGTCGTTCCTGCTGGAGGTCTACGCGCTGTCCGTGGCACCGGTCGCCCTGGTGGCGCCGGTCATGGCGCTCGACATGATCGTGTTCACCCTGCTGGCCCGCAGGCTTCTGGGGGAGCACATCAGCCGAGGCGGCTGGAGCGGGGTGGGCCTCATGGTGGCCGGCGTCGTGCTGCTGGCCTACGCGTTCCATCATCACGCCGAGGTCGGAAGTCCCGCGGGCAACGACGTACTGCTCGCCTTCCTGGTGCTGGGGTTGATCTT
>NZ_ADGX01000143.1 GCF_000177675.1 Parafrankia sp. EUN1f
ACCCGGCACCGACGCGGCGATTCTGATCCATTCCCAGCCTGGCCCGTTCCCCTGACCGCCGTCCATGACCAGCGGAACTCCTCGCGGACCGGATCGCGGAGCTTCTGGAGGCCCACCCTCTTTCCAAGGTCCTGACCTCCATGCCCGGTATCGGGGTCAGGACCGCCGCCCGCATCCTCATCGACGTCGGGGACGCCAGCAGCTTCCCCACCGCCGGGCACCTGGCCGCCTACGCCGGTCTCGCCCCCGCCACCCGGGCATCGGGCTCTTCCATCCGAGGGGAACACCCCTCCCGACGCGGCAACAAACAACTCAAACGCGCCTTCTACCTGGCCGCGTTCGCCTCCCTACGCGAACCCCCGTCCCGGGCCTACTACGACAAGAAACGCGCGGAAGGCAAACATCACGTCGCCGCTCTCACCTGCCTCGCCCGGCGCCGGATCGACGTGCTCTACGCGATGCTTCGCAACGGCACCTTCTACCAGGCCCCGACCCCCTCACCGGCTTGACGAAGGACATAGGGGCACTTTTTCGAGTTCCTTGGCTTCCGTGGTCAACGTCTGGATCCGTTCGGTGGTGCATCGCAGCGCCCGCACGGTCGCGCGGAGCTCGATCCCGTCATCGGGGTGCGCGGGTCCGTGCCTGGCAGTAGGCCATCTGCCGGCTGGTCGTGCGACCGCGTAGCTCGGTGCGGCGGGCCTCGGGCGCGGACACGATCAGTGCCTTGAGCTGGTTGACTGCCGCTGTCCGGGCGAGAACGGCGCCGGCGAGAGTGGCGAGCAGGACCCGGAGTGCTTCGCGTTCACCGCGGCGGCGCGGGTGGATCAGATGTTCTGAGGTAAACGCTTCACGTGCCGCGCGAACGGCGTCGAGAGCGTCGGTCTTGCGGCCTCCACGAGTGGCCGGACGCTTGGGCCGGCAGACCTCGATGACCTGTTCTTCGGCGGTGTCGAGGAACTCGGCCAGGCCCGCGCCGTAGCTGCCGGCGCCTTCCAGTGCCCAGCACCGTCTGCCGGGCACGTGCTGACGGGCGAGTTCGAGCAGTCTCCCGTAGCCGTCGGCGTCCGCGGGCACCTGCGCGTTGGCGAGGACCGCGCCGATCGGACCGACCACTGCGGCGGTGAGGGTGTCGCGGTGGGTGTCGACGCCGACGACACCGTCGATCTGGTCCGCGAGCAGGGGCATGCGCATGTTCTCCTTGTCCAGCAGCTTATCGGGGTCGGCCGGGCTGGAGGCACCGCGTGGCGGAACTGTGACGGGTCACGCCGGGTCAGGCGGACAAGCTGCTGATCAAGCCAACGCGTGGGCCATGCCGGCGTCGACGTTCCCGCAGACATCTCGGGGCCACGGCCGACCGATGAACAGGTCGCCAGTTACCTTGCGGGTCACGCCGGAACGCCGGCGCCGATCCTTACAGCAACCCCAGCCAGGGCCGCCCGACCAGACTCACAGTTACCTTGCTCGCAGGCCCGAAAGGGGCCGTTCGGGCCACCGTCTCCGGCATGACTGATCGCCCCTGTCGCTCATGACCTGGGGTGTTGTCACCGGAGACGGCGGACGGACGTGACCGCTGATAGAGACCTGGTGTGAGTGATGCCTGCTCGTAACGTGGCTGCCGGCGCTGTTCATGGTCGGCCTGGACCCCGCCACAGAAGGTGATCCGCTTGGAGGAGACCAACAACCCGACCGAACCCTACTCTGTGTTCTGCGGGCTCGACGTCGGCAAGGAAACCCACCACGCGACCGCGTTGAACCCGGCCGGGAAGAAGATTTACGACCGGCCGCTCCCCAAGGACGAGCCCGCCCTGCGGCAGGTCTTCGCCCAGCTCGCCGAGGCTGGACGAGTGCTGGTGATCGTCGACCAACCCGCGAGCATCGGAGCCCTGCCGATCGCGGTCGCCCGGCAGATGGGCCTGGACGTCGCCTACCTGCCAGGACTGGCGATGCGCCGCCTGGCGGACCTGCACCCCGGCGAGTCCAAGACCGACGCCCGCGACGCCTACGTCATCGCCGACGCCGCCAGAACTGCCCTACACCCTGCGTCGGGTCGGCACCGACGACGAGACCTTGGCCGGACTGACCGTGCTGGTCGGCTACGACAGTGATCTCGCGGCCGAAGCCACCCGGCTCACCAACCGGTTGCGTGACGCCCTGCTGCACATCCACCCGGCCGCGGAACGCCTGCTGGGCAGGCACATCCACCGGCCCGGCATCCTCGAGATCCTCGCCGCTGCGCCCACCCCAGCCGCCTGGCGGCAGCTCGGCGAGGCCGGCATCGCCGAGGCGATGCACCCCCGCTCGCCACAGCTCGCGAAAACCCTGTCCGCCCAGCTGATCCGTGTCCTCGACGAGCAGACCGTGCTCGTGCCCGGCACCGCCGCGTTCGGCCGGGTCATCGCCGGCGTCGCCCGCAAGCTCCTCGGAGTGCTCGACGAACGCGCCGACGCTCATCGACTTTCCTTATGAATATCAGAGGTTAACTGTTCTTTCCTGGGACATGTGACTGCGACCATAGTGGGTAGGAGTTCGGGAAACACCCATGATCGCCACGCACTTGGCGCCGTCGCAGCGGTTCTCAGCGCTCGCGGTCCGGCTGATCAAGCTGGTGTGGTGGCGGTGCCCGACTGCACCGATGCCCTCAAAATACCCGCGCTGTCGAGCGACGGCATCTTCGAAGAAGAGGCAGATCCAACAATATGCGCTATAAGAAGACACTCGCCGCGGCGGGCACCGCAGCCCTGACACTCACCGTACTGGCCGGCGGCGGCGCTGCCGCGGGCGTGGACAACAGCGCCCGCATCATTACCGGTGCGCTTACCGACGGGTCAGACTACCTCATTGAGGTGCCCTCGGACTGGAACGGTACCCTCTTACTCTACTCCCACGGTTACACCTCCAGGCCGGAAAACCCTGCGCAGGATGTCAGTAACGAGGAGGTCGGTAAGGCGCTTCTCGCGGACGGGTACGCCCTTGCGGGGTCTTCCTTTCCCGGCCCCGGGTGGCAGACCCCGGCCGCGCTGGGTTCCCAGATCGCAACGATCGACCAGTTCGCCGAACAGGTTGGTGCGCCGCGGAGGGTGATCGCCTGGGGTCATTCCATGGGCGGGGAGATCACGACGCTCCTGGCTGAGCGGGCCGGGGACCGGATCGACGGCGCGGTCGCCATGTGCCCCGACACCGCCGGCGTCGTGCCGTGGTTCAACTCCTATCTTGATGGCGCGTTCACAATGCGGGCTCTCCTCGATCCCGACGGGACAGTCCCCCTCGTCGGCGCAGAGGACCCGGCCGCCGCAGCCGATTACTGGGCGGCGCTAGCGCGGACCGCGCAGCAGACCTCGGAGGGCCGGGCCCGGCTCGCGCTCGCGGCGTCGTTCGCGACCTTGCCGCCGTGGTCGGATCTGGGGACGGACGAGCCGGGCCGACACGACTACGAAGCGCAGCAGATCAATCAGTTCCACTCGTTTGTCAGCGTGTTCGCAGGGTTCCAGACGCTGGTTCGCGCCGACATGGAGGCAGCCGCGGGTGGCCCATTCTCGTGGAACAGCGGGGTGAACTATCGGGATCTGTACGCCGATCTCGGCAGCGGTCCAAAGGCGGAGGTCGCCGCTTTATACCGGGAAGCTGGACTTGATCTGGGGGAGGACCTGGACGCGCTCGAGTCCGCGCCGAGGGTCGCGCCGTCGGACCCGCAGGCGATCGACGCCATGAACGCTTACGCCCCGACTGGGGAGCTGCGGGTGCCGTTGCTGACGGTGCACACGACCGGCGATAACCTCGTCTTCCCGAACCTGGAGACGGCGTACGCGGACCGGGTGCGAGCCAACCACGAAGGTGCGCTGCTCCGGCAGACGTATACCGCCGCCCCGGGGCACTGCAACTTCACCACGAGTGAGCAGATCGCCGCGATCGAGACCATGGATCGGCGCCTGAGCGTCGGGGTCTGGCCGAGCACCAGCCCTGCGGCAATGACAGACCGCGCGGCTGAAACCGGCACCGACACCTCGAACTATCTGCGTTACCGGGCCAGTGACATGCCGCGGCCCGAGCTGCGCCCCTAGCCGTATCGGCTCGGCGAGGGGTCCTCTTTGCATCTGTTGCGCCGCAACCTGTCTCAAGAGAGGGCTCCTCGTCAGCAGTTGATGATCGACTTGGGCTCGGGGTAGGTGCTGAACCCGTTCGTGCTCGCGCCGGGCAGGGTAACGGAGGCTGCTGCGGACACGCGCCAAGCAGGCGATGTCCTTCCTCCAGCCGTCCACCTTCACGGCCACCCAACCGCGCAGCCGTTTCGCTCGACCCCGCATGGAGGAAAGCGGGCGATGTCCCTAGAGGGAGGCGTGCGTCCGTCGTGCGAATGCGATTCGCTTCAAGCGGTCGACGGTCGGGCGCCTGAACGTGCGGTTCAAACCGTGTCGGCTCTCGGAGATCACCAGCTCCTGCTGTTCGTCGACGCGCCGGCCACGGGCGAGACTGTGTACCGCGAGGTCGAGCGGCTGGTGCTGCGGCACGGAGGATGTCGGGCAGGTCCTCCTGTCCAATCGGGAGGTGGACCGCCACTGTGGAGGTCTACCCGACGTCCCCTTGGTGCAGGTGCAGGTTATGGACATGGAGCTCGGGGCTTCAGGAGTTGGGGCCCCCTCGTTGACAACGGCGGGTGCTGGTGCGTAGCGCGGCTCAGTCTTGCGCCGTGTCTGACGGCCTTTGGCGGCAGTAATCGACGAACGCCTGGGCGCGCCGATTTAGGCTCATGCCCTTGGGCCACGCAACGAGGATCCGGTACTCGTCGACGGGTTCGGCGATCTCCTTGATGATGACCTGGTGGCCCTCGTACGTGCGGTCGTTCGCGGGCCTTTGGACGAGCAAGGCGTAGCCCATGCCGTGACCCACCAGGGCTCGGGTGAGCTCGAAGGTCTTCGGCCGATAGCGAACGTTTGGGGTGACGTCGAATCGTTCGAAGATCCTGAGGGTGTTGTGCGAGCTGGGTGGTGCGTTCAGGAGGATCATCGGCTCCTCGGCGAGGTCGGCGAGCGAGACGGCGTTGGCGTCGGCGAGACGGTGGTCGGCCGGGAGCAGGATGTGGGGGCGGCGGGTCTCGATGACGGCCCGCGCCATCTCGGGCATGACCTCCATGTCGTAGAGAATGGCCAGGTCGAGCTCGCCGCCGAGCAGTAGCCGCTGGAGCACGTCCTGGGTGCCCTCGGTGAAGTCAATGGTGACACCGGGGTAAAGGTCGGTGAAGCCTTCCAGTAGCGAGGGGAGTGCGGTCGGCGCCAGCGTGACATAGCAGCCGAGGGACAGCGTTCCGGTCAGGGCGTCGCCGCCGGACGCGACGCTCTTGAGGTCCTCGGCTCGCTGCAACAGGTCGCGGGCGTAGCGGAGCACCTGTGCCCCTGAAGGCGTAAGGGTGACTCCGTGCGCCTTTCGACGGACCGCGAGCTGTACGTCGAGAGCCCGCTCAAGGTCGGTCAGCGCGGCGGACAGGCTGGGCTGTGAGACGTGCAGCCGCTCGGCGGCCTTGCTGAGCGTGCCGGCGTCGGCGATCGCGACGAAGTACTCGAGTTGGCGGAGAGAAAAACGGACCGGCTTCATAAGCTTATCCTATGTAGTTCCTAGGATTCCTGTCCTTTTCCAACATAGGTGACGGCTGTCACATTGATCCGGAAGTCGATCCCACCGGACTCGAACCAGTACCCCTGGAGCCACTCATGACATTGATGCCCTCCGCGGCCTCGACCGCCGTGCCGACCGGAACCACCCGCCGGGCGAGCCCGCTCAAGGTGGCCGCGGCCAGCTTCGTCGGCACCGCGATCGAGTGGTACGACTACTTCGTCTACGGGATGGCCGCCGCCGTCGTGTTCGGCCCGCTCTTCTTCCCGACGTTCTCGTCGGGCGCGGGCACCTTGGCTGCCTTCGCGACGTATTCGGTCGGGTTCCTGGCACGTCCGCTCGGCGGTGTGGTGATGGGTCACTTCGGCGACCGGGTGGGTCGCAAGTCGATGCTGGTCACCTCCCTTGTCCTGATGGGTGTCGCCACCGCGGGCGTCGGCCTGCTGCCGACGTACGACGCGATCGGTGTGTGGGCCCCGGTCCTGCTGGTCACCCTGCGGTTCATCCAGGGCATCGGCGTCGGCGGCGAATGGGGCGGCGCCGTCCTGATGGCCGTCGAGCACGCCCCGGCCAACAAGCGGGGCTTATACGGCAGTTTTCCGCAGATGGGCGTCCCCGGTGGCCTGATCCTGGCCAACCTGGTCTTCCTCACCCTCTCGGCCACCACCAGCGACGCGGCCTTCGCCGCCTGGGGCTGGCGCGTGCCCTTCCTGGCCAGCGCCCTGCTCGTCGTCATTGGCCTGGTGATCCGGTTCAACATCACCGAGAGCCCCGAGTTCGAGCAGGTCAAGGAGTCCGGCGATGAGGCCCGGATGCCGATCGTCACGGTGCTCAAGGAGCACCCCCGCCAGGTCCTGCTGGCCGCCGGCGGCTTCATGGGCAACAACACCGTGGGCTACATCTTCATGGCTTACCTACTCGGCTACGGCACCAACAACCTGGGGCTCGAGCGCAGCCTGATGCTCACCCTCACGCTGGTGGGAGCGGTGGCCTGGCTGGCTGTCATCCCGTGGGCGGCTGCGCTCTCCGACCGCCATGGCCGGCACCGCGTGCTGCTGCTCGGCTCCGCCGGCCTGGCCGGCTGGATGGCCGTGCTGTTCCCGCTGGTCGACACCGCCAGCCCGGCGCTGATCCTCGTCGGCATCCTTGGAACCGCGTTCTTCCTCGGCGTTACCTATGGCCCGATCGCCGCGCTCTTCTCCGACCTGTTCAAGGCCAAGGTCCGCTACAGCGGCGCCTCCCTCGGCTACCAGATCGGCTCCGTCCTCGGCGGCGGACTCGCCCCGACGCTCGCCACGGCGCTGTACGCCGCCGGAGACTCCTCCGCCCCGGTGACGGCGTACCTCGTCGTCGTCTCCCTGGTCAGCCTCGGCTGTCTCGCCGTCGTGGCCCGCGACACCCGGACCCACGCGTCCTGAACCGACCGCCCGACCCGATCCCCCTTCCGTCCCGAAAGACATCCCAGGAGCTGAAGTGCCAAGCAGCGATCTTCTCGACGCCTGGCGGCCAGGCGGTCGCCTCGTCGTAGAGGGCGCCGGCCTTGAGGCAGCCGTGCAGGATGCCGACGAGGCGGTTGGCGAGCTGGCGCAGGGCGGCGTTGTGGCTGGCTCCGCGTTCTCGCTGCCGGTCGTAGTAGGCACGGGCGCCGGGCGACCACCGCAGGCTGGTGAAGGCCTGGGTCATGAGGGCGTCGATGAGCCGGTCGTTGTGGACGTGCCGGGCAGCGACGGTCTTCTTCCTGCCGGAGGCGCGGGTGATCGGCGAGGTGCCGGCGTAGTTCTTGCGGGCCTTGGCGGTGGCGTAGCGGTCGGGGTCGTCACCGAACTCCGCGAGCACCCGGGCGCCGAGGACGGGTCCCAGCCCTGGCCGGGACCCGACGACCTCAGCGGCCGGGTGCCGGCCAAAATGTTCCTCCACCTGTCCCTGCAGGAACTTGACCTGGTCGTCGAGCACGGTCAGCACCGCGACCAGGGAGCGGACCGAGACGGCGTAGGCGCCGGTGACGACGTCAGGCTGGCCGAGGTGCTCGGCGCGCAGCGCGGCCTGGATCGCGGCGGCCTTCGCGGGGATGTCGCGGCGGCGGGCGCGGCGCAGGGCGGCGCTGATCTGGCTGACAGTCAGCCGGGCGGCTTCAGCGGGGGTGGAGGCCTTGGCCAGCAGTTCCAGGGTGTCGGCGGCGCCGAGGTCCTCGAACGCGACCAGCGCGGCGGGGAAGTAGTCGCGCAGCGCGTGTCGCAGCCGCTGGGTATGACGGGTCCGTTCCCAGATCAACGTCTTGTGAGTGCGGGTCACGACCTTGACCGCCTCGACGGTGGCGGTGTCGCCGGCCACTGGCCGCAGCTGGTGGGCGTCGGTGCGGACCATGTCCGCGAGCACGTGCGCGTCGCCGGCGTCGCTCTTGGCCCCGGACACGGTGTGCCGCGCCCGGTAGTGCGACGCCCGCAGAGGGTTGATCGCGAACACGGTGTAGCCAGCGGCGACCAGCGCCGCCACCCACGGCCCGCGGTCGGTCTCGATCCCGACGAGCACCTCGACGTCGTCGGGGTTGTCACCGGCATGCTCGCCGACCAGCGCGTGCAGCCGGGTCATGCCGGTCACTCCCTCGGGCAGCCGGGCCTTCGCCAGCCGCCGTCCGGAGGCATCCATCACCTCCACGTCGTGATGATCCTCGGCTCAATCATCGCCCACGAACAGCCGCAACGTCCCTCCCTCGCCTCGTGCCGATCACCATGAGCAGCCTGCGGGAGAACCATCAGCGACCTCATGAACACAGTGCTCACGCCGCAAGCAGCAGGCACGACATCCCATCAGCGATCAACTCTCCCGGCCTGACCGGCATGGGCACGGTCTTTCGTCAGGACTCGAGTCCGGGACGAACGAGTGCTCACCTGCCGGCGGCTACCGCCCGGAGTCTGCCGGATGGCTGACTCCCAGAACTCATTAGGACCACCGCCATGGCTGCCAAGCCCTTCGCCTCCTCCACCGACCTGGGTGAGAAGACCGAGACCCTCGAGGTCCTCGCCGACGGCGTCTACGCCCTGACCGCCGAGGGCGACCCCAATGTCGGCGCCATCGAGGGCGAGGACTTCCTCGTCGCCTTCGAGGCCCGCGCCACTCCCGTCGCTGCGCGCGACTGGCTGGACAAGCTGCGCGAGCACACCGACAAGCCGGTCAAGTACCTGGTGCTCTCGCACTACCACGCCGTCCGGGTCTTGGGAGCCTCGGCGTTCGACGTCGAGGTGATCATCGCCCACGACAACACCTGGAAGCTGATCAAGGAGCGCGGCAAGCAGGACTGGGACAGCGAGTTCGGCCGCATGCCACGGCTGTTCCGTGAGCCCGACACGATCCCGGGTCTGACCTGGCCGGAGGTCACCTTCAGCGACTCGATGACGATCGACCTGGGCGGGGCCCGCGGCAAGCTGGTGTTGCAGTACTGCGGCCGCGGCCACACCGCCGGCGACATCGTCGCCTGGCTGCCGCGACAGAAGGTGCTCTTCGCCGGCGACCTGGTCGAGGCCGAAGCCGCGCTCTACACCGGCGACGCCTTCCACACCGACTGGTCGACCGGCACCCTGGACCGGGTGAAGGCCTTCGGCGCCGAGGCGCTGGTCGGCGGCCGCGGCGCGGTCCCGCGAGGCCGCGAGGCGGTCGACGCCGCGATCGAGCAGACCCGCTCCTTCCTGCTCGTCATGCGCGAGAAGGTCGGTGCCGTGCACGCTCGAGGCGGAAGCCTCAAGGAAGCATTCGAGGCCACCCACCAGGCGCTCGCCCCCAAGTTCGGCGCCTGGCCGATCTTCGAGCACTGCCTTCCCTTCGACGTCCAGCGCGTCTGGGACGAGCTGGACGGCATCGACTGGCCACGCATCTGGACCGCCGAGCGCGACCGTGAGGTCTGGGACGAGCTGCAGGGATGAGTCCGATGAGCCTGCCCGGCTACACCGGCCTTCCGGTCGCCGTCATCGGCAACGGCCCGGTCGGCCAGACCACCGCTCTGCTGCTGGCCCGCTGGGGCATCCCGGTCGTCCTGCTCGACGCCCGCCCCGAGCGCGACGCCGTGGGGTCCAAGGCGATCTGCCAGCAGCGCGACGTGCTCGACATCTGGGCCAGCGTCGGTGCCGGCCGGATCGCCGAGGACGGCCTGACCTGGACCACCGCCCGCACCTTCTACCGCGACCAGGAGCTCTTCCACTGGTCCTTCGTCGACCGCGGTCACTCGCCGCTGCCGGCTTTCGTCAACGTCTCCCAGTGCCACTCCGAACAGGTGCTGGACGAGCAGATCGCCACCCAGTCACTCATCGAGGTCCGCTGGGGCTGTGAGGTGGTCGGCATCGAGCAGACCGAGGAGGAGGTCACCTTGACGTGCGCCACGCCCGCAGGCGAGACACAGGTGCGGGCAGCGTACGCCGTCGCCTCCGCGGGCGCGCGAGGCGACCGCGTCCGCCAGTTGCTCGGGGTGACCTTCGACGGCCAGACCTTCGACGACCGCTTCCTGATCTGCGACATCCGAGCCGACCTACCCGGTTGGGAGACCGAGCGCCGCTTCTACTTCGACCCCGACTGGAATCCGGGCCGGCAGGTCCTCATCCACCCCTGCCCCGACGCCACCTTCCGCATCGACTGGCAGGTACCGGCGGAGTTCGACCTCGACGCCGAGGCCGCCGACGGCCGGCTCGACGCCCGGATCCGGCAGATCATCGGCGACCGCCCGTACGAGATCGTGTGGAAGTCGATCTACCGGTTCCACGCCCGCAGCGTCGACCGGATGCGTGTCGGCCGAGTGCTGCTCGCCGGCGACTGCGCCCACCTGGTCGCTCCCTTCGGCGCCCGAGGCCTCAACTCCGGTGTCGCCGACGCCGAGAACGCCGCCTGGAAGCTCGCCTTCGTGCTGCACGGCTGGTCCACCGAGACACTGCTCGGCAGCTACGACTCCGAGCGGCTCGCCGCGGCACACGAGAACCTCGAGGTCACCAGCCACACCATGCGCTTCCTGGTGCCGCAGGACGACGCCGAGTGGGAGGCCCGCCGCCGCCTGCTGGAGGAGGCCGTCGGAGCTCCCGACGCCCAGGCGCGCGTCGACAGCGGCCGGTTCGCCGAGCCTTTCTGGTACGTCGACTCACCGCTGACCACCGCCGACCCGGGGCGCCGCTTCGCCGGCCGGCCGCCACGCGGTGAGATGCCCGTGGCGGTCCCCGGCGTGCTCATTCCCGACGCCCCGATCACGGTGACGGTCCGCCCCGACGTGATGCGGCTGCGCCAGCTGGTCCGCGACGGGCTGCTGGCACTGACCACCGACGGAGTCGACGCCCACGAGACCGCCGTCGTACTCAAGGAGGCCACCGACGCCCCCACCCGGGTACTGCGCCTGGCCGACATCGACCCGGGCGGCACTCTCACAGCCGCGCTCGGCGCCCGGCCGGGGGAGACCTGGCTGGTCCGCCCAGACGGCCATGTCGCCGCCGTGATCACCTCCGCCACCACGTCCGACAGGGCCGCCGACCTGGCAGAGGCCGCCGAGCGGGCGCTCTGCGTCGCCCGCTGAGGTCGAGGCCCAGGCCATCCGAGGAGGAGATCCACATGCCGTTCTACCGTTCCGCGGGGTTCGTCCCACCCAAGCGGCACACCCAGCACCGTGCCCCCGACGGGTCGCTGTACTACGAGGAGCTGATGGGGGAGGAGGGGTTCTCGTCCGACTCCTCGCTGCTCTACCACCGGCACATCCCCTCGGCGATCAGCGAGTACCGGGTCTGGGAGCTGCCCGACCAGTCCACGCTGCCCAACCACCCGCTGATCCCGATCCACCTCTTCACGCACAAGCTGTTCGAGGAGGGCGCGAGCGGGGTCGACGCGGTGACCGGGCGCCGGCTGCTGCTGGGCAACGCCGACGTGCGGCTTTCGTACGTGGTGGCCGACGCTGTGTCGCCGTACTACCGCAACGCCATCGGTGACGAGTGCCTCTACCTGGAAGCGGGGGAGGCGGTCGTGGAGACCGTGTTCGGCGACCTCGAGGTCGGCGAGGGCGACTACGCCGTCATCCCACGCGCGACGACCTACAGGGTGGTGCCGAAAAGCACCGTGCGGATCTATGCGATCGAGGCGAACTCCCACATCACCCCGCCGAGGCGGTACCTCTCGCGGTTCGGGCAACTGTTGGAGCACGCGCCGTACTGCGAGCGGGACCTGCGGGGGCCGTCGGAGCCCCGGGTGGTGGAGGAGGAGAACGTCGAGGTCTACCTCAAGCACCGGGGGCCCGGTCCGGGCGGGATCGCGGGCACGGTGCACGTGCTGCCGCACCACCCCTTCGACGTGGTGGGCTGGGACGGCTGCCTCTACCCGTTCGGGTTCAGCGTGCACGACTACATGCCGATCACGGGCAAGGTGCACCAGCCGCCGCCGGCGCACCAGGTCTTCGAGGGGCGCAACTTCGTGATCTGCAACTTCGTGCCGCGCAAGGTCGACTACCACCCGCTGTCGATCCCGGTGCCGTACTACCACTCCAACGTCGACAGCGACGAGGTGATGTTCTACTGCGGCGGGGACTACGAGGCGCGCAAGGGCTCCGGTATCGGGCAGGGGTCGATCAGCCTGCACCCGGGTGGGCATCCGCACGGGCCGCAGCCGGACGCCTACGCGCGCAGCATCGGGGCCGAGTTCTTCGACGAGCTCGCCGTCATGGTCGACACCTTCCGGCCGCTCGAGCTGGGCGAGGCCGCCCGGGCCTCCGACGACGGGGTCTACGCCTACTCCTGGGCGCGCGGCGACCGCGGCGAGACCGGAGCGACCGACGGATGACCAGCCCGGAGATGAGCCTGTTCACCGGCCTGCTGGACGACGCCGCCGTCTTTCCGCCCGGGAACCTGCCGCTGGCCGAGGCGGTGCCGGCACACGTCCGTCACGTCCGCTCAGCCCATGCCGGGCTCGTCGGCGCTCTGGTGCTGGCGGCCAAGGACCTCGACGCGCTGGCGCCGCTGGTGGCCGGTCGTGCGCCCGGATCACTCGCACTGTCGCTGACCGCACCGCTGCCCGCGGTCGGCGGTGCGGTCGCGACCGCAGAGGCGATCCCGGCTGTGCACCTGGTCAGCCTCGAGGTGGCGTTGACCGCCGAGACGAAGCCGGAGGACGTCGTACCCACCCTCGACGAGGCTCTCGCGGGGCGCACCTCAGTGACGGTCTTCGTCGAGGTGCCCCGTGACAGTCGGCGCGACGCGGTGCTGGCCGCCCTGTCGGGCACGCGTTTCCTGGCGAAGTTCCGCACCGGTGGCGTCCGGGCGGAGCTCTACCCCGACGAGAAGGAGCTCGCCGGCGCCGTCCTGGCGGCGGTGCGGGCAGGGGTGCCGTTCAAGGCCACGGCCGGGCTGCACCACGCCCTGCGCAACACCGACCCCGAGACCGGGTTCGAGCAGCATGGGTTCCTCAACCTGCTCGCCGCCACCGCAGCCGCCCTCGACGGCGCCGACGAGACGGATCTCGTCGAGATCCTGGCCGACCGCGACGGCGCCCGCGTGACCCAGCGGGTCCGTGCCCTCTCCACTCGGGTGCGGGAGACGTTCCGCTCCTTCGGCACCTGCTCCGTCACTGAACCGGTCGAGGAACTCGCCGACCTCGGCCTGCTCGACCCCGACCTCACGAAGGGCCTGTCATGAACGACCAGACGATCACGCTGACCGCGGACGAGAACGACCTGTTCGGGCTGCACAACCTGCCGTACGGCGTCTACTCCGCGCCCGGCCGGGATCCACGGGTCGGGGTGCGGTACGGCGACCACGTGGTCGACCTCGCGCTCCTGCTCGACGACCCGGTGTTCGCGCGGCCGTCGCTGAACGCCTTCATGGCCCAGGGCGCCCAGCGATGGGTGGAAGTGCGCACGGCGATCAGCGAGGCGCTGCAGGCCGAGGTGCCGGCGGCGGCGGTGCACCACCTGGGCGCGGTGTCGCTGCACCTGCCGTTCGAGGTGGCCGACTACGTCGACTTCTACGCCTCCGAGCATCACGCGGCGGACCTGGGCCGGCTGTTCCGGCCCGACAGCCCCGACCCGCTGACGCCGAACTGGCGGCACCTGCCGATCGGCTACCACGGCCGCTCGGCCTCGATCGTGGTGTCGGGCACCGACGTCGTCCGCCCGGCCGGTCAGCGCAAGGGCCCGCGTGACCCGTTGCCGGTGTTCGGCCCGTCGACCCGGCTCGACATCGAGGCCGAGCTGGGCTTCGTGGTCGGGGTCGGCAACCCGATGGGGGAGCCCATCGCGGTGGCGGAGGCCGAGGAGCACCTGTTCGGGGTGGTGCTGTTCAACGACTGGTCCGCGCGCGACATCCAGGCCTGGGAGTACGTCCCGCTGGGGCCGAACCTCGGCAAGTCGTTCGCCTCCACGATCTCCCCGTGGGTGGTGCCGATGCTGGCGCTGGAGGGGGCGCGGGTGGACACCCCGGTCCAGGAGCCGGCCGTGCTGCCCTACCTCGCGCTCGACCGGCCGTGGGGCCTGGACGTCGACCTGGAGGTGGAGTGGAACGGACAGGTGGTCTCCCGGCCGCCGTACTCGGCGATGTACTGGTCCCCGGCCCAGATGCTGGCCCACCTCACGGTCAACGGGGCGCCCACGCGGACCGGTGACCTGTTCGCCTCCGGCACGATCTCCGGGCCGGCCCGCGGCCGGCGGGGGGCGTTCATCGAACTGACCTGGAACGGCGCGGAGCCGGTCGAGGTCAACGGCCAAGCCCGCACCTTCCTCGAGGACGGCGACGAGGTCGTGCTGCGCGCGACCGCCCCGACGGCCGACGGCCGGCGGCTCGGATTCGGCGAGGCCCGCGGCCGCATCCTCGCTTCCAAGCAGCCCCTTTCCGGCACGGGGCCTGAGGGGGTCTGAGTGGACAAGGTGATCGGGTCGGCCGCCGAGGCGGTGGCCGACATCCCCGACGGTACGACGCTGTCGGTGGGCGGGTTCGGGTTGTGCGGGATCCCGTCGGTGCTGATCCAGGCCCTGCTCGAGGCCGGCACCAAGGACCTGGAGGTGGTCTCCAACAACGCCGGCGTGGACGACTGGGGCCTGGGGCTGCTGCTCGGCGCCGGCCGGCTGCGCCGGGTGGTGGCCTCCTACGTGGGTGAGAACAAGCAGTTCGCCCGGCAGTACCTCGCCGGGGAGCTGGAGGTCGAGCTGACCCCGCAGGGCACCCTGGCCGAGCGGCTGCGCGCCGGTGGCTCCGGCATCCCGGCGTTCTTCACCGCCACCGGGGTCGGCACCCAGGTCGCCCAGGGCGGGCTGCCGTGGAAGTACGACTCCGCCGGCACCGTGGAGAAGACCAGCCCGGCCAAGCAGACCCAGGTCTTCGAGACCGCCGAGGGGCCCAAGGAGTTCGTGCTCGAGCGCGCCATCGTGGCCGATTACGGGCTGGTCCGGGCCTGGAAGGGCGACCGGCACGGCAACTTGGTGTTCAAGGACTCCGCCCGCAACTTCAACCCGCTGGCCGCGATGGCCGGCCAGGTCACCATCGCCGAGGTCGAGCAGCTCCTCAAGCCCGGCGAGCTCGACCCCAACCACGTCCACCTGCCCGGGGTGTTCGTGCACCGGGTGGTGCCGCTGACCCCCGAGCAGGCGGCCGAGAAGAGGATCGAGAAGAGGACGACGCGATGACCACCGAGCCCGCGATCGAGCCGCTCACAGTGCAGGAGTTCGTGTCGGCGTTGCTGTCGACGGTGGAGAAGGAGGACAACGCCGATGGCGTGGACGCGTGAGCAGATGGCCGCCCGCGCGGCCGCGGAGCTGGCCGCCGGCGACTACGTCAACCTCGGCATCGGGCTGCCCACGCTGGTGCCCAACTACGTGCCCGACGACGTCGAGCTGGTGCTGCAGTCCGAGAACGGCATCCTCGGGGTGGGTGCCTACCCGACCGAGGACCAGGTCGACCCCGACCTGATCAACGCCGGCAAGGAGACCGTCACGGTGCGCAAGGGCGCCTCATTCTTCGACTCCGCGACCAGCTTCGGGATGATCCGCGGCGGGAAGATCGACGCCGCCATCCTCGGCGCGATGCAGGTCTCGGCCACGGGCGACATCGCCAACTGGATGATCCCCGGCAAGATGGTCAAGGGCATGGGCGGAGCGATGGACCTGGTCCACGGCGCCAAGAAGGTGATCGTGCTGATGGAGCACGTCGCCAAGGACGGCACCCACAAGGTGGTCCGCGAGTGCACCCTGCCCTACACCGGCCGCGGCGTCGTCCAACGCATCATCACCGACCTGTGCGTCCTCGACGTCACACCCGCAACACACGGCGGCGGCCTCGTCCTGGTCGAGCTCGCCCCCGACGTGACCGTCGAGGAGGTCCGGCAGAAGACCGAGCCAGAGATCCTCGTCCCCGCATGCTGAAAGCTCTCCCTGCCAGGTCGCTGCACCGGCTGGTCGGGTCGCCCGGGGGGATCGCACCCCCGGGCTCCCACAGAACGGAGCGTGAGCCTCCCGGTTCACTCCGCTCTTCTCATCGCAGTCCGGCAGGCATGCGTGCCCAGGCCCAGTGCGCGAACAGCCCGGGCTCTCGATCAAGGAGCCCGGACCACTATGCCTGGAACCGCTTGAACGCGCGGAGCCGTCTGTACTTCTTGCCAGCCCAGCGCATCAGGTAGGTGTTGATGTGTTGCAGGAGGGGATTCAGCTGCGACCGGTAGAACCGGCCGTAGTAGTTCATCCGGCCCGCCACGACCGGGTTGATCAGCGCGGCGAGCTCGCCCAGGTCGTGCCTGGTACGCGTGCGGATCCGCCATCGGCGGACCCGCTGGCTCATTTTCTTGAGCGCCTCGGGGCTGACCGCGGGCTGGAAACCCACGAACATCGTCCCGTCGGCTCTCCTGGCTCCCCTGGGCGGGAAGGTGTACCCCAGGAACGTGAACGAGGTGTGCTCGTGCGAGCCACGTCGCCTGTTGTCCTTGCAGTACACCATCCTGGTCTTGGTCGGGTGCAGCCGCAGCCCGACCTCCTCCATCCGGCTGGTAAGCGCGGCCAGCACCACGCGGGCCTCCCGTTCCGACGCGCAGTGCACGATCGCGTCGTCCGCATAGCCGGGAACTCCGAGCCAGGAACAGGTCGAACTCGTAGTGCATGAACAGGTTGGCGAGAACGGGTGATGTTACGCCCCCAACGCACTTGGCAACCAGCCTTCCTGTCACCCTCCGTGTCGGTGCTGGCGGTCGGGGTGCTGTGGTCTGCTGCTCGTTGACGAAGTGGGATGCGATGGCGGATTGTGATCTTTTCGGGGTCGATGAGAACGTTCTTGACGAGCAGTCGCAGGACACGTTGCCGGTCGACGATCTGGGCGCTGTTCGCGTTCTCGCTCAGCTGTGCCAGGAATCCCTCGAGGTCTGCTGCGAGGGTGAGATAGAGGTTGCGGTCGGCGATCTGACTGTCGAGCGCGTCGAGCTGGCCACGGAGATTCGTCTCGCGGATGCGTAGCTCGGGCATTCGCGCGCGGAGTTCGTCGAGCGTTACCAGCTGTTCCTGGAACGCCTCGATCATGCGGGCGATGGCGGTGGTGGTCTTCGTGAGCGAGAGCTCGACCTGTTCGCGCTGGCGTTTCGCGGGATCCGAGTTGCGGGCCTGGATAAGGGTCGGGTCGCTGATCAGTCTCGTGATGTGTTCCCAGACGACGTCGTCGAGGTAGTCGGCGCGGACCGGCTTGTTCGAGCACACGCGGCCGTTTTCGTAGCGGTAGTCGTCGGAACCAAGGCAACGGTAGTAGTAGATCTTCTTGTTCGTGGTCCGTGTCGAGGTGCGATAGTAGCCGTAACCGCACGCCGAGCACGCGGCGAGCCCCTGCAGCAGCGACTGTAGGGTGCCAGAACTCGGCCACCGGCCTTGACCTGGTCTTTTAGGCGGCTCGTTCGTATTCGTTGATCAGGCCGCCGAGGACGGACCGGCGCTTGATCCGTTCCTGGCTGAGGACCGCGACAGGGTGATCGGGCCGTGGAGGCTGAAGGTCACGCCCGCGGTGGGGCCGCCGTCCGTTGTAGTGGGCCGCGTACTCGGCCAGGGCGGTGCGCAGGTGCCGCTCTCCGAAGATCAGCATGCGGTCGGTGACCTCGGTCCGGACCGTCAGGACGAACCGTTCCGCGTAGGCGTTCGCTCGCGGGGTCCGGGGTGGGATCTTGATCGCGGTGATGCCGGCGTCGGCGAGGACCGCGTCGAACGACGCGGTGAACTGTCCGGCCCGGTCACGGACCAGGAACCGGAAGTCGGCAGCCCGGTCACCGAGATCCATGAGCAGGTTCCGGGCTTGTTGGGTGGTCCACGGTCCGTCCGGGTGGGCGGTGACCCCGAGGATGTGGACGGTGCGGGAGCCGACCTCGAGGACGAAGAAGCAGTACAGACGCCGCAGCGTCACGGCGCAGTCCACGTGGAAGAAGTCCACGGCCAGCATCGTCGAGGCTTGGGTGCGCAGGAACTGCCGCCAGGTCGTGTCGGTCTGCCGTTGCGGAGCCGGGGGCAGCCCCCGGGACTTCAGGACCCGGCGGATCGTGGAGGCACTCACCCGGTGACCGAGCTTGAGCAGCTCGCCCCGGATCCGCTGGTAGCCCCACGTCGGGTTCTCGGTCGCGAGCCGCTCGATGAGGGTCACGATCTCCGTGTCGACCGGTGGCCGACCCATCCGCTGTGGATGGGTCCATTTCTGTGTGATCAGGCGGCGGTGCCACCGTAGGACGGTGCCGGGAGTGACCAGCCGGTGCACTCGCAGCGCTCTGGGTAGGAGTCGGATCAGTGCGGCGAGCACCGCCCGGTCTGCCCAGTCCCACCGCGGCTTGGGCTGGGTGCGGCGCAGCACCGCGACCTCATGCCGCAGCACCAGCAACTCGACGTCCTTCGATATAACGACGCTATCAGACGGTGAATCCCTCGCGGGACTTTCGATGCAACGCCTTCCTGGACCCCACCTGACGCATCACGTGCGCCTTTTCCCTCGTCGCTCACCACGACGGTCTTCAGTCAACGCGGCAGAGGGCAGTTTGAAGCCTCCCCCGAAGGGCGGCTCCGGAGGGCCTTCAATCCTCCATCTTTCGTACAGCACCGCCGTCCGTCACCCAGCTAACAAGCAACTTTCAGCGTTCGTGGCACACCCGCTTTTGAGAGGAACTCACGCTCCATCCGGAGTTCCCGGTTCTCCTTTTCCAGCTCCCGGAGCCGGGCACGTTCGGACATCGACAGGGGCTCTTCTTCGTCCTGGTGCGCTCGCCGCCAGGTCGCGACCCAGCTCCCGAGCGTTCCCTCGTTGATGCCGAGGTCTTTCGCGACCGCTGACACCGGACGGCCGGAATCGATGACGAGTTTGACTGCCTCGTCCTTGTACTCGGGCGTGAACCGTCTCCGCGACTGACTCATTGATCTCCTCCGTTCACAGATCAATTATCCCTCATAGGGATCACTGTCCGAAGAACGGGCCCCACCTCAAGTTCCCGTGACGCCTGGACGCCGTACACCTCCCGCAGATGCGCCTCGATGTCGCGAGTCGTCATCCCACGGGAGTACAGCGACAGGACCATGTCGTCGAGATTCCCCAGACGCCGCGCACGCTTCGGCACGATCGTCGGCTCGAACGACCCGTTCCGGTCCCGTGGCACCTCGATCTCGACAGGCCCGTTCCGGGTCGACACCGTCTTTCTGGACTTCCCGTTCCGGGAGTTCCCCGTTCCCTGACCCGCAGGGTCACCCACCTCATAGCCGAGATGGTCCGTCATCTCGACCTGCAACACCCGCTCCAGGGCAGCCTTCGTCATCTGGTTCAACAGACCATCGGCGCCGTCGATCGGTGTTCCGGTCGCTTTCGCGTCCTTCAACAACACATCAATCGCCTCGGGAGAAAAGGCATCGGAGATCCTCCGCGCCGCTTCATCGTCTGCCCGAAACGTCGTACTCTGCGTCACTCGGTGTCCCTTTCCGACCTACCCCGATCAGATTAGGTAGGTCGATCATGGTCCACCTCTGGCTTACACGGTCGTCATGACACGCCCCGACACCGGTGTCGAGGACCCGGACGAGGCCGCCGCGGTACGCGCCCGCCGGCTACGGGCCGGGATCCCCGACACCGCGCGGCACCGCGAGAAGTGGCGCCTGGCCCTGGACATGCTCGACGAGGTCATCGGCTGGGGCGTGCCCAGCCGGCCGGTCCTCGCCGACGCCGCCTACGGCGACTGCGCCGAGTTCCGCCAAGGCCTGACCGAACGCGACCTGGTCTACGTCCTCGGTGTCACCCACACCGCCACCGCCCACCCGGGCGCGGCCGAGCCGGTGACCGCGCCGTACTCCGGCAACGGCCGCCCGCCAGTGCCCGCCTATCCGGACCCGCCGTCGACGTTGAAGGCCTTGGTCCTGGCCGCCGGCCGCAGCGCGGCACGATGGGTGACCTGGCGACGCGGCACCCATCACGGCCCGGACAACCCGGCCGCCGCGATGCGGTCAAGGTTCCTGGCCCTCCGAGTCCGCCCCGCCGGAAGATCAGTGCCACGGGCCGCCGACCGCAGCCTGCCGGAATGCTGGCTGCTCGCCGAATGGCCCCCGGGCGAGCCGGAGCCCACCGACTACTGGCTCTCCACCCTGCCCGCCGACATCCCGCTCGGTCGTCTCGTGCGGCTCGCGAAGCTGCGCTGGCGGATCGAACATGACTACCGCGAGCTCACCGACGGCCTCGGTCTCGACCACTACGAGGGACGTTCCTTCGACGGCTGGCACCGACACGTCACCCTCGCCTGCCTCGCCCAAGCCCTCTGCACCCAGCTCCGCCGCACCCCAAAAGCCCCTGCGCCGGCCTGACCCTCTACCAAGTCCTTCGACACCTCCAGACCCTGCTCAACGTCTGGACCGGCGCCTGCCGCACCTGCCACCGCCCCTACGAACCATTACCAGCGGCAACGATCCGACATCCCGAAGTCACCTAACAAAGTCCTACTAGGCGGTGCGTTACCTGCCGGTGGACCAAGTGCTGCCCGGTTCATGCGGGCTGTACGCGTAGGATCGTGTGGCGGATCTCCTCGATGGTCTGGTCGAGGGCGCCGATGGCCGCGGTGAGTCGTGCGTTGATGAGGTCGCCGGCTGCGCGGGTCAGGGACTGCAGGTGCAGGCCGATGGCGAACAGGCGTTGGAGGACGAGGTCGCCCAGGTCGCGGGCGATGCGGTCGCGATCCTCGAGGACCGCGAGGCGGGCGCGTTCCTGATGTGCCTCGGCCAGTTCGAGGGCGAGCGCGGCGTCGGCGGCGAAGGCCTCGACCAGCTCGATGTCGGGCGCAGCAAGACGTAGTGGGCCTGTCCGGTGCCCGAGGATCAGAATCGCCGAGGGGTTCCGAGCGAGGCGTAGCGGCACGGCCAGTGCCGCGGCGAGAGGTAGCACCGGGGTGGGAACGACCCGGTTACCCCGCAGGGACAGACCCTCCAGCGCGACGGCGTGGCCCGCGGCAAGCACGTCCGCGTGGAAACCGGCGGCGAGGGTGACGGTCAGCCCTCGTAGCGACTCGGCGTCCGCGGGCAGGCCGGGGGCCGCGGCGGCGGCGGTCACGACCAGAGTGCCGTCTTCGTCGGGGACGGCGACCATGCCGATGTCCGCGGCGGCTGCCCGCCGACCGATCCGCGCGACGAGACCGAACGCGTCGCGCGGATCCGGGGCGGCGAGCACGCTGGTCGTGATCTCGGCGCTGGCCGCCAGCCAGGCCCGGCCCCGCTCTGCCCGCTGGCAGAGCGTGCGTGCTTCTCTCTCGGCCCGGCGCAGGTCGCTGATGTCGGTGAAGACGAGCGCGAGCATCTCCTCACCACCCCGCAGCCAAGGGATCACCGTGATCCGCATCGACCGGGCG
>NZ_ADGX01000142.1 GCF_000177675.1 Parafrankia sp. EUN1f
CCCCCCCCCCCCGCCGAGCTCGGCGGTTCCGCGACGGCTCAGCCTGGTACGGACGGCCGCTTCATCCTCGGGTTCCAGGTGCCTGCCGGCTTCTCCGGCCGGGTGACGGTGACCGCCAGGCAGGACGCGCTCGAGGTGAGCGGCACTCTCGACGTCGTCGACGCGGAGCTGACCGCGCCGGCGGCCGAGACGCAGGGCACCGCGACGGCGGAGTCGGCGACCGCCGAGCCGGCCGTGACGCCGGCTCCGTCCACCGGCGCGGCGCCGAGCCCGTCGGCGCGCACCGGGTCGACGCCCGCCACGCCCGGGAAGCTCTCCGGGCTGCCCTGGATGTCGGGTGTCTACCCGTCGCACATCCTGGCGCAGGTGCTGTCCTTCGGGAACTGGCGCGGTCGGCCGAACGACGTGGCGCATGTCTTCACCGTCCGGAGCAAGGGGTGGTCCGCGATGGTCGAGCCGCGCTGGCCGCTGGACCTGTACAAGGGCTTCCAGGGCACGCTGATCATCAGCCAGCCGACCTTCCCGAAGGGACAGGGCAACAACGCGGCGTGTGCCCGGGGTGAATACGACAGGTACTGGAAGACGTTCGGTACCTTCCTGAAGAACAACGGTCGGGCCGCTTCCATCGTCCGGATCGGGTGGGAGTTCAACGGGACCTTCATGTACTGGCATGCGGACAACGCGGGCACCGAGTTCCGTGACTGCTTCCGCAAGATCTCCACGGCCATCCGGTCCACGGATCCGGAAGTGAAGATCGACTGGACCTTCAACGCGCATGCCTCGCCGGTGCCCAAGACCGGGACTCCGTGGGCCGCCTACCCCGGGGACGAGTACGTCGACTATGTGGGCATCGACTCCTACGACTGGTTCCCGGCCTCGAGGACCGAGGCGGAGTGGAACAAGCAGTGCAACACGCCGAACGGCCTGTGCTATCTCATCAACTTCGCCCGTGAGCACGGCAAGAAGGTCGGCGTCGGGGAGTGGGGTGTCGCCTCGTGCAGCCGCGGCGGTGGCGGCGACAACCCCTTCTACATTCAGAAGATGTACGACACGTTCAAGGCGAACGCCGATGTGATGGGGTACGAGTCGTACTTCCATGACGCCGCTCCCGGGAACGTCTGCTCGACCATTCAGAACGGTGGTCAGAACCCGAAGGCCGGCGCCCTCTACCGGAAGTTGTTCGGCGCCGTGTGATCCGGTCGGGATCACGCCGGCGGGTGCGAGCGGGTCCACGGTGGGTGACCGGATCTGATCGGAGCGGTTCGGGGCGGTCCGGGGTGTGAACCACCGGCTCCGCCCGGTGGGTAACGACGACGTGTCGATGAAACGGGCCGTCGCCTCCTGTCATGGGGCGGCGGCCCGTTTGCCGTCGGACAAGGAGTTGTCCACCCAGTCGTCGTGTGGTGTTTCGTCCCGGATCGGGGAAAGGTCGGGGTACCGTCAGCGCCACGGGCCCCAGGCCCGGCCGGAGGCCCTGCGACCTGCACGGTCACGCCCTCGGTCTCACCGTCGGATCGATCTGACAGGAGCGCGCAGTTTGCGTCATTTCAGCTTCCTCGACGGCGATACCGCCGGGGCGCTGTTCCACCGCGCTCCCCAGGAGATCGTCGCGGGCGACGACCGTCGACTGGTGGCCACCGCCCTGGGCGCGACCCTCTACGCCCCGGGCACCAGACCGCGCCTGGCCAGGGACGTCCGGCGGCAGGTGGCGGCCGGCGTGACCTCGATGGTCCTCTGCCTGGAGGACGCGATCGCCGACCACGAGGTGGTCGCCGCCGAGGAAAACGTGATCGCGGCCCTGGCGGATCTCGGCGAGGATCCGCCGACCTGTGGCGACGGCGTGCCGCTGCTCTTCATCCGAGTACGCAACGTCACCCAGATGTCGACCCTGCTGGCCCGTATGGGCGAGGCGGCGCGCGGGCTTCTCGCGGGTTTCGTGCTGCCGAAGTTCGGAATTGAGAACGGCGAGGCGGCGCTGGAGGAGGTGCTGCGCGGTTCGGAGGTTCTCGGCCGCCCGCTGTGGGCGATGCCGGTGCTGGAGAGCCCGTCGGTCATTTTCCGCGAAACCAGGGTCGACGCGCTGGGCGGGGTGCGACGCCTGATCGACAAGCACGCGGACAACGTGCTTGCGGTGCGGTTGGGGGCCACAGATCTCTCCGGGCTGTTCGGGTTACGTCGTGACCGGGACCTCACGATCTACGACATCGCCGTGGTCCGGGACTGCATCGCGGACATCGTGAATATCTGCGCCCGGGGCGGTGACCATGTTGTCACCGGGCCGGTGTGGGAGTACTTCGCGCAGCCGGAGCGTTTGTTTGTCAGTGCACTGAGAGTCACGCCGTTCGAGGAAGCGGACCTGATTGAGGGCAGCGAGCGCGGAGCGCGTATCCGGTCCGAGCTCGTCTCGGCCGACCTGGACCGCCTCATTCGCGAGGTCGTTCTCGACAAGGCCAACGGCCTGATCGGCAAGACGGTGATCCATCCGAGCCACGTGCCGGCGGTACAGGCGCTCCATGTGGTCACCCAGGAGGAGTACGAGGACGCGGAGGTGATTCTTGCCGGCGACGCGGGCGGGGTTCGGGCCAGCAGCTATGAGAACAAGATGAACGAGCTTCGCCCGCACCGGTTGTGGGCCGAGGCCGTCCGGCGCCGCGCGCGGGCCTTCGGTGTGCTGCGCGAGCACCTGACCTTCGTCGACGTCCTTGCAGCCACCCAGGACGCACTCCGTTGACGGCGGTCATGCCCGGCGAGGGCACCCGCAACGGCGCGGCGGAGCAGCCGACCGATCACCTGGCCGACCCGCCGGCGCAGACCCCAACCGCGAACCTGGCCGCGAACCTCGCGGACGAGGACTGGCTGTGGGAGGCCCTGGGCCTGGGCGTGGAGATCCGCGGTGGCGAGCCGGCCGACGAGCTCGACGAGCTGGCCCTGCGCCGGTTGGTGGGGCTCGCGCTGCGGCGTAACCCCCGGCGCGCCCATCTGCTGGTCAGCCGGGTGCTCGGCAAGCATCTGCCGGTGCCACCCGCGGTCGCGCTCGACGCCGGCGCCCGCCTGGCCGCGCTGGTCCGGGCCCTGCCCGAGCCGGGCCGGTGGGCCGGGCCGGGGCCCGCGGCGGCGCCGGTGCCGATCGTCATCGGTTACTGCGAGACCGCCACCGCGCTGGGCCACGCGGTCGCCGACGGGCTGCCGAACAGCCACTACCTGCACACGACCCGCCGGCAGGTTCCGGGCAGCACGCCGCTGCTGGAGTTCGTCGAGTCCCATTCGCACGCGACCCACCACTGGCTCATGCCGCAGGACCCGGACGTGCTGGCACAGCCCGGGCGGCTGCTCCTCGTCGACGACGAGCTGTCCACCGGGCGCACCGCGCTCGGCACCATCCGCATCCTGCACGCGTTCGCCCCCCGGACGGACTACGCCGTCGCCGCGCTCGTCGATGCCCGGCCACCGGCCGCACGGGACGCCTTCGAGGCGCTCGCCGCCGAGCTGGGGGTGCGCATCGACGTCGTCTCCCTCGTGGCGGCGACCGTCGCGGTGCCGGTGGACATCACCGAACGGGCCACCCGCATCCGCGGCAGCGTCGGCACCGGCACCGGCACCGGCACCGGCGCCGACACCGGCGGCACCGGCACCGGCGCCGCGCCCGTACCGGCACCCGGACCCGCGGCCGACGGCTCGGCAGGCGGCGCTGCTGCTGTCGCTGGCGCTGACGTCCCCGGTGGCGCCGCCGCCGGGGACGCGGGTCCCGCCGACTCGGCCGCCGGTGCGGTCACCCGGGTCACGGTGCCCTGGCCCGCCGGTCTGCCGGACGGTGCGCGGCACGGATGGTCCCAGCACACCCGGGAGCGGCTCACCGCGGAGCTTCCCGCCGTGGCCGGCGAGGTGCTGGCCGGCATCGGCGCCGCCCGTGGCGGTGACCCCACCGCGGGCGGGGACATCCTGGTCCTGGGCACCGAGGAGCTGATGTACGTGCCGATGCGTCTCGCGCAGTGCCTGGCGGAGCGCACCGAACGCCGGATCCTCTACCAGTCGACCACCCGCTCGCCGGTGCACCCCCTCGACGTGGACGGGTACGCCATCCGATCGGCGCTGATCTTCCCCGCGCCGGACGACCCGTCCCGGGTCAGCCACGTGTACAACGTGGCGCCCGGCCGCTACGAGGACATCGTGGTCGTCGTCGACGCGGCCCTGGACGGCCGCGGGCCGGTGCCCGGCGCCCCCGCCGTGGACGGCCTCGTCGCCGCCCTCGGTGCCTGTGCACCGGTGACCGTCGTGACCATTCCCAGCCACGTGCCTCCCCGCCCCGTGCCGGCGGCCGGTGGGCACCCCGCGGAAGGCGCCGAATGAGCTTCTCCCAGCCCGTCGGGCCCGGCGGCCGGCCGCTGATCGGTTCCGGCTCCTACCTGCCCGAGGACGTCACCTTCCTGCTCACCGACCTGAGCGACGCGAACCTCGAACGGCCGACGGAGGACCGCGAGGAGGGCTTCCAGTCCGGCCGGCACTACTCCGAGGACCTGCCGATCGAATACCAGCCCGACGCCGCGTACCTGGACATCTACCGGCAGGCGCTGGAACGGTCGGCGCGGCGGGTGGCGCTGGCCACCGGGATCGTGGCCGAGCTCGTCCGGCACACCAAGCCGGCTCCGGTGCTCGCCTCGATCGCCCGGGCGGGCACGCCGATCGGCATCCTGATGCGGCGCTGGTACCTGTTCCGGCATGGCCTCGACGTCCCGCACTACGCGATCTCGGTCATCAAGGACCGGGGCCTCGACCTGAACGCGGTGCGCCACATCACCGACCGGCACGCCCCGGAGGCGGTCCAGTTCGTCGACGGCTGGACCGGCAAGGGCGTGATGACGAGGGTGCTGACCGAGGCGGTGCGCGGGCTCGGGCCCGACCTGCGCCTCGACGACACCCTCGCCGTGCTCGCGGACCCGGCCCGGTGCGTGCCGCTGTTCGGCACCCGCGACGACTTCCTGATCCCCAGCGCCTGCCTGAACTCGACCGTCAGCGGCCTGGTCAGCCGCACCGTCCTGAACGCCGAGCACATCGGCCCGGACGACTTCCACGGCGCGAAGTTCTACCGGGAGCTGGCCGAGCACGACCTGTCGCAGCACTTCGTCGACACGATCGTCGGCTGGTTCGACGACGTCGCGGACGAGGTCGACCGCGAGTGGCCGCGGCTGTGGTCCGCCGACCGCACACCCACCTGGGACGGCTGGGCCGCGGTCGAGCGCATCGCGGACCAGTTCGACATCCCGGATGTGATCATGGTGAAGCCCGGTGTCGGGGAGGCCACCCGGGTGCTGCTGCGCCGGGTGCCGTGGCGCATCCTGGTCGCCCCCGACCGGCTCGACGAGCTCGCCCACGTGCTCGCGCTCGCACAGGCGCGCGGAGTTCCGGTGGAGGAGATGGCGGATCTGCCGTTCTCCTGCGTCGGCCTGGTCCGGCCGGTCCGCACCGAGTCCGGTGAGCAGCCGGTGTTCCACACGCCGGCGGCCCGCTGGCGCCCGGTCGCGTCATGACCATCAACGCCGAGGCAGGTGCGGGAGCGGGCACCGCGCTGCTCGCCTGCGATCTCGACCTGACGCTGATCTTCTCCCGCAAGCACTTCGGGCTGGCGCCGGGAGCCGCGGAGCCCGAGGTCACCGGAGTCGAGCAGATCGACGGCGCCGCTTACTCGTTCTCCAGCGACGTGAGCCTGCGGCTGCTGGCCGACCTGCACCGGACGGCGGTCTTCACCCCGGTCACCACCCGCACCCTCGCCCAGTACCAGCGGGTCGACCTGGGGCTGCGGCCCCGGTACGCGGTCGCGGCCAACGGCGGGCACCTGCTCGTCGACGGTGTTCCCGACCCGTTGTGGGCCGACGAGATCGCCGCGCGCCTCGCCGACGGGTGCGCCCCGCTGGCTCAGATGCTCGATCTGGCCGAACGGCTCGGGACGCAGGACTGGGCCCGGATGGTCCGGGTGGCCGACGACCTTTTCGTCTACCTGGTCGCCCACACCCGGGAGGCGATTCCGGACCTGTCCGAGGTCGCCGCCGAGGTGGCCGCCGCCGGGTGGTCGCTGTCGTCCCAGGGGCGCAAGGTCTACCTGGTCCCGGGACCGCTCACCAAGCAGGCGGCGGTGATGGAGGTCGCTCGCCGCGTCGGTGCGTCCCGGGTGTTCGCCGCCGGTGACTCCGTGCTCGACATGCCGATGCTGTCCGCCGCCGACCGGGCCGTGCGTCCGGCGCACGGTGAGCTGCACGAACTTGGCTGGGAGGCACCGAACCTGACGGTGACGAGCGGGACCGGCCTGCTCGCCTCCCAGGAGCTGCTCGGTCTGCTGGACTCCTGGGTGCGCGCCGGGCAGCCGTCGACCTCCTGACCGCGCACCACCCTGCTGGCCACCTACCTGACCGCCCACCGCCTGACGCGCGCCGTTTGCCGTTCGGCGGTCGTGCGGCCCTGGGACGTACCGGCGGCATCGTGATAGACCGTGGAAACACGGGGGATTGACCATGCTGCCGAGGCCTTCGCCGACGTGGGAGGAAGCCATGACCGCGACAGACAGGGGCGATGCCAGCCCAGCTCCGCAGCACCAGGTCGGCGGTGAGCTGGAGGCCGAGCTGGAGCGGCTGCTGGCGGTCGAGAGCTTCGACCCGCCGGCCGGCTTCACCCCACGCCAGCCCGAGCAGGCCGACGCGCAGGCGGCGGCCGCCGATCCGGTCGGGTTCTGGGCGGCGAAGGCCCGCGAGCTGCTGAGCTGGGACAAGCCGTTCACCCGGGTGCTCGACGACACGAACCCGCCGTTCTACCGCTGGTTCGACGACGGCGAGCTCAACGTGTCGGTGAACTGCCTGGACCGCCATGTCGCGGCCGGGCTGGGGGAGCGGGTCGCCTACCACTGGCGCGGGGAGGAGGGCGAGCGCCGGGACGTCACATACGCCGAGCTGCTCGCCGACACGCAGAAGCTGGCGAACGGCCTGCTTTCGCTGGGTGTCGCCGCCGGTGACGTGGTCGGCATCTACCTGCCGATGATCCCCGAGGTCGCGGTCGCGATGCTCGCCTGCGCCCGGATCGGCGCGGTCCACAACGTGGTCTTCGGCGGGTTCGCGCCGTCGGCGGTGCGGGAGCGCATGGAGGTCTCCGACGCGAAGGTGCTGATCACCGTCGACGGGGCGCGCCGCAAGGGCCGCACGGCGGCGGTGAAGGCCGGCGTGGACGAGGAGATGGCGGACCTGCCGAAGCTGGAGCACGTCGTGGTCGTGCGCTCCACCGGCCCGGTCGGTGGGGTCGAGACGGCGATGCGCGCCGGGCGGGACGTCTGGTACGACGAGCTGCTCGCGGCCGCGGACCCGGTGTGCCCGCCGGCGTCGCTCGGCGCCGAGCACCCGCTGTTCATCCTCTACAGCTCCGGCTCCACGGCGAAGCCGAAGGGCATTCTGCACACGACCGGCGGCTATCTGCTCGGCGCGACCTACACCCACCGCGCGGTGTTCGACCTCGACCCGGAGACGGACGTCTACTGGTGCTCGGCCGACGTCGGCTGGATCACCGGGCACTCCTACATCGTGTACGGACCGCTGTCGAACGGCGTGACGAGCGTGATGTACGAGGGGGCGCCGGACTATCCGGACTTCGACATCTGGTGGCAGCTGATCGCCGAGTACAAGGTCACCATCTTCTACACCGCGCCTACGGCGATCCGGGCGTGCATCAAGTGGGGCGCCGAGTACCCGGCCCGCCACGACCTGTCCTCGCTGCGGGTGCTCGGCTCGGTCGGTGAGCCGATCAACCCGAAGGCGTGGCTGTGGTACCACGAGGTGATCGGCGGCGGGCGCTGCCCGATCGTGGACACCTGGTGGCAGACCGAGACCGGTTCGATCATGATCTCGCCGATTCCCGGGATCACCTCGACCAAGCCCGGGTCGGCGACCAGGCCGCTGCCGGGCATCACCCCGGCGCTGCTGACCGAGGACGGCGAGCCGCTGACCGAGGGCACCGGCGTCCTGGTGATCACCAGTCCGTGGCCGTCGATGCTGCGCACCCTGTACCGCGACGACGAGCGGTTCGTCCAGACGTACTTCTCCCGGTTCGGCCCGCGGACCTACCTGGTCGGGGATGCGGCGCGCCTCGACGCCGACGGCTATTTCTGGATCATCGGCCGGATCGACGACGTGATCAACGTGTCGGGTCATCGGCTGTCCACCGCCGAGGTCGAGTCGGCGCTCGTGTCGCACGAGGCGGTCGCCGAGGCCGCGGTCGTGGCCCAGGCCGACGCCGACACCGGCCAGGCCATCGTGGCCTTCGTGACGCTGCGCGGTGACCAGGTCGGCGACGACGACATGATCGCGGAGCTTCGTGACCACGTGGCCCACCGGATCGGCAAGCTCGCCCGTCCGCGGCGCGTGATCTGGGCGGAGGATCTGCCCAAGACCCGCTCCGGGAAGATCATGAGGCGGCTGCTGCGGGACGTCGCCGAAGGCCGTGAGCTCGGCGATGTCACGACCCTGCGCGACCCGTCGGTCATGGCCGCACTCGCGGCGAAGGTCGCCACCGCCCCGGACGAGTAGTCGTCCTGGGCGGATAGCGGCGAAGTTGTTCCCGCTTCTTTACCGCCGCGCCGAACCCGGGTGCGGGAAGTTCATGCTCCCTGTTTAGGCTTCCCGTCTCGTGAGAGCGCTGCGCCGATTCACTGTCCGTGCCCAGCTCCCAGAGCAGCTCGCTGCTCTGGGAGAGCTGGTTCTGAACCTTCGCTGGTCGTGGCATCCGGATACGCTGGACCTGTTCGAGTCCGTCGATCCGGAGCTGTGGCGGGCCTGCAAGGGCGATCCTGTCCGGCTGCTCGGAGAGGTCGACCACGACCGTCTCGTGGCGCTCTCGACGGACCGGAAGTTCCTCCGCCGGCTGTCCGACGCCGCGGACGACCTGCAGGACTACCTGACCACCGATCGCTGGTACCAGAAGCAGGCGATTGGGGACGCTCCGCGCGCCATCGCCTATTTCTCGCCGGAATTCGGCATCACCGAGGTGCTGCCGCAGTACTCCGGTGGCCTGGGGATCCTGGCCGGCGACCACCTGAAGACCGCGAGCGACCTCGGGGTGCCGATCATCGGGGTCGGCCTGCTCTACCGGGCCGGCTACTTCGTCCAGTCGCTGTCGCGGGATGGCTGGCAGCAGGAGCGCTACCCCGGGATCGACCCGCACGGCCTGCCGCTGACCCAGCTCACCGACGCCGACGGCCTGCCGGTGAAGGTCGCCGTCGGCCTGCCCGAGGGCCGCACCCTGCACGCGCAGATCTGGAAGGCGCAGGTCGGACGGGTTCCGCTGCTGCTGCTGGACTCGGACGTCGAGGACAACTCCTCCGCCGAGCGCAGCGTCACCGACCGGCTCTACGGCGGCGGGACGGACCACCGGCTGCTGCAGGAGATGCTGCTGGGCATCGGCGGTGTCCGGGCGCTGCGGGCCTACTCCGCGGTCACCGGGGAGCCCGCCCCGACCGTGTACCACACCAACGAGGGCCACGCCGGCTTCCTCGGGCTGGAGCGCATCCGCGAGCTGACCGAGACCGGCCTGAGCTTCGACGAGGCTCTGGAGGCCGCGCGCGCGGGCACGCTGTTCACCACCCACACGCCGGTGCCCGCCGGCATCGACCGCTTCCCCAAGGACCTGGTCGCGCGGCATTTCGGCGGCGACAACACCTGGCCCGGCGTGCCGGTCGAGCGGGTCCTCGACCTCGGCGCCGAGCCTGACCCCAACGTCTTCAACATGGCCCACATGGGCCTGCGGCTCGCCCAGCGCTCCAACGGCGTCAGCAGCCTGCACGGCATCGTCAGCCGTGAGATGTTCGCCGCGCTGTGGCCCGGCTTCGACCACAGCGAGGTGCCGATCGGCTCCGTCACCAACGGCGTGCACGCACCGACCTGGGTGTCCCGCGCCGTCGTCGAGCTCGCGGACCGTCAGACCGGCCCCGGCCTGCTCAGCGGCGACGCCGCCGGCTTCGCCCAGTTCGACCGGGTGTCCGACGAGGCGATCTGGGCGACCCGCCGCGAGCTGCGCGAACAGCTCGTCGCCGAGATCCGGCGCCGGGTGCGTGCCTCGTGGCTGCAGCGCGGTGCCGCGCCGGGCGAGCTCGACTGGGTCGAGTCGGTGTTCGACCCCGACGTGCTCACGATCGGTTTCGCCCGCCGCGTGCCGTCCTACAAGCGGCTGACCCTGATGCTGCGCGACTCCGAGCGGCTCAAGCGCCTGCTGCTGCACGCCGAGCGCCCCGTCCAGATGGTCATCGCCGGCAAGGCGCATCCCGCGGACGACGGTGGCAAGCTGCTCGTCCAGCAGATCGTGCAGTTCGCCGACAACCCCGCCGTGCGCCACCGGATCGTGTTCCTGCCGGACTACGACATCGGCATGGCC
Organism: Parafrankia sp. EUN1f; assembly: GCF_000177675.1. Taxonomy (GTDB): domain Bacteria; phylum Actinomycetota; class Actinomycetes; order Frankiales; family Frankiaceae; genus Parafrankia. The sequence continues at coordinate 10,399 of NZ_ADGX01000142.1, forward strand.
CGCTACCTCTACGCCGGCAGCGACGTCTGGCTGAACAACCCGCTGCGCCCGCTGGAGGCCTGCGGCACGTCCGGGATGAAGGCCGCCCTCAACGGCTGCCTGAACCTGTCCATCCGGGACGGCTGGTGGGACGAGATGTTCGACGGCCAGAACGGCTGGGCGATCCCGACCGCGGACGGTGTGGAGGACCCCGACCGGCGCGACGACATCGAGTCGGCGGCCCTGTACGACCTGCTGGAGAACACCGTCACCGCGCGCTTCTACGACCGGCCGGTGCCGTCGGCCCACCCGCCGCGGTGGACGGCGATGGTCAAGCACACGCTGTCGACGCTCGGGCCGCAGGTGCTGGCCACCCGCATGGTGCGCGAGTACGTCGAGCGCTACTACGTGCCGGCCGGCCGCTCCGCCAGCCAGGCGACCGGGCACGACCTGGCGGGTGCCCGTGACCTCGCCGCGTGGAAGCAGCGCGTGCGCGCGGGCTGGTCGGGCGTGCGGGTGCTCAACGTCGACTCCGCAGGACTCGGCGACACCCCCCAGGTGGGCCAGTCCCTGGTCGTCCGGGCGACCGTCGACCTCGGCGGCCTGGACCTCGCCGACGTCGACGTGATCGCCTCGTACGGCCGGGTGGACGAGACCGACCGCATCCTCACCGCCAGCACCCTCTCGCTGCGCGAGGTCGGGGAGGGCGAGGGTGAGGGCGGCCACGGCCACCGCTTCGAGGGCACCATCCCGCTGGGGCGGACCGGTCCGTTCGGCTACACGGTGCGGGTGCTGCCGCGCCACCCGCTCCTCGCGAGCCCGGCCGAGCTGGGCCTGGTCACCAACCCCTGACCGAGGTTCGCTACTGCGCCGCCGGCCCGGGCTGCTCGGCTGGCCCGGGCTGTTCGGGCTGTTCGGGCTGTTCGGGCTGTTCGGCTGGCTCGGGTTGGTCGGGCTGTGCCGCTGGCTCGCCTGGCTCGGTGATCCCCGTGTCCGGACCGGACACGGGGATCACCGAGGAGCGGCGCGCGGGCAGTGCCCGCAGGACGACGACGGCGTGGCCACGGACGAGCAGCGTCTCCCCGGGGCCGAGTGACCGCCGCGGTGCGTCGATCGTGCCGGGGAAGCCGGCGAGGTCGTCCTCGGCGGTGTCCAGCAGCAGCTCGTAGCCGGAGGCCCACGGTTCGCCGGGAAGCACGAGCGGTCCGTCCGCGCCGTCGGGATGGATCACGAGCAGCAGGCTGTCGCCGGCGATCGGCTGCCCGGCCGGATCGGACCACTCGATCGACGTGCCGGCCAGGTGGGCCACCAGGATCGCCACCTGTGGGGCGTTCCAGTCCGCCGGTGACATCACCGCGCCGTCCGCCCGCAACCAGGTGATGTCCGGCAGGATGTCGCCGTCGACCGCCCCACCGCGGAAGAACCGCTCCCGGCGCAGCACCGGGGACGTCCGCCGCAGCCTGGTGAGCCCGCTGACCAGGGCGAGCAGCGCGGGGTCCGAGCCGGCCGGGTCCACATCGGCCGGGCCTGAGCCAGCCTGGGCCGGGCCAGCCTGGGCCGGGCCAGCCGCCGGTGTCTCCCCGTCCGCCGGTGCCCGCACGTCCGTGGACCAGGCCGGCCAGGCCAGCCAGGAGACCGGGTTGTCCTGGCAGTAGGCGTTGTTGTTGCCCTGCTGCGAACGTCCCAGCTCGTCGCCCGCCACCAGCATCGGCACGCCGGCGGACAGCAGCAGCGTGCTGATCAGCGCGCGCCGCACCCGCCGGCGGGTGGCCAGGATCTGCGGGTCGTCGGTCGGGCCTTCGGCGCCGAAGTTCGCCGACCGGTTCTCCGACTCGCCGTCCCGATTGCCCTCGAGGTTGGCCTCGTTGTGCTTCTCCCGGTACGAGACGAGGTCCGCGAGCGGGAAGCCGTCGTGCGCGGTCACGAAGTTCACCGAGGCCCAGGGCCGGCGGCCGTCGTGCTCGAACAGGTCGGACGAGCCGGTGACGCGGTACCCGAGATCGGCGACGCTGCCGGTGCGCCCGCTGAAGACGTCCCGCACCGTGTCGCGGTACCGGCCGTTCCACTCCGACCACGGTGCGGGGAACGCACCGACCTGGTAGCCGGCCCAGCCCAGGTCCCAGGGCTCCGCGATCAGCTTCACCGAGCCCAGCAGCGGATCGGCGTGGATCGCGGTGAGCAGGGGAGCGCCCGGGTCGTAGCCCTCCGGGGCGCGGGCGAGCGCGGTGGCGAGGTCGAACCGGAACCCGTCGACCCCCATCTCGGCGACCCAGTACCGCAGCGAGTCGCAGATGAGCTGCACGGCATGGGGGGACGTCGCGTCGACGGTGTTGCCGCAGCCGGTCACATCGCGGTACCGCCGTGGGTCGTTGGGCTCCAACCGGTAGTACTCGGCGTTGTCGAGCCCGCGCAGGCTCAGCGTCGGCCCGCGTTCGTTGCCCTCGGCGGTGTGGTTGTAGACGACGTCCAGCAGCACTTCGAGGCCGGCCTCGTGCAGCGCCGCGACCATGGCGCGGAACTCGCCCACCGGGTCCCCGGTGGCCGCATAGCGCGGATGGGGGGCGAAGAAGCCCAGCGTGTTGTAGCCCCAGTAGTTGGTGAGTCCCTGCTCGAGCAGGGACATCTCGGAGATGTGGGCGTGGACGGGCAGCAGCTCGACGGCGGTGACCCCGAGCCGGCGCAGGTGGTCGATGACCTCCGGGTGCGCCAGGCCCGCGTAGGTTCCGCGCAGCGGCTCGGGCACGGCGGGGTGGCGCCGGGTGAAGCCGCGGACGTGCAGCTCGTACACGATCGTGTCGGACCACGGGATGCCCGGTCGGTTCGTGGTGGGGTCGGGGCCCGTGGCCGTCCCGGTGACGACGCCTTTCGGCACGTACGGCGCCGAGTCGCGGCCGTCCGGCTCGCGCCCGTACGGATCACCGTCGGAGTACCCGTGCACCGCCGGATGCGGCACGAAGTCGCCGGTCACCTGGCGGGCGTACGGGTCGAGCAGGAGTTTCGCCGGGTTGTACCGGTAGCCGAGCTCCGGCGCGTACGGGCCGTGCGCGCGCAGGCCGTAGAGCTGGCCCGGGCGGACCCCGTCGAGGTAGCCGTGCCAGACGCCGCCATCCCGCTCGGGCAGCCGGTGCCTGCGCTCGCCGGTGCCGTCCGCGTCGTCGAAGAGGCAGAAGTCGACGGCCTCCGCGTGCGGTGCGGCGACGGCGATGTTGACGCCGGCCCCGTCCCAGCGGACGCCGAGCGACTTCGCGCTGCCGGGACGGATCATGGCTTCGACGCTAACGCCGGGCGAGCCGGCTGGTCCTGGAAACGCGTCCTGTCGGTCAGACAAGTGATATGCGTCACTTTTTTGCTTGGATCCTTGTCCGGATCGACGCGGTCCGGGGTTCGCCATTTACCGGCCGTGATCGCACCGGTCGCGGCCTGCCCGCCTCGGGTGTCCGTGGATGGCTGCGGGGGGCCTCTCGTCGGCTGCGATGCGCCGCCGGCGAGCGGTGACCCTCGACGCTGTCCGCCTCGCCGACGGGCCCGACTCGGCTAGGGTTTGCCGGGTCCCCGAGGGGCCACGGCCACGTCCACGGTTGCGGTTGCGGTCGCGGCCACGGCGCGGATGCGCGGCCCACGGTTTCACGGCGAGGTGGAGGTGTTCGGGATGGCGCTCGTGCGGCTGGAGGTCGCCGACGGAGTCGGGACGATCAGGCTGGATCGTCCGCCGATGAACGCGCTGAGCGCCGCGCTCACCGCCGACCTGCGGGTCGCGGTCCAGGAGGCCACCGAACGTCGCGACATCCGCGCGGTCGTCCTCTACGGCGGCGAGAAGGTGTTCGCCGCGGGGGCGGACATCAAGGAGATGGCCGGGTTGGACGTCGCCGGCATCGCCGCCTGGGTCCGTGATCTGACCGGTGTCTTCGAGTTGATCGCGCGGATCCCGAAGCCGGTCATCGCCGCCGTCACCGGCTACGCCCTCGGCGGCGGGCTGGAGCTCGCGCTGTGCGCCGACTTCCGGGTCTTCGCGGACAACGCCAAGGTCGGCCTGCCGGAGATCACGCTCGGTGTCATCCCCGGCGCCGGCGGCACGCAGCGGCTGCCCCGGCTCGTCGGTCCGGCCCGGGCGAAGGACCTTGTGTTCAGCGGCCGGCAGGTGCGCGCCGCCGAAGCGGAGGCGATCGGCCTCGCCGACCGGGTCGTGCCCGCCGACGAGGTGTACGCGGAGGCGCTGCGGCTGGCGGGGCGGTACGTGGCCGGCCCGGCGCTGGCTCTCGCGGCGGCGAAGCAGGCGATCGACGACGGCTCCGAGCTCGCCCTCTCCGAGGCGTTGCGGCTGGAGTCGGCCCTGTTCGTCGGCCTGTTCGGTACCGAGGACCGCAGGCTGGGGATGGACTCGTTCATCGCGAACGGCCCCGGCAAGGCCGACTTCGTCGGGCGGTAGACCCGGCCCCGGTGGGCCTGGTCCGTCCGAAGATCTGAGGATTCTGGTCGTTGTGACGACCATGATTCTCAGCAGCCCGGAGCCGCGGGCCGTGTGGGACTGCGGTGCGCCGCCCGGGCTCAGCGCATGGCCAGGTCGGCGAGTACCGGCTTGTGGTCACTGCCGAACTCGGAGCCGATCTGGTAACCGGTGATCGCGAAGGCCGGTGAGGCCAGGATGTGGTCGATCCGGGCGATCGGGGGAACCGCGAACATGCTCGCGTTCCAGGTCGGGGTCCACCCCGCGCCCACGACGTCATGCGCGTCGCGTACGCCGGCGGAGATCAGCTCGCGCAGCGGCCGGTTGTCACGGGTCGCGTTGAAGTCCCCGGCGAGAACAACCGGGAGCCTGGACGCCTCCACCTCCGTCCGCAGGTGGTCGAGCTGGTCGCGCCACGCCCGCGCGTACTCCCCGCTCGTCGGCGCGATGGTGTGCACGGCGTGGACGACGAACGACCGGCGCTCGTCGACCCGCACCGTCGCCCGCAGCGAGGAGTACCCGGCGACCTCGGGCGTCGCCGCGTCCGAGAGCGGGAACCGGGAGAACACCGCCGCGCCGAAAGCGCCCTCCTGGGGGTGGACCTCGGAATAGCGGTAGTCCGCGAGCGCACCCGAATCGCGCAGCTTCGTCAGCGTCAGCGGTGAGAGCTCGACGAGGACGAGGACATCCGGGCTGGCGTGGCGGATCTGGTCACCGAGGCGGCCCGCCTCGGCGTTGTGGTAAAGCAGGTTCGCCGCCATCACCCGCAGCCGGGCCGAGCCCTGCGGGGCGTTCTCCGGACCGCCTGGGAAGAGCTCCGGCACCGCCCAGAACAGGTGTGCCACCGCGACCAGGCCGCACAGCATCATGAGGCGGCCGCGTCGCAGCGCGAAACCGACGGCCAGGGCGGCGTACACGGGCAGATAGAGCAACGGCGTCAGCGCGTTGGCCACCGTGTAGGGCCAGGTGATCGCGTCGTCGAGGTGGACGAGCCGCCCGACCGCGATGATGGCGAGAGCCGCCGTGACGAGCCACGCGGCGGCGACCAGCAGCTCCCGTCCCGTCACAGTGGACGGTGCGCTGCCACCAGATCTCCCGGCGCCCCCACGTCCCCCGGCGCCCCCGCGCCGTCCCGCCGGGCTGCCGGTACCGCCACCGCCGGTGCCGCCACGGCCGCCGCCGGCACCGGTCGGTCCGACGGCGGGGACCGCCGGTGTGCCACCGGTGCCACCGGTGCCGCCCGTGCCACCTGTTCCGCCTGGCCGGTCGCCGTCACCACCGGCGGCCCGGCGGCCGCCTGCTGAGGGGGCGCGCAGGCCCAGGCGCCGGCCGACGTCCTTCGCGAGACTCACGCGACAAGCGTGACTGGTCACCGCGTAGCGCCCGGCAGTGGGTCGGACGGAGCATCCGCCGCGGGTCGGACCGGAGCGCCAAGTGCGAGTTCGCCGTAGCGGTTGCGCCGTAGCGGTTGCGCCGTAGCGGTTGCGCCGTGGTCGTTCGCTGCCGTGCCGTGCCGTGCCGTGCCGTGCCGGCCCGGGAGGGCGTGGGCGGGTCTGGCGGCCTGTCAGCCCCTGGCGGCCTGTCAGCCCGAGGTGACCCGCGGGTGCTCCCGGCCGCGACCCACCACGTCGCTGACCCGGCTGCGCCATTCGCGCGCGGCGACCACCTTGGAGAATCCGGCGATAGCCTCGTCCAGCTCGGTGAGCTTGTTGGTGATCCGGGTCGACGAGACCGACCCGGCCAGTTCGACTGCCTGGTAGCCGGCCTCGATCGCTGCTTCCAGATCGGGCCGCGGCCGCCGCAGGTAGGACAGCGCGAGGTCCGCCTCGGCGTAGGCGCGGCTGCGGGCGCGGGCCTCGCCCTGCAGGTAGCGCGCCTCCAGCAGCCGTTGCTCCGCGACGGTGGACTTTCCCAGCAGCATGAAGCAGTGGCCCTGGCACTCGGCGACGTCGCCGGAGTTGTAATGCCCGGCCCAGGACGGTGCCTCGCCCGGCTCCCGGGAGATCACCCGTTCCATCTCCGCGAGCGCGCGCATACAGCCGGACTCGTCGCCGTTGCGGGCCAGGGCCCAGGCCAGCCGGTCCTGCAGCATCGCCTGGACGGGGGGTGCCGACTGCCGGGCGGCCCGGTCGATGGCCGCGCGGGCGAGCGCCAGGCTGTGCCGATGGTGCCCCAGCGCGGCGGCCTGGTCGCTCATGGCCGAAAGAACCCTGCCGGCCATCATGACGTCCTCGGCGTGCTCGGCGAGGCTCAGCGCCTGGATGTAGTAACGCTGCGCGAGGGCGTGGCGGTTGCAGTCCTGGGCGAGCCAGCCGCTGAGCTGCGCCAGCTCGGCGAGCGCGCTGAAGGTGTCGGTGTCGGCGGGGCCGTCGACCGCGGCCCGGGTCCGGTCGTGCAGGAAGGCGACGACCTGGGGGCGGATCTCGCTGCTGCCGAACCGGGCGTCGAGCCGGCGGAACGTCGCCGTCATGTCGCGGATCATCGCGCCCCCGGACGGGGACGCGGGTGTGTCACCCGTGATGCGACTGATGACGCCGGTCAGGCTGGACAGAACCGGGTCGGCGAAGGCGGCGGCGGCGAACGCCGCCCCGTCGTGGAGCACGTCACGTCGCCGCATGTCTCGTCCTGAAAGTCCAGCGAGTGTCCTCAGGGTGTCGTCAGGCAGGTCTGCGACGGCGAGGCCCAGGTCGTCGCGTTCGTAGCCCTCGCCTCGCCAGCCGAGGTCGGCCGGCGGAACCGGATAGCCGACCACGGCGGAGAGCTCGGCGGCGGCCAGCTCCGCGACCATCGGGTCCCGCGGCTTCATGCCGCGCCGCCAGTGGCCGACGGTGGTCCGGGCGAGCCCGAGCTCGACGCGGCGCTGTGTTCTGGCGCGGTTGTTGACCTGGCGGGCGAAGCGGGTGTCGGAGATCCCGGCCTCGGCCAGCAGGCGGGCGAACAGGCCCGGTGCGGCCGGACCGCGGTCGGTCGCGGTGGCTACGGCCGCCGTGGTCCCAGCCGCGGACGTCCCAGCCGCGGACGTCCCAGCCGCGGACGTCCCAGCCGCGGACGTCCCGGTCGTGGTGCCGGCTTTCGTGGTGCCGGCGGTGCTCCTGGCGGCGGGCTGCCGCGGCGCTCCCGCCGCTGGGCGTGTCGCCGACTGCCGCGGCGCGCCGGCCTGTTTCTCCGGCCCCGGGGAAGTGCGGCCCGACCGGCCCGGATTCCCCGGCCGCCGCTGCTCCGGCGACGCCTTGGCGGTGAGCTCGTCCGTGACCATGTCTACGTCTCCCCCGTCTACGTGGGCGTGGCCGGAGGGCCTCCGTTGTCGGCCCGCGACGACCTCACAGGGCAGAAAGTAGCCGATTGGTCACGCATTCAGGAAGGGGGTGTGCATTAGAGGGACACAATGCACGGTCATGCCGGGACTGGGGACCCTTGTACTTTCTGTGCCCGCACCGCCGACGGCGGGAGGGGTGGGCGACATGGTGGCCCGCAGTATGTGGCACCTCACAGTTCCGCGCCCTGGTCGAAGGTCGTGCCGACGGTCGCCATCCCGGCCGCGCCGACGGTATCCGGTGGGAAGCTACTGACTGTGTAGGGATATCCCGTTGGTGTGGCGTGTTCTGGTCGTCCGGTCCATGTCCGCCGATGTCGTCCAGGAGGCGTGGGCGCCCCGGGGAACGGCCCCGGGGGCCGCTGCGCCGGGGCCGGGATCATCGGGCACGTGCGCGCGTCAGATGCGACGATGCGAGGAGGAGCGACATCGATTTTGCTGGCTACGGAGGCCCCAAGGCGTGAACATCGTCGTTACCGTCAAGCAGGTTCCCGATACCTGGGCGGAGAAGAAGCTCGACGCCTCGGACAAGACCGTCGACCGCAAGAGCGTCGACAACGTCATGAACGAGATGGACGAGTACGGGGTCGAAGAGGCTCTGAAGATCAAGGAAGCCCACGGCGGCGAGGTGACGGTCGTCACGATGGGGCCCGAGAAGGCCGTCGAGACGATCCGCAAGGCGCTGTCGATGGGGGCGGACAAGGCGGTTCACCTCAGCGACGACTCGCTGCACGGCTCGGACGCGCTCGCCACCTCCGCCGCGCTCGCCAAGGTGATCTCCACCCTTTCGCCCGACCTCGTCATCACGTCGTCGGAGGCCTCCGACGCCCGTGGCGGTGTGATGGGTGCCCTGCTCGCGGAGCGGCTTGGGCTTCCGCAGCTCACCCAGGCCCGCAAGGTCACGGTTGACCCGGGCGCGGGCAAGGTCACGGTGGAGCGCCTCGCCGACAACGGCTACGCGCTGGTCGAGGCGGCTCTCCCCGCGGTCGTCGGCGTCGTTGAGAAGATCAACCAGCCGCGTTACCCGTCGTTCAAGGGCATCATGGCGGCCAAGAAGAAGCCGCTGACCAAGCTCTCGGCGGCGGACGCCGGCCTGGACGCGGCCTCGGTCGGCCTCGCCGGCGCCGCCTCCACGGTCGTTGAGTCGCAGCCGGCACCGCCGCGGCAGAGCGGCACCATCGTCAAGGACGAGGGCGACGGCGGCGCGAAGGTCGCTTCGTTCCTCGCGGCGCAGAAGCTCATCTGAGGAAGGCTGTTCGATGGCTGAAGTACTTGTTCTCGTCGAGCACACCGACGGTGAGCCGAAGAAGGTCACGGCCGAGCTGCTGACCCTGGCCCGCACCCTGGGCGAGCCGTCGGCGGTGTTCCTGGGCGCCCCGGGCACCCTCGCGAAGGCGAAGGACTACCTGGCCCAGTACGGCGCCGCGAAGATCTACGTGGTCGAGTCCGACGACGTCGCGAACTTCATCGGCGCGCCCGCGGCCGAGGTCCTGTCGAAGCTGGTCGCCGACACGTCGCCGGTCGCCGTGCTGGCGGCCGCGACGCCGGACTCCCGCGAGGTGGCGGCCCGCACCGCCGCCCGGACGGACTCGGGCCTGATCTGGGACGCGACCGCGCTGGCCCCGGACCTCACGGCCACCCAGGGCATCTTCGGCGGTTCGACGATCGTCAGCTCGAAGGTCACCAAGGGCACCCCGATCGTCGTCGTTCGTCCGAACTCCACCGCGCCGGAGGCCGCGCCGTCGACTCCGGCGGAGACCACGGTCGACATCGCGATCTCTGACGCCGCCAAGGGCGCGAAGATCGTGGACCGTGTCGTCGAGGCCAAGTCGGGCCGGCCCGACCTCACCGAGGCGCAGGTTGTGGTCTCCGGTGGGCGTGGTCTCGGTGCCGCCGAGCACTTCGGCCTGGTCGAGAAGCTGGCGGACACGCTTGGTGCCGCCGTCGGTGCCTCGCGCGCCGCGACCGACGCCGGGTGGTACCCGCACCAGAACCAGGTCGGCCAGACCGGCAAGACCGTGTCGCCGCAGCTCTACATCGCGGTCGGCATCTCCGGCGCGATCCAGCACCGGGCCGGTATGCAGACCTCGAAGACGATCGTGGCCATCAACAAGGACCCCGAGGCCCCGATCTTCGAGTTCGCGGACTACGGGCTGGTCGGCGACCTGTTCAACGTCGTCCCGCAGCTCACCACGGAGATCGAGAAGCACAAGGCGGGCTGATCGTCCGATCCGGTGCTGTGCCCGGGCCGGCCGCATCGACGGCCCGGGCGGGCAGGACGGCCGGGTGTGGTTCCTCCGAACAGGGGCCCGCACCCGGCCGTCGGCGTTCCTGACTCCGCTCAGCTCCTCGCTGCCTCATCTCAGCCCCTCACCGACAGCTTCTCGGTTACGCTACGTAGCGATGGGGCGGCGGGAGGTATCTGAGTGTCACTACGTCACGGGCTGCTGGGCCTGCTGGCCGAAGGGCCGGCCAGTGGCTACGACCTCACCCGACGGTTCGAGCAGGTGCTGGGGGCAGTCTGGCCGGCCGGGCATCCCCAGATCTACGGCGAGCTGAGCCGCCTCGCCAGCGACGGACTCATCGAGATCGACAGTGAGGGACCGCGTGGCCGCAAGGCCTACCGCATCACGGACGCCGGCCTGGCCGAGATCCGGCGTTGGCTGAGCGAACCGTCCGAGGTCGATCACACAACCCGGCTGCAGCCGCTGTTGCGGTCCTTCTTCTTCTGGCTGATGGACCCGGGTGACCTCAACGCCCATCTGGTGCGGGAGGCCGACTTCTTCGCCGCGGCAGCCAGCAGGTACCGGACGTACGCCGACGCCGCCGACCATGGAAATGTGCTGGACACGCCGCAACAGAGGTCACTGCGTATCGCGATCGAGGGCGGTGCGCGCCTGTACGAGGCGTTGGCCGGCTGGGCGCGCTGGGCGGCGCAGCGACCAGAGCTGGCGGGCGACCGCTCGCGCCGGTGAACCATCCATGGGGATCTCACCGCGATCCGCCCGGGCCGACGTCCGCGCACAGGCGGGTTTGTGGCGGATTCGGCGTCCGCACGTTCATCGGAACGGACTGTTCACACATTCGGCGTGGACCGGGGCGGCACGTCGTGCGGATCGGCCGGCCGCGCCCGGAGGCCGCGAGCGCAGGGGGCGGCCGTTCGACGAGGCCCGGTAGGCCGGGGATGCATGTGGCGGGCGGGGTGCGTCCACACCCCGGATCCCTCGTGTATAGTTCCTCCTTACCGCCTGATCGGAACGGAAGAACCGATGGTTGGCGGGCCCAGGATCCTCCGAGGGGGCGCAGACCCCCCGAGGACAGAGCCCGAAAACAGTGCGGTAAGGTTGGAAAGAGTGGCAGTCGCCGGCGAGTCCGGAGCGATTTGACACAAACCCGAAAGCATCGGTAACTTCACCGAGTCGCCGCAGCCGGGGCCGATAGGCCGAACCGGATGAGGCAAAGGCAAAGTGGCGGAATCGCAAAACACGGCGATTTGACACAAGCCCGAAACGCCCGGTACTTTAGCCGAGTCGCCGCAGCCGGGGCCGAAAGGCCGAACCGGATGAGGCAAAGGCAGAGTGGAAAGTCGCGAAACACGGCGATTTGACACCGGCCGGAAATACCGAGTAAGTTGAAGAAGCACCGGAAACGCCGAAAGGCACCTTCGGTTGCATCTGCTCCTTGAGAACTCAACAGCGTACCGAATAGTCAGTGCCATTTAGTTTTAAACCCCCGTCCATGGCCAGGGCTGATGTTCTGGTTGTGGTGGGAAATTCCTTTGGCAATGACAGACGATCTT
>NZ_ADGX01000141.1 GCF_000177675.1 Parafrankia sp. EUN1f
CGAGGTCGTCCTGGCGTACGGCGGTGTGCAGACGGGCCGCCACCGTGCGCAGGAGCTGGTCGCCGGCGTGGTGGCCGTGCGTGTCGTTGACGGTCTTGAAATGGTCGATGTCGCAGAAGAGGACGACGACCGGCCGGCCGCGGTCCCGGTGGGCGGTGACCGCGTGTTCGAGTTCCCGGGTGAACAGGGCGCGGTTGGCGAGCCCGGTCAGTCCGTCATGGTCCGCCTGATATTGGAGGCGATGGTGCGCCAGCTTCACGTCGGCGACGAGCCGGCGGTTCTCGGTGACGCTGACGATCTGCCGGAGGCTGACCAGCGTGGCGAGTCCGATCGCCAGGTACAGAGGGAGGCCGCGTAACGCCCCGTTGCGCACAGCGGTCGCCAGCACGAGGGCAGCGGCGACGCTGAGCGGCAGGTAGGGCAGATAGGCGTGCAGCCAGGGCCGGATGTCGGGTCGCCGGTGGCGCCTGGTCGGCGCTGTGCCACTGCCCCGCAGCGGCGGCTGCGCAGGCACCCGCTCGGGGGCGATCATGGCGAAGGCGACGAGGAGCGGGCCGGCGGCGGCACCGATCCACTGCGGCAGGGTTGCCTGCACGTCGACCTCGCCGGGCAGGCTGAGCCGGACCAGCGCCGTCTCGGAGACCGCGGTCGCGAGAATGCCGCAGGCGAGCAGGGCGAGCGCGCGGCCGTTGTGGGGCTGGCGGAACGCGGCCACCAGGATCAGAACGACCAGCATCATCGCCGCGGTGAGGATGAAGGCGACAGCGATGATGAACGACGTCCCGCTGACCACCGTGCGGGTGAGGTACCGCAGCTGGGCGTACCAGGCGATCAGGAGCATGGACAGGACGATCAGGAGGCTGTCCAGGGTGATGATCGTGTGGGAGTAGCGCGGGGTCCAGCGGGTGGCGGGCTGCGGAGGTGCCCGGGTCGGCCGGCCGTCGGCTACTGACGCCGCCGGCATGCAGATCAGGCCGGCGGTCGTGAGAATCGGGGCGAGCAGGAACAGGCCTTCGATCGGCGTGAACTTGAGCGTCACCGGATTGCCGGAGGAGTACTGGATCGTCCACTCGATGGCGGCGGGAATCGAGGACAGCGGGCCGGCCGCGACGAGCAGCCGCCAGCGCCGGTCGACGCCCCGGGTGCGCACGATTCCGATCATTGCCAAGGACGTCGTCACCACGCTGCAGATGAGCATGGTGGCTGCCTGCGCGATCAGACGCGGCTGACCGGACAGCACCAGCTGGCCCGCGGCCGACAGCGCGAGCAACGTCAGGACCGGCGCAAACAGAACATAGAAGGTCCGCTCGGTGACCGGCCGGACCTGAGCGCCGCAGACGGCATTCGTGCCGCCCGCGGCACCAGCTCTGTTCGAGTCGTCCCTCCGCGGTGTTCGGTCTGCTCGGGTCTCGATGCCCCCGTCTTCCAAGGGCTTGCCTCCTTCGGTACCTGGCCTCCCACGATGCCCGGTCCGGAGGAAGCGCGCAGGTCCGACGATCACTCTTCGTGGTCGAATAGCGCCGGTACGGGTTGTTGAAGGGTGCAGGGTGGCGTGCTCTACCGGGCCGGTGCCGGGTAGAGGAGGTGTGTGGCTTGGCTGTGGACTCACAGCGCGGTCCCTGACAGGGCCGCCGGCGATCGTGCCTTCTTCGTCGGTCCGCCGCTGATCGGGTCGATCTTTCTGCTGTTGCTGGCCGTCATGCCCGGCTCCCCGGACTACCTGCAACCCGGCGCCCTGGCGGCGACCGGCCTCGGGGCGGTCACCGTGGCCGCGATGTGCGCCGCGCCGACGCGGTGGCTCCGGCGGCTGACTCTCGCCTCCTGCGTCGGGATGACCTCCGTGGTGGCGGTCATGCTGGCCATGGCGGGATCCGACGAGCTGGCCATCACCCTGCTGTTCTGGTTCCCATGGGCGGGCGGCCAGGCCGGGCTCGCGTGGAACCGGCTCAGCGTCGTCATGGCGCAGGCCGTCGTCATGGCGGCCGTCGTTATGGGCGTCTTCAGCGTGCACGGGCGTCTCACGCAGTACCCGCTCGCCGCGGTCGGCAGTGTCCTGGGGGTGCTGGCCGCCGGACCGCTGGCCCACGGGTCCTTCCGATGGGGGCGCACCCGCACCTTCACCGACTCCCTGACGGCGCTGGCGAGCCGCCCCGGTCTGATCCAGGCGGCTGATCCGCTCATCGCCGGGAGGTCGGCGGCGGGGTGCCAGACCGTGCTGATGGTCGTCGACCTCGACCACTTCAAGGAGATCAACACCGCGTTCGGCTACGAGGCGGGCGACGACGTCCTGCAGACGTTCGGCCGCTGGCTCCGCCTGGTCAGGCCGCCACCGCTGCTCACCGCCCGGCTGGGCGGTGACAAGTTCGCACTGCTGCTGCCCGGTGAACCGGTTCCGCCCGGGGCGGCCGGGGCCGGCTGGGCGCCACCCGGGCCGGAGACGGCCGATCCAGCGCTCGCCGACCTCGGTCGGGACGTCCTGAGGCAGCTCGACGGCCGGCTGCGGATCGGCGGTGTGGACGTCGAGGTGGAGGCGACGGCCGGTCTTACCTCGGCGCCCGCCTGCGGGAAGCGGGTCATCGAGCTGCTGTCGTGCGCGGACGCCGCGCTTGCCGACGCCAGGCGCAGCGGCGAGCGGGTCGGGGTGTGGACGACCGGGATGGCCGCGGTGCGGCCCTGGGAGCTCGCGCTGCACGCCGAGCTGCGTTCCGCGATCGACCAGGGCGAGCTGGAGCTTTACTACCAGCCGATGGCGCAGGCGGCGACCGGGCAGATCGTCGGGGTCGAGGCGCTGATGCGCTGGCGGCATCCGTCCCGCGGGCTGCTTCCGCCCGGGTCGTTCCTGCCGATGGCCGAACGTTCCTCGCTGATCGTCGAGCTGACCTGGTGGGAGCTCGACGAGGCGTTGCACCAGTGCGCGCGCTGGCGGGCGGAGGGGATACCGGTGGCCGTCTCGGCGAACCTGTCACCCAGGCTGCTGGTCGTCGACGAGCTTCCACGGGTGGTCACCGGGCGGCTCGCGGCCTACGACCTTCCACCTGACGTGCTCACGCTTGAGATCACCGAGAACGCGCTCGTCTCCCAGCCGGCCCGGGCCGCCGCGATGCTCAGCGAGCTGCGGGTCTCCGGCGTGAAGCTGTCGATGGACGATTTCGGGACCGGCTACAACTCCATGGAGATCCTCAAGGCGCTGACCTTCGACGAGATCAAGATCGACCGAAGCTTCGTCGTGGACGCCCAGGGCAGCCTGCCGGACATGGCGATCGTGCGGTCGGTGGTCGACCTGGGGCACCGCCTCGGCCTGCGCGTGGTCGGCGAGGGCATCGAGGACGAGCCGAGCGAGCGGATCCTCACCGAGCTCGGCTGTGACGTCCTGCAGGGCTACGCGGTGTCGGTGCCGTTGCCCGCGCGGGACCTCACTCCACTGCTCGCCGCAGGCAGGCGTTCGGCTCCGGCTGCGGGGCCTGGGCCGGAAAGAACAGACCGGCGGGCATGTCAGACTCCGCAGGCTTCCCGGAACGGGCAGGTGTCGCCGAACGGGCAGCCCGCCCGGGCCGCCTCGGCCGCCAGGACGGATGCCGGTGACGAACACGCGGCGGTCCGCGGCGTCAGACCGCGCATCCGGGACCGCTGGGCGCTGGGCGGTCTCCCCGCGCCCGTCCCGGCCGATGAGGGCTCCCGGCTGGCGGCGCTGCGGCGGTATCACATCCTCGACACCTCCGCGGAGCCCGAGTTCGACGAGGTTGTCGCGCTCGCCGCCCAGATCGCGGACTGCGCCAACGCCCACGTCGTGTTCGTCGACACCGACCGGGAGTGGTTCAAGTCAAGCCATGGCCTGCAGATCGGCAGCATTCCGGGCCGGACGGGTTTGGCGGCCCATGTGGTCTGGTCCGGCGAATACCTGGAAATCGCCGACGCGGCGCAGGATGTGCGTTTCGCGCATGTGGTCGAGACCGATCCGACCGCCCCGGTGCGCTTCTTCGCCGCGGCGCCGCTACGGACCTCCGACGGGCATGTGCTGGGTGCGCTGAGCGTCGCCGACCGGATGCCTCGCCAGCTGGCCCCGGGCCAGCGGCGTGCGCTGGGCGACCTCGCCGCCCAGACGATGCGGCTGTGCGAGGCGCGCCGGGACCGACTGATGAGCGAGAAGGCCGCGAGCGGGCTGGAACGCCTCGACCAGTTCTGGCATCCCGACGACCTGCCCGCCGCGGCCACCCTGATAGCCGACGTCATCCGTGCCCTCGTCGGCGCGGACGCGGTCGGAGTGATGATGGCGAAGATTCCGGGCGCGACCGTGTTCGAGGCGGCCGGCTGGTCCGTCGCCGCGGGGACCGAGCCGATGACGAAGGTGGGGGCCCGGGCCACTCCCGACGACGAGGCGGCGCTGCGCGCGCTGTCGCAGCTGCGGGCCCCGCTGTTCGTCCCGGATCCCGCGGGTACCCCGCTTATCCCGAACGAGCGGGTGGATCGGCTGAAGATCGGCTCCGCGATGGTGATTCCCATGCCGGACGAAGGCGGCCTGCTCGGCTTCGTCACCGTCCGGTGGACGCAGCCGATCAGCGCCGTGGAGCCGTCGGTCATGCGGGCGGTGACCATGTTCGCCACCCCGGCCCGCTGCACCCTCGCGCGGCTGCGGTCGATGGCGTGCCGCCCGGCGCCACAGCGGGACCGCTACGGCAGGGGCGCGTGAGGCCTGGCCCGAAGTGACTTCCGGATTCGCCGCGCGATCGCGTGGGTAGGCAGCGTCGGTGACGACCTTTCTGCCCGCGGCCGCAAAGGGTCTGCCCGCGGCCGCAACGGGCCCGGTCGCCTTCGTGCTCGGCGGCGGCGGAATGCTCGGCGCCGCGGAGGTCGGCATGCTCCGGGCACTGCTGGAGGCCGGATGCCGGCCCGATCTGGTCGTCGGGACGTCGGTCGGTGCCATCAACGGCGCCGCGGTCGCCGCCGACCCGACGGTCGCCGCACTCGATCGACTGACCGAGCTGTGGTCGGACCTGGGCAGCTCGGAGATCTTCGCGGGCGGTCCGGCGAAGCGTCTGGCCACGGTCGTCCAGCATGGCTACCTGCACTCGAACGCCCCGCTGCGGCGGCTGCTGCGCCAGCAGCTACCCGCCACGTTCGAGGAGCTGCCGGTGCGCTTCCAATGCGTGGCCGCGAGCATCGAGCGGGCGGCGGCGCACTGGTTCGGCGCCGGGCCGCTGGTCGATGCCGTACTGGCCTCCTGTGCCGTGCCCGCGCTGCTGCCTCCGGTGCGGATCGATGACGAGCACTACGTCGACGGGGGCCTGATCGACAGCACGCCGGTTGGCCGGGCGGTGTCGCTCGGCGCGCGCACGGTGTACGTGCTGCATGTCGGCAGGATCGAGCGACCGCTGCGGCCCGGCCGTTGGCCGTGGGAGGCGGGGCTGGTCGCCTTCGAGATCGCCCGGCGCCGCGGCTTCGCCGATGCGATGGCGAACCTGCCGGCGGGGGTGACGGTGCATGTCCTGCCGGTCGGTGACGGGAACGGGGCGCCGCTGCTCGGACTGCGTTACCGGTCGGCTGCGGGTGTCCGTCGCCGGATCGAGCGGGCCCGCGAGGCGACCGCCGCCTACCTCGAACAGCCCGCGCCGGTCGGCCGGCCCCAGGTCGCCGCCGGGCCGGCGCGAGGTGAACGCGAAGAGCGTGAGGTGAGCGCGGGGTGAGGGTGCCGCCGCGCGCTGTGCGCCGCCTTCTCATCGACCCCCTGTTCGTCCTGTTCGCCGTCGTGGGAGCGGTACTCGGTGCCGCTGTCACGGTGCTGGGCCTGGCCGGCGCGCCGCTGGACCGGCGGCTGCGGCTGAGCCGGGCCGGCGCGCTCGCCGCGGTCTACCTGGTCGCCGAGATGGTCGTGATCATCGCCGGATTCGGGTTATGGCTGGTTCGTCCGCTGCTGCGCGCGCGGTGGGAGCAGGCCAATCTCGCGTTGCTGCGTGCGATGCTGGCGCTTCTCATGACGGCCGCGGGTCGGCTGATGCGGTTCCGGCTGGCGGTGCAGGAGCCGCCCGCGGGGTCGTTCGACTGCGTCGGTCGGCCTGTGCTGGTCGCCAGCAGGCATGCCGGCGCCGGCGACTCGTTCGCGCTCATCGACCTGGTCGCCAACCGTTACCGGCGCACGCCGCGGGTCGTCCTGCTCGCCACGCTCCAGCTCGATCCGGGGATAGACATCCTGCTCGGCCGGCTCGGCGCCTGTTTCCTGCGGGCCGGGGCCGATGGCGCCGACGCCACCGCGGTGGCCCGGATCAACACCCTCGCGGGCGGGCTGACCGCCGGTGATGCCCTGGTGATCTTCCCTGAGGGGGCGAACTTCACCGTCCGGCGTCGCCGCCGCGTGATCGCGGGCCTGCGCCGGCGCGGGCAGAGCGTGCGGGCGGAGGTGGCGGAGAACCTCACCCATGTGCTCCCGCCGCGCTCGGCCGGAGTGCTCGCCGCGCTTGACGCGGGCACCGTTGCCGGGACGGTGGTGGTCGCCCACACGGGCCTGGACGGTCTGGTCAGCCCGGGGCTTCTCTGGCGGGCCCTGCCCCTGGCGACACCCATGACGATGCGCTGGTGGTGGTTCCCGGCCGGCAGGCTGCCGGCCGCCCGTGCGGAACGGACGGACTGGCTCACCCTGCAGTGGGCCGTGGTGGACGCCTGGATCGACGCCCACCGTGCGCGGCTCAGATCGCCAGAACGCCAGGAATCTTCGTGCTCGTGTGTGGCTGCGCCGGATGACCGAGCGTCGACGCGCGGGCGACCAGTTCCGGGGTGAACTGCACCTGCTGGTGCTGATGCCGAGGGTTGTTCGCCTCGTCGAGCAGCAGCTCGGCGGCGGTGGAGCCGAGCAGCCGGCGCGGCTGGCGTACCGAGGTCAGCGGCACCGTCGCCGCGGCGGCGAAGTCGATGTCGTCGTACCCGACGATGGCGCAGTCGTTGGGCACCGCGATGCCGAGCCGGACGCACATCTGGAGCAGGCCGAGCGCGACGAGGTCGTTCGTGCAGAAGGCGGCGGTGGGCCGGCGCTGCGCCGGCAGCCCGGCCAGCCGTTCGGCCGCGCCGCGTCCCTCGGCGACGGTGAGCGCGCTGGTGGACAGCTCGATCAGGCGGTCGGGCGGCAGGCCCGCGTTCTCCAGCGCGCGCAGTGCGCCGGCGCGGCGTTGGCGCACCTGGCTGAGCGTGCCCGGCCCGCCGACGAAGGCGATCCGCTCGTGGCCGTGCTCGATCAGATGGGCCACGGCGAGCTCGCCGCCGAGGACGTCGTCCACGAAGACGGAACAGCCGTGGAAGGCCCCGTCGGTGCGGTCCACGAGGACCACCGGGGTGCCCTGCTCCTGGAGGCGGCTCAGCCGTTCGTCGGCCGCGTTCACCGGAGTGATCAGGATGCCGTGCACGCGGTGCTGCTGAAGATGATCGAGGTGGCGCGCCTCGCGGTCGGCCTCCTCGCCGCTGTTGCAGAGGAAGACCACCAGGTCGGCCGCCGCGGCGACCTCCTCGATGCCGGTGGCGACGTCGGTGAAGAACGGGTTCGCCGCGTCGAGCATCACGTAGGCCAGGCTGCGGCTGTGGCCGGCGCGCAGCTGCCGGGCGGACTCGTTGCGGACGAAGCCGAGGTCGGCCATGGCCTGCTCGACCTTCTGCCGCGTTCGCGGGCTGACCAGCTGCGGGCGGTTCAGGACGTTGGAGACGGTGCCGAGCGAGACCTCCGCGGCCGCCGCGACGTCCTTGACGCCGGGGGCCCGCCGGGCGGCCGGGCGCGCCGGGGCCGCTGGGGCCACCGGCGTCGGCTCTTCGTCCGCCACGACATCCTCCTTGAAACGTGCAAAACATACCAGCCGGCGTGAACCGTCCCAAGCCCGCCGCTCCGCCGCCGGAGGCCGGTCGATGCCACGGAAGGTAAACAGTAGATGGCTACAAGCACCACAAAGCTACCAGCTGACGACCTTGTATGACGCTTGACACAGATCTAGCGCTACAGCTAGCTTGCAGCAACCGCTTTGAAACCTTTCACTAACCGGGGGAAAGATGCCTCCCGACTCGACGGGTCCGTTGCTGCACGTCCACAACGTCAGCAAGTCGTTCGGCGTGGTCGCGGCTGTCCGCGACGTGTCCATCCCTGTCTACGCCGGCGAGGCGCACGCCCTGGTCGGTGAGAACGGGGCCGGCAAGTCGACGATCGTCAAGATGCTCGCGGGCGTGCACCGCCCAGACACCGGTTCGATCGACCTGGCCGGGCGGCCGCTCGACCTGCGGTCACCGGCCGACGCGCGGGCCGCCGGGATCGCGGTCATCTACCAGGAGCCGACACTGTTCCCGGACCTCTCGGTCGCCGAGAACATCGCCATGACCCGTCCACCGCGCGGCCGGTTCGGAATGATCGACCGCCACCGGGCCGCGCGCACCGCCGCCGACCTGTTCGCCCGCCTCGGCGTCGAGATCGACCCGGCGCGGCCGGCCCGCGGGCTCTCGATCGCGGACCAGCAGATCGTCGAGATCGCCAAGGCGCTGTCGATGGACACCCGCGTGCTGGTGATGGACGAGCCGACCGCCGCGCTGACCAGCGTCGAGGTCGAGCGCCTGTTCGCCGTCGCCCGCTCCCTGCTGGAGCAGGGGACGGCCATCGTCTTCATCTCGCACCGCTTCGAGGAGATCACCGCGCTGTGCGCGCGGGTGACGGTGATGCGCGACGGCCAGCACGTATCCACCGATCTGATGGCCGACCTCGACGTCGACGAGATCGTGCGGCGCATGGTCGGCCGCGATCTGTCGGCCCTGCACCCACAGCGGACCGCCGCCCCCGGCGAGGTCATGCTGCAGGTGGAGGGGCTCGGCCGGGACGGTGTCTTCGAGGACGTGTCGTTCACCGTCCGGTCGGGGGAGATCGTGGCGCTCGCCGGCCTGGTCGGTTCGGGCCGGTCCGAGGTGGTGCAGGCCGTCTTCGGTGTCGACCGTCGCGATCGCGGCACCGTCCGGGTGGGCGGTCAGCGGCTGCGGCCGAACTCGCCGCGGGCCGCGATGTCCGCCGGGCTCGCGCTCGTCCCGGAGGACCGCCGCCTGCAGGGGCTGGTCATGGACGCCTCCATCCAGCGCAACGTCACCCTGCCGCGGGCCGGCTCGCTCGCCCGGGTGGGTCTGCTGCTCGGCGGCGCCGAGCGGCGTTCGGCCGAGGAGTGGGCCACCCGGCTGCAGACCAAGTACCACCGGCTCAGTGACGCGGTGTCGACGCTCTCCGGCGGTAACCAGCAGAAGGTCGTGCTCGCCAAGTGGCTCGCGACGATGCCCCGGGTGCTGATCATCGACGAGCCCACCCGCGGTATCGACGTCGGGACCAAGGCCGAGGTCCACCGGCTGATCTCCGGGCTTGCCACCGACGGTGTGGCCGTTGTCGTGGTCTCCTCCGAACTGCCCGAGGTGCTCAGCCTGGCCGACCGGGTGCTGGTCATGCGCGAGGGCCGCCTGGTACGGGAGCTCGACCGGGACGAGGCCACCGAGGAGTCGGTGATGTTCGCCGCGGTCGGCCAGGGGCCGCAGCCGGCGGCCACAGCGGAATCGGCATCGACGGCGACATCCGAACCGGCACCGGAGCTGGAGGTTTCGCGGTGACCACCGTGCAGGACATTCATCCGCGGATCGGGCGGACCGCCGCCCGGCGGTCGGCGCTGCGCAGGGTGCTGACCGCCCGGGAGATCAGCATCGTCTTCGCGCTCGCCGTGCTGGTCGCGGTGACGGCCGGGGTGCGCCCGGCGTTCGTGCACTCCCAGAGCATCCGGGACATCCTGCTCGGTGCGGCGATCGTGGCCGTACTCGCCGTCGGCCAGACGGTGGTCATGATCACCCGAAGCGTCGACCTGTCGGTCGGGTCCATCCTGGGCCTGTCCGCCTACGCGGCCGGGACGGTGCTCTCCGACCATCCCGGGCTGCCGGTCGTGCTCGCGCTCGTGCTCGGGATGGCGGTCGGTGCCTGCTGCGGCGTCATCAACGGGCTGCTCGTCCGGTTCGGCAACGTTCCGGCGCTGGTCGTCACCCTCGGCACGCTGTACATGTTCCGCGGTGTCGCCTACCTGTGGGCCGACGGCGAGCAGATCTACGCCGACGAGCTCCCCGGCGGGTTCCTGAAACTGGGGACGGCGAGCCTGCTCGGTGTGCCGTACCTCGTCGTCATCGCGTTGATCGTGATGGTGGTCGTCGGTGTGGTCCTGCGGAACTACCCGGTCGGCCGGCAGCTCTACGCGATGGGCTCCTCGCCGCCGGGGGCACGGCTGGCCGGCATCCCGGTCGGCCGGCGGCTGCTCGGCGCCTTCGTCGTCAGCGGCACCCTGGCCGGGCTCGCCGGCGTCCTGTTCGCCGCCCGGTTCGGCACGATCGACGCCTCCGCCGGCAACGGTTACGAGCTGAACGTCGTGGCCGCGGCGGTCGTCGGCGGTGTCGCCGTCGCCGGCGGCGTCGGCACCGTCTGGGGCGCCGCGCTGGGCGCGCTCCTGCTGACCACGATCAGCAGCGCGCTCGCCGTCCTCAACATCAACCAGTTCTGGCAGCAGGCCATCGTCGGGGCGCTGATCCTGCTCGCCATCGGGATCGACCGGCTGATCGCCCTGCGGGTCGCCGCGGCGCTGAAGAAGGAGGGCTCGAATGTCCGCTGACGTGTCCGTTGACGTGTCCGTTGACGTGTCCGCCGACGCCTCCGCGCCCGGGCGGCCCGGTGCGCCGGAGCGTGCGGTGCGTGCGGGCGGCCCGGTGCGTCCGGTGACAGCGGTGCTCGCCCGGCTCGCCGGCTGGGACGTGGCGGTGATCGCGCTCGCCGCGCTCGTCATCGTGCTCGCCTCGGTGTTCGTCGACAACTTCGGGTCGTCGCGGAACTTCACCTTCCTGGTGCTCGACCTGCTGCCGATCGTGCTGATCGCGCTGCCCATGACCTTCGTCATCGCCACCGGGGAGATCGACCTGTCGGTGGCCAGCGTGCTCGGCCTGAGCAGCGCGGTGATGGGCTACCTGTGGAACCAGGGCATGACCATCGAGACGATCATCCCGCTGTGCGTGCTGCTGGGTGCGGCGCTCGGGGCGGTGAACGGCCTGTTCGTCACCGCGCTCGGGCTGCCGTCGCTGGCCGTCACCATCGGCACGCTCGCCCTCTACCGGGGCCTCGCGTTCGTGGTGCTCGGTGACACCGCGGTCGCGGACTTCCCGTCGAGCTACACCTCGTGGGTCACCGGGACCATCGGCGGAACGTCGATACCCAACGTCGCGATCATCATCGTGGCGCTTGCTGTGGTCTTCGGCGTACTCCTGCACGCGACCCCGATCGGCCGCTGGACGTTCGCCGCCGGTGCGGGGGAGCAGGCGGCCCGGTTCGCCGGTGTCCGCATCCCGATGCTGAAGTTCTGGCTGTACGTCGCCACCGGCGCGGTCGCGGGCCTCACCGGTGTGCTGTGGACGCTGCGCTACTCCAGCGCACGGGCCGACAACGGTTCGGGACTGGAGCTGGCGGTCGTCGCGGCGGTCCTGCTCGGCGGGGTCTCCATCTTCGGTGGGCGCGGAACGTTGCCGGGTGTGCTGGGCGGGGTGGTCCTGCTCGCCTCGCTCCAGAACGCGCTGCGCCTGTCGGACGTCTCCAACGAGGCCCTCAACATCGTTGTCGGCGCGTTGCTCGTCGCCTCCGTCCTGCTGCCCAACGTGACCCAGGCCGTCCGCGCCGGCACCGACCGGTTCCGGCGCCGGCACAGCCACCCGACGGGCAGCCCGCCCCTGACCGCCGCTCCCCGGTAGCCCGAGCGGCTCCCCGGCTCCCCGGCAGCCCGAGCGACCCGCAGATCTTCCGGAGTCCGCAGTCCGCGGCTCCCTCACTGAGAAAAAGGGACAACAGTTCATGTCAGAGGAATCCATGTCACCGGAGCCGTCCCGGTTCCGGTCGCGTCGCCGGACGTCGGCCAGCGGCGTCAGCGGCGTCCGCAGGTCACGGGCGGTGGTCCTGAGCGCGGCGGTGGCCGTGGTGGCCGTTGCGTTAACTGCCTGTGGCGGCACGTCGAAGGACGACAGCGAGGCCACCTCAGCCGGTGGCAGCGCCGCGACCGCCAACCCGAACGCCGAGCTGAAGTCGGACGTCCGGATGGCCTTCCTGCCCAAGCAGCTCAACAACCCGTACTCGGACATCGAGACCGGTGGCGGCAAGGAGGCCCTGGGTGAGCTCAAGGGCGAGTACAAGCTGGTCGGCCCGAACGACGCCTCCGCGTCGTCGCAGGTCAGCTACATCAACACCCTGATCCAGCAGCAGCAGGACGTCATCGCGATCGCGGCGAACGACCCGAACGCGGTCTGCCCGTCGCTGAAGCAGGCCCGCGACAGCGGCATCAAGATCGTGGCGTTCGACTCCGACGCCTCGGCCGACTGTCGGGACGTCTTCATCAACCAGGCGACCGCCGAGGGCATCGGCCAGACCCTGGTGAAGATGACCAGTGAGCAGATCGGCGGCGAGGGCGAGATCGCGGTGCTCTCCGCCACGCCGAACGCGACGAACCAGAACGCCTGGATCGACGTGATGAAGACCGAGCTGGCCAAGCCGGAGAACAGCAAGATCAAGCTCGTGAAGATCGCCTACGGCAACGACGACGACCAGACCTCGTTCCAGCAGACCCAGGGCCTGCTGCAGTCGTACCCGAACCTCAAGGCGATCGTGTCGCCGACGACCGTCGGTATCGCCGCCGCGGCGCGTTATGTGAGCACCTCGTCCTACAAGGACAAGGTCGTGATCACCGGTCTCGGCACGCCGAACCAGATGCGCCAGTACGTCAACGACGGCACGGTCAAGCAGTTCGCGCTGTGGAACCCGGCTGACATCGGCTATCTCGCCGCGTACGCCGGCGTCGCGCTCGCGTCCGGCCAGATCACCGGCGCCGAAGGTGAAACGTTCCAAGCTGGTCGGCTCGGCAAATACACGATCGGCGCGAAGGGCGAGATCGTTCTCGGCCTCCCGACGATCTTCGATTCGACCAACATCGGCGACTTCGACTTCTGAGGCACGCCGAGCCCCAGGTACCGCCGGGCCGGTGAGCCGGCCCCTGCCCGGCCGCTCGGCCCGGCGGAACCCGGATCGTCCAAGGAGGCTGCGCCAGTGCGTCGCTACTGCTTCTGCCTGCAGGTGAAACCAGAACGGACGGCCGAATACGCGCGACGGCACAGCGCCGTCTGGCCCGAAATGCGCGCCGCGCTGCGAGCCGCCGGATGGCACAACTACTCGCTCTTCCTCCGCCCGGACGGCCTGCTCATCGGCTATGTCGAGACGGACGACCTGGCCCTGGCCCAGGCCCGGATGGCGGCGAGCGAGGTCAACGCCCGCTGGCAGGCCGAGATGGCTGATTTCTTCGTCGAGCTCGGCACGGATATGCCCGACGAGGCGATGCAGCTCGTTCCGGAGGTCTTTCACCTCGACTCCACCAACCCCCTGGACACCCCCGACGCCCCCGAATCTCTCGATGCTCCCGACTCGACCGCCCGGCTGATATCCCTGACGCAAGGAAAGTGCTGACCATGCCGAACCCGGCGAATGTGAAGGCCGCGCTGCGGTCGCTGGAGATCGAGACGCCGTCCTGGGCGTACGGGAACTCCGGGACGAGGTTCAAGGTCTTCGCCCAGGCCGGTGTGCCGCGGACGCCCCAGGAGAAGATCGCCGACGCCGCGCAGGTGCACCGGTTCACCGGCTCCGCTCCCAGCGTCGCCCTGCACATCCCCTGGGACCGGGTGGACGACTTCGCCGAGCTGGCGAAATACGCGCACGACCAGGGTGTGCGCATCGGGGCGATCAACTCGAACGTCTTCCAGGACGACGACTACAAGCTCGGCAGCGTCACCAACCCGGATCCCCGCGTTCGGCGCAAGGCGGTGCGGCACCTGCTCGACTGCGTCGACATCATGGATGCCACCGGCTCCCGGGATCTGAAACTGTGGTTCTCCGACGGCATCAACTACCCCGGCCAGGACGACCTGCGTGACCGGCAGGACCGCCTTGCCGAGGCGCTGCGGGAGGTGTACGACCGGCTTGGCCCGCACCAGCGGATGCTGCTGGAGTACAAGCTCTTCGAGCCGGCCTTCTACGCGACCGACGTCCCCGACTGGGGAACCTCGTACGCGCACTGTGTGGAGCTGGGCCCGCGCGCCACGGTCTGCATCGACACCGGCCACCACGCGCCGGGCACGAACATCGAGTTCATCGTCGCCTTCCTGCTGCGGGCCGGTCGGCTGGGCGCGTTCGACTTCAACTCCCGTTTCTACGCCGACGACGACCTGATGGCCGGCGCGGCGGACCCGTTCCAGCTCTTCCGCATCATGTACGAGATCGTCCGGGCTGATTCCCTGTCGAGTGGCATCGCTTTCATGCTCGACCAGTGCCACAACATCGAGGCGAAGACCCCGGCGGTGATCCGCTCTGTTCTGAACGTCCAGGAGGCGACCGCCAAGGCGCTTCTGGTGGATCGGGACGCGCTGCGCGCCGCCCAGCTGGAAGGCGACGTGCTCGGCGCGAACGCGGTGCTGATGGACGCCTACAACACCGACGTCCGCCCGCTGCTCGCCGAGCTGCGCACGGACGACGGCCTGGACCCCGACCCGGTCGGAGCCTACCGGCGGTCCGGTTACGGCGAGCGCATCGTCGCCGAGCGGGTGGGCGGCCAGCAGGCCGGCTGGAACGCCTGATCCGGCCCAAGGAAACCGATCGCAGGCGCTTGACTGAAAGCGCTCATGAAACGTTTCATATTCTGGTGGTGCGGCGGCGGGTCACCCGCCCAGCCGCCGCCTGGCGGAGGGAACCCGAAAGATCATGAGTGAGCACGCCGACGTGGTCGCCGACCTGCTGGAACGGTCGAACCGGCTCGGCTCCGACCCCCGGAACACCAACTACGCCGGCGGGAACACCTCCGCGAAGGGGGTCGCAACCGACCCGGTCACCGGCGGCCCCGTCGAGCTGATGTGGGTGAAGGGCTCCGGGGGAGACCTCGGCACCCTCGTCGAGGACGGCCTCGCCGTCCTGCGCCTCGACCGTCTGCGCGCCCTGGCGGACGTCTACCCGGGCGAGGAGCACGAGGACGAGATGGTCGCCGCGTTCGACTTCTGCCTGCACGGGCGGGGCGGCGCCGCACCGTCGATCGACACCGCCATGCACGGACTCGTCGAGGCCGCGCACGTCGACCACCTGCACCCGGACGCCGGGATCGCGCTGGCCACCGCCGCCGATGGTGAGCGCCTCACCCACGAGTGCTTCGGCGACCGAGTGGTCTGGGTGCCCTGGCGCCGCCCGGGCTTCCAGCTCGGCCTCGACATCTCGGCGATCGCCCGGGACAACCCGCAGGCGATCGGCGCGATCCTCGGCGGGCACGGCATCACGGCGTGGGGGCCGACCTCCGAGACCTGCGAGGCGAACTCGCTGGAGATCATCCAGACGGCGGCCCGCTTCATCGCCGAGCGCGGAAAGCCGGCGCCGTTCGGCGCGCCGGTGCCCGCCAACGCCGCGCTGGCACCGGCCGAGCGCCGCCGCCGCGCCGCCGAGCTCGCCCCGGTGATCCGCGGCCTGGCCAGCACCGACCGCCACCAGATCGGCCACTTCACCGACACCGACGTCGTGCTGGACTTCCTCGCCCACGACCGCCACCAGGCCCTGGCGGCCCTCGGCACCTCCTGCCCGGACCACTTCCTGCGCACCAAGGTCCGCCCGCTGGTGCTCGACACCGCACCCGACGCCCCGCTCGACACCGTCATCGCCCGGCTGGGGGAGCTGCACACCGCCTACCGGGAGGACTACCGCGCCTACTACGAGCGCCACGCCACCGGCGACAGCCCGGCGATGCGCGGTGCCGACCCGGCGATCGTGCTCGTCCCGGGCATCGGCATGTTCTCCTTCGGCGCCGACGCGCAGACGGCCCGGGTCGCCGGCGAGTTCTACGTCAACGCGATCAACGTGATGCGTGGCGCGGAGGCCGTCTCCACCTACGCGCCCATCGACGAGGCCGAGAAGTTCCGCATCGAGTACTGGTCGCTGGAGGAGGCGAAGCTGGCCCGGCAGCCGTTGCCGCGCCCGCTGGCCACCCGGGTCGCGTTCGTCACCGGCGGCGGCTCGGGCATCGGCCGGGCGATCGCGCACCGGCTGGCCGCCGAGGGCGCCTGCGTGGTCGTCGCGGACCGTGACGGCAGCGCCGCCGAGAAGGTCGCCGCCGAGATCGGCACCTCCGACCGGGCGGTGTGGGTGACCGCCGATGTGACCAGCCCCGACCAGATCGACGAGGCCTTCGCCGCCGCCGCCCTGGCCTTCGGTGGCGTCGACATCGTGGTGAACAACGCCGGCCTGTCGATCTCGAAGCCGCTGCTGGAGACGACCGTCACCGACTGGGACCTGCAGCACGACGTGATGGCCCGCGGCTCCTTCCTGGTCTCCCAGCGCGCCGCGCGCACCCTGATCGCCCAGGGCACCGGCGGCGACATCGTCTACATCGCCAGCAAGAACAGCGTGTTCGCCGGGCCGAACAACATCGCCTACAGCTCCGCCAAGGCCGACCAGGCCCACCAGGTGCGGCTGTTGGCCGCCGAGCTGGGCGAGCACGGCATCCGGGTCAACGGCGTCAACCCGGACGGAGTCGTCCGCGGCTCCGGCATCTTCGCCGGCGGCTGGGGCGCGAAGCGGGCCGCCGTCTACGGGGTGCCCGAGGAGGAGCTCGGCGCCTTCTACGCCCAGCGCACCCTGCTCAAGCGGGAGGTCCTGCCCGACCACGTCGCGGCGGCCGTCTTCGCCCTCACCGGCGGCGACCTCGCCCAGACCACCGGCCTGCACATCCCGGTCGACGCCGGCGTCGCGGCCGCATTCCTCCGATGACGCTGGTCGCGGCGGTCGACATCGGAGCGTCGGGCGGACGGGTGCTCACTGCCCGAGTGGGCCCCGACCGGCTTGACCTGACCGAGGCACACCGCTTCCCGAACACGCCGCTGGCGCTGCCGGACGGACTGCACTGGGACCTCGGCCACCTGTATTCCGAGGTGGTCGAGGGCCTGCGCGCGGTCGCGGCGGCGGGTGATGTTCCCCGCTCCGTCGCCATCGACTCCTGGGCGGTGGACTACGGTCTGATTGACCCGGCCGGGCGGCTGCTCGGGCTCCCGTACCACTACCGGGACGTCCGGACGAGCCCGGCGGTCATCGCCGCGGTGCACGCCGCCAGCGACCCCGACGAGCTGTACCGGGCCAACGGGCTGCAGTTCCTGCCCTTCACCACGCTTTACCAGCTCGCCGCCGAGGCCGGTGCGGGGGTCGGTGCCGGGAAACCCGGCCCCCGCACCTCTGCGGCGCTGGCCGGCGCGGCGCGGCTGCTGCTGGTCCCGGACCTGTTCGGGTACTGGCTGACCGGCGCCCAGGTCGCCGAGCTGACCAACGCGTCCACCACCGGTCTGCTCGACGTCCGTGACCAGACCTGGTCCGCGGCCCT
Source organism: Parafrankia sp. EUN1f (assembly GCF_000177675.1). GTDB lineage: Bacteria > Actinomycetota > Actinomycetes > Frankiales > Frankiaceae > Parafrankia. Next base: position 17,448 of record NZ_ADGX01000141.1, read on the forward strand.
CGCCCGACTGGCCGGTATCGAACCTGGCCTGCTCGCACCACTCGTCACCCCGGGCACGGTCATCGGCGGGCTACGTCCGGGCATCGCCGAGCAGACCGGCCTGCCGACGTCGACCGCCGTCACCGCGGTGGGCTCACATGACACCGCCTCGGCGGTCGTCGGCGTGCCCGCCGAGGGCGAGAACTGGGCCTACATCTCCTGCGGCACCTGGTCACTGGTCGGCGTCGAGCTCGACGCGCCGGTGCTGACCACCGCGAGCCGCCGCGCCGGATTCACCAACGAGGCCGGTGTCGACGGCCGCATCCGCTACCTGCACAACGTGATGGGCCTGTGGATGCTGCAGGAATGCCTACGCCAGTGGGCCCCCCGCGCGGACCAGCGACCGGCGCTGCTCGCCGACCTGCTCGACCAGGCCGGCGCGCTGGCATCCGGCGGGCCGGTCATCGACCCGGACGACCCACAGTTCCTCCCGCCGGGCGACATGCCGACCCGAGTCGCCGCCGCGGCCAGGGCCAGCGGGCAGCGGGAGCCGGCGACGCCGGCCGAGACCGTCCGCTGCGTGCTCGACAGCCTCGCCGCCGCGTACGCGCGCACGATCGACACCGCCGAGATGCTGTCCGGACGCCGTGTCGACGTCGTGCACATCGTCGGCGGCGGCTCGCGCAACACGCTGCTGTGCCAGCTCACCGCCGACGCGCTCGGCCGCCCGGTGCTCGCCGGCCCGGCCGAGGCCACCGCGATCGGCAACATCCTGGTGCAGGCTCGGGCCCACGGCGCGCTGAGCGGGCCCGGCGGGCGGGGCAGGCCGGGGGACGTCAGCCTGGAAGCACTGCGCGCCCTGGTGCGCCGGACCACCCGCCCGGCGCGGTACCTCCCTGCGCCGGCCGCTGCCCCCGCGCTGGCCGGGCCGAGAGGAGACTGAGCCCATGCGGGTCGCGCTGCTTGTCACCTGCCTGGTGGACGGCATGTTCCCGGACGTCGGCCAGGCCACGGTCGCCGTGCTGGAACGCCTCGGCCACCAGGTCGAGGTGCCGCTGGCCCAGACCTGCTGCGGCCAGATGCACATCAACACCGGCTACCGGCGCGACGCGCTGCGCCTGGTCCGCCGCACCGTGGCGGCGTTCGAGGGCTACGAGGCGGTGGTCGCGCCGAGCGGCTCGTGCGTCGGATCGGTCCGGCACCAGTACGCCGGGCTGGCCGCGGCCCGCGGTGACACCGGCCTCGCCGCGGCCGCCACCGACCTGGCCGCCCGGACGTTCGAGCTCTCCGAGTTCCTCGTGAACGTCCTGGGTGTGACGGACGTCGGCGCGCACTACCCGCATCGGGTCACCTACCACCCGACGTGTCATTCGCTGCGGATGCTCGGTGTGGGCGAGGCCCCGCTGCGGCTGCTGCGCGCGGTGCGGGGCATCCAGCTGGAGGAGCTTCCGGCGGCCGAGTCGTGCTGCGGGTTCGGGGGCACGTTCGCGCTGAAGAATCCGGACACGTCCACCGCGATGCTCACCGACAAGATCCGCGGCATCCTCGACACCCGAGCCGAGATCATCACAGCCGGCGACTCCTCCTGCCTGATGCACATCGGTGGCGGGCTGTCCCGGCTGCGCGCCGGGGTGCGGCCGGTGCATCTGGCGGAGATCCTCGCGAGCGAGCCTGCGAAGGTGGCATGAAGACCCCGACCCCGACCCCGGCCTCGGCCTCGGCCTTGACGTTTCTCGGCATGCCGACCGCGCCGCGTGGTGTCGGCGCGCTGCGCGGTGACGAGCCGTTCCCGCAGGCCGCGCGCCGGGCGCTCGCCGACACCCAGCTGCGCCGCAACATCGCCAATGCGACCGGCACGATCCGCCGCAAGCGCGCGGCCGTCGTCGGCGAGCTGGACGACTGGGCCGAGCTGCGGGCCGCCGGCGCGGCGGTGAAGGACGACGTCCTCGCCCATCTGGACCAGTACCTGTGCCAGCTGGAGGAGCAGGTCACCGCCCGGGGCGGCACGGTGCACTGGGCCCGCGACGCGAACGAGGCCAACGCGATCGTCACCGGGCTCGTCCGCGCCACCGGCGCGCAGGAGGTCGTGAAGGTCAAGTCGATGGCGACCCAGGAGATCGGCCTCAACGAGGCGCTTGCCGAGGCGGGCATCTCGGCCTGGGAGACCGACCTGGCCGAGTTGATAGTCCAGTTGGGCGAGGACCGGCCCAGTCACATCCTGGTGCCGGCGATCCACCGCAACCGGGCCGAGATCCGCGAGATCTTCCTGCGCCGGATGGGCGCCGCGGGCGGTGTGCCGGCCAGCCCCGACCTCACCGACTCCCCGGCCGCGCTGGCCGAGGCGGCCCGCGGCCACCTGCGCGAACGGTTCCTGCGCACCCGGGTCGCGATCAGCGGCGCCAACTTCGCGGTCGCCGAGACCGGCACCCTGGCTGTGGTGGAGTCCGAGGGCAACGGCCGGATGTGCCTCACGCTGCCCGAGACGCTGATCACCGTGATGGGCCTGGAGAAGATCGTGCCGACCTGGCGTGACCTGGAGATCTTCCTGCAGCTGTTGCCCCGCTCGTCCACCGGTGAGCGGATGAACCCCTACACCTCCTTCTGGACGGGCATCACCCCCGGTGACGGCCCACGCGAGTTCCACCTCGTCCTGCTCGACAACGGGCGGACCGCCACCCTCGCCGACCCTGCCGGGCGGGCGGCGCTGCGGTGCATCCGCTGCTCGGCCTGCCTGAACGTCTGCCCCGTCTACGAGCGCACCGGAGGGCACGCGTACGGCTCGATCTACCCCGGCCCGATCGGGGCGGTGCTCTCGCCGCAGCTCACCGGTGTCGCCGACAATCCGTCGCTGCCGTACGCCTCCACGCTGTGCGGTGCCTGCCTCGAGGCCTGCCCGGTCGCGATCGACATCCCGTCGATGCTGGTCCATCTGCGCGGTAGGACCGTGGAGCAGGCGGGGCATGAGCACCCGTTCGAACGGGGGGTGATGAAGACGGCGGCGTGGATGATGGCCTCCCCGCGCCGATGGTCGGCGGCCCTGCGCATGGCCCGGCTGGGCCGGTTCCTCGGTAGGCGGCGCGGCCGCATCACGCTGCTCCCGCCGCCGCTGGCCGCCTGGACCACCAGTCGGGATCTTCCGCTCCCACCGGCGGAGACCTTCCGCGAGCGGTGGGCCCGGCGGACCGAGGGCGGTGACCGATGAGAACCTGGCGCCGCCGGGGCGCCGGGGCAGGCGCTCCGTCCGCTGGCCCGGCTGCTCCGTCCGCCGGCCCGACCGGCCCGACCGGCCCGACCGGCCCGTCCGCTGGTCCGACCATTGCGGCTCGCGCCGAGGTTCTGGCCCGGGTCCGCACGGCTCTCGGCGACCGGCCGGAGCCGGCGCCGGTGTCGCGTGACTATCGGCTGGCTGGGCAGGGTTCCGCCAGCCTGCCTGCCGGCTCCGCCCGGGGCGCCGCGGTCCAGGTGCTCGTCGACCGTCTCCTCGACTACCACGCGCTGGTGCGCCAGGTGTCCGTCGGCGGCTCCGGCAGCGGTTCCGCGGAACCGCCGGGCGTGGCCGGAGCCGTCGCCGCGGCCCTCGCCGACCGGGGGGTACGCCGCCTCGTCCGTCCGGCCGGGCTACCCGCTCCGTGGCTGGCCGGGCTGGCTGAGCTTGCCGGGCAGGCAGGGCCAGCCGGGCAGGCAGGGCCAGCCGGGCAGGCAGGGCCAGCCGGGCAGTCTGAGGGTGTCGAGCTCCTCGACGACGACGCGCCGCTGTCCGTGCGCGACCTCGACGCCGCCGACGGGGTGATCACCGGCTGTGTGCTGGCGATCGCCGAGACCGGGACGATCGTCCTGGACGGTGGCCCCGGCCAGGGGCGCCGCGCGCTCACCCTGATCCCGGACTATCACCTGGTCGTGGTCCGTGAGGACCAGATCGTGGCCAGCGTCGCCGATGCCATCGCCCACCTGGACGGCGCCGGCGCGACCCGCCCGCTCACCTGGATCAGCGGCCCCAGCGCGACCAGCGACATCGAGCTCAACCGGGTCGAAGGCGTCCACGGCCCCCGCACCCTGGAGGTCATCGTCGTCAGCGCGGCCGTCGGCCAGGAGCCCGCAGCCTGACAGCCACTGGGCGCACGGGAGTGACCGCGAGCCGCGGGGTGCATATCCCGTACACCGTCACCTGGACGAAGGCGCCATCTGGTTCGCCCATTTGACAATCCGCAAGAAGTGAGGATTTCGGTTGCCGCAGCAGCCAAAGTCCGCACTTCTTGCTCCAAGGCCGCGTAGTTAAGTGATCTCGGTTGCTGTCAAGGGTGTTGAGGTCAGGGTGTAGGTCGCTCGGTCGGTCTTGTGGAGGAGCCCCTGGCGGGCCCACTGCGACATCCGGGTGCGGAAGCTGTTGATGTTCGTGACGTGGAGGATCCGGGCGATGTCCCGGCTGTGCCAGGCGCGGTGAGGATCGCCGCGCAGGAGGTCCAGGACGTCGGTCGCGGTGGGTGCCGGGCGGTGGGATGGCTGGTCCGGTGCTGTCGGGTCGGTGTCCGGTGGTGGCACGGCGGGCCGGGTGAGCGCCGGGGTGGCTTGCCGGGGTGGTGTCCGGTTGCGGTGGCTGGCCGCGGGTGTGGCGGGGTGGCTGGGGGGTGGGAGTCGTCGGTGGTCGACGGTCGCGATGCTGGTGGTGACCAGTGGCCGGTCGTCTCCGGCGGGGCCGGGCGTGGTAGCGGGAGAGGGGG
>NZ_ADGX01000140.1 GCF_000177675.1 Parafrankia sp. EUN1f
GGGCCGGCCAGCGGCCCTGCGACCACCTCGAACAGTGCCTTCACCGGGGCGGGCCCGATCCGGCGGCGCAGGTCCCGCAGCGCCTTCTCCGAAGGCGTGACCAGCACCAGGCCGGGCAGGTCCCGCAGCCCGGCCACGAGCTTGTCCCACACACGGGCGTACCCCAGATGCCCGTACAGGCCCAGCGCGAGAACGAAGTACATCCCGACCCGGCTGGGTAGATCACGCACCCGCTGCTGCACACGGCCGGTTTCCGTCAGCACGGCATCGACCAGCTCGAACGGCGCGTGCTGGGTCAGTTCACCCAGATGCCCGGGCGCGAACACCCCCTCGGCGACCGTGAGGGAACGCGTCAGACAGACCGTGGGACACTGAGCAGGCAACGGGACCTCTGGCAGCAGGCGGATCTTGGCGGATCTCCTACCTACCAGCGGTCCCGTTGCGCGTTCACCACCAGCACCACGACACGCCGACGTCCCTTGACAGCCACCAACCACGCCTAACTACGCGGCCTTGCTTCTTGCTCAGCAGCAGCAGCAGCAGCGGTAGCGGTAGCGGACGTTGCCGAGAAGTGACCAGATGGCCGGTGGTCACGCCTTGCCGCAGGTCACCTTCGCGCCGCGCAGTTCATAGCTCATCAGCCCGTCGCACCAGGTCATCTCGGGGGTCTGCGCCAGGCGCAGGTCGGGCAGGCGGAACAGCCGGTCGAGGAACACCCGGGTCTCGGCCATCGCGACCTGCGCTCCGGGGCAGCGGTGGCTGCCGTCGCCGAAGCTCATGAAGGTGCCGACCGTCCGCATGCGCTTCGCCCGGTCCGGGTCGAGGGCGAACGGGCATTCGCCGACGGTCTCCGGGTCGACGTTCGCGGCCCGGATGTCGACGGCGAGCACCTCGTCGCGGCGGGCGGCGCCGGGGCCCAGCTCGACGTCCTCCGTGGCGCGCCGGTGCAGCATGGCGGCGACCGGCTCCAGCCGGAGGATCTCCTCCAGGATCGTGGTCTGCTCGGCCTCGTCACCGGCGGTGAAGCGGGCGCGCAGCTCGGCATGGTCGAACAGGTGCCAGGCCGCCATGACGATGAACTCCCGCGTGGTCACCATGCCGGCGACCGCGTAGGTCATGCATTCGATGAGGATCTGCTTGTCCGGGTAGCCCTCGTCGAGCAGGTGCGAGATGACGTCGTCCTGCCGCTCCGCCCGCCGCGCCTTGACCGCCGGGCGCACGTCGTTACGGAAGAACCGCAGCGCGTGCACGGCGGTCACCGCCTGCGCGGGGACCCGGACGGCGGGATGCATGCCCCGCAGCCGGGTGCCGAGCAGCGTCGCCTGGATGCGCTTCGCCATCGCCCGCTGGTCGCTGTTCGTCAGGCCGACGATCTCCGCGGCGACCGCGACGGCGAGCTGGTAGCTGAGCTCGTCGAGGTTCCCGCCGCCGGCCGCCTGCAGCTTGCCCAGCAGCTCGTCGGACGTCTTCTCCATGACCAGGCGGTGGCGGGTGTTGATGGCCTTGGGGGTGAAGTAGCGCGCGATCGCGGTGCGGCGGCGCTTGTGGATCTCGCCGTCGAGGAAGAAGACCGAGGCGTACTGGCCCGCGGACTTCATCTGGTCGGAGCCGGCGCCGGCCTGCAGCATGCTGCCGCTGCGCAGGATCTCCCGGCCGAAGGCGAATGTGCCGACGACCCGCGCCCCGGGATCGGCATGCACCCGCTGTGCTGCCAGCACCGCCGACTTGCGGTCGTCGCGGGCCGGGTCGATCGGGCACGCGGGGGGCACGGGCACGGTACTGGTCACAACCCACTCCAGTTGCTGATGCGTTGAGCCTTCGGTGGATGTCGGACATCGACAGGGTCAGCGTAGCCCATTTAGTGCAATGGGTCTTGCCTCAATTGGTGGCGACGTCGCGGTCTGGACTCGACCTCGCTTCGCGGGTACATTAGTTGAGTAACGAACCGATGGTCCCGACGGCGTGGGGGGTGGCAGTGCTCGATGGTGGGACCCCGTTGTTCACCCAGATCGCGGAACGACTGGCCGACGAGATCGCCGACGGCTCGCTCGCGGAAGGCGAGCGGGTGCCGTCCAGCAACGAGATGGCTGCCTTCTACCGGATCAACCCGGCCACCGCGGCGAAAGGGCTCAACGTGCTGATCGACGACGGGCTGCTGGAGAAACGCCGGGGTATCGGCATGTTCGTGGTGGCCGGGGCGCGGGAGCGGCTGCTGGCCGACCGGCGGAGGGATTTCGCGGAGCGCTTCGTGCAGCCACTCGTCGCCGAGGCCCAGCGCCTCGGCATCGACGCGGAGTCATTGGTTGAGCTGGTCCGCGAGACCAGCGGAGTCCAGGGAGGTGTTTCGCTGTGACGGCCGCCATTTCGGTCAGCGGGCTGACTCGCCACTACCGCGGCCATCGTGCCCTCGACGACGTCACGATCGACATCGACGGTCCGTCCATCACGGGCCTGCTGGGGCGTAACGGTGCCGGCAAGACGACCCTGCTGCGCATGATCGCGGCCCAGGAGCTGCCGTCGCGGGGCCGGGTTCTGGTATTCGGCGCCAATCCGCTCGAAAACGACGCGATACTGCGCCGTCTGGTCCTCATCCGCGAGGACCAGACCTTTCCCGATTTCAAGGTGCGGCACGCGCTGAAAGCGGCGTCCTGGTTCTATCCGAACTGGGACGGTGACGTGGCCGCGACGATGGCAGGCGAGTTCGACCTGCCGCCGGACCGCGCGGTCAAGAAGCTCTCCCGCGGGATGCGCTCGGCACTGAGCATCGTGATCGGCCTGGCGGCCAGGGCCGAGATCACCCTGTTCGACGAGCCGTATGCAGGGCTCGACGCCGTCGCCCGCCAGCTGTTCTACGACCGGCTGCTCGCCGAGTACGCCGAGCATCCTCGGACCATCCTGCTGTCCACCCACCTGGTGGACGAGGCCGCCGCCCTGCTGGAGCGGGTGGTGATGGTCGACCGCGGCCGGGTGGTCCTCGACGCGCCCACGGATGAGCTCCGGGGCGCGTACACGGAGGTGAGCGGCCCGGTCGCCGCGGTGGCGCAGCTTCTGGCCGACCGTCCCGACCGGCCCGGCCAGGACCGGCGCCGGGTCGCGGCACACGAGTCGGTGGTGATCGCCGGCCCGCTCGGCGGCGCCGAGCTGCAACGTGCCCGCGACCTGCACCTGCGGGTGGAACCCCTGTCACTGCAGCAGGTCCTGATCCATGCCGCCGGGCGATCCGACGACGAGAGTTCCGACAGCGGGCGATCCGACAGCGGGCGATCCGAGGGCGAGCATTCCCAGAGCGAGCGATCCGAGAGGGCGAGCGCGTGACCAACTGGAGCACCATCGTCAACGTCGGGCGGTACCACCTCACCCAGCGGCCGGTCTACCTGACGGTGCCCTGGGCTCTGACGGTGTTCAGCCTGCTCATCAACCTGATCGTCTCGACGGCGGTTCCCACCAGCATCCACACCGCTGGGCTGGCCACCCTGTACGTCTGGATGTTCGTCGGCGGGCTGATGGCGACGCACCGGTCGCTGCCGTTCGGGCTCGCTCTCGGTCTCAGCCGGCGCTCCTACTATCTCGGGACCGCAGGCCTCGCCGTGGCCCTCTCGGCGGCCGACGCCGTCGCCCTCACCGCGCTGTACGCCCTGGAGGGGGCCACCGGCGGCTGGGGGGTCGACCTGCACTTCTTCCGGATCTCCTACCTTCTCGACGGGCCGTGGTACCTCACCTGGCTGACGTCCTTCGTCGGCCTGGGGCTGCTGTTCGTCTACGGGATGTGGTTCGGCATCGTCTACCGCCGATGGAACGTCACCGGCCTGGCCGTCTTCATCGCAGGTCAGGCGACCCTGCTGCTCGCCGGCGTTCTCGCCGCGTCCTGGGCCGACGCGTGGGAGGCGATCGGCGATTTCCTCACCGATCTCAGCGCCGCCGGCCTGACCGGCGTCCTGGCCGTCGCGGCGGCGGCCCTCTTCGTCGGCGGATTCACCACGATGCGCCGGGCGACGGTCTGATCAGGTACTCAGGCGCCACCGCCACCGCCACCGCCACCGCCACCGCCACCGCCACTGCCACCGGCACTGCCACCGGCACCGGCGCTGACGGCGGCGACGGCGCCGACCTGGCGCAGGACGGTCAGCCGGTCGGGCAGCACCGAATAGCCGACGATCTGGTTGTCGCGAAAGGTGATGAGGCTGATGCTGTCGGCCTCGATGCGCCGGCCGGTTCCGGGCACGCCCCACAGCTCGCCCTCGTGGGTGCCCTCGATCCGCCAGAACACCACCACCCGGTCGTCCTCGGCGACGAGGTCGGTCACCGTGGCCCGTACGTCCGGAACCGACGTGCGCAGTCCGTCGACGTGCTCCTGGAAACCCTTGCGGCCGCTGGACCAGCTGGCCTGCGGACGGGAACCATCGGTTCCGTCCTCGGCGACGAACGTCTCCAGCAGCTCCGTCCGGCCCTCGGTGACGACCTCCTCGTAGAGACGGCGGGCGATCTCCTTGCGGATCTCGATGCTCATGTCGATCCTCTCCTCGTGCACGGCTCGGACCTGTGGACCGGACCTGTGGATCTGTGGGCGCCGGACGACTACTGGGGTGGCTCGCCGGGATAGGTGGGCGGCAGCAGGATCCCGTTCGAGGCGGTGAGCCCGCCGTCGACGGGCAGCGTGACCCCGGTGATGTACGAAGCCGCCGGTGATGCCAGGAACCAGATGGCCTCCGCCTGCTCGCGTGGCTGGGCCCAGCGGCCCATCGGGATACGCCGGGTCAGCGCCGCGGAGAGAACCGGGTCCGCGCGCTGGCCGGCGGTGCGGGGCGTCAGGGTGAGCCCGGGCGCGACCGCGTTGATCCGGATGCCCTGGAAGGCGTAGTCCAGCGCGGCCGAGCGCACCAGGTTGTTCGCGGCGGCCTTCGTGGTGTTGTAGGCCCAGGTGTACGGGTCGCCCCGAAGGCCGGCGCCGGACGACGTCACGACGATCGATCCGCCGCCGGCGGCTCGAAGGGCCGGCGCGGCCGAACGGATTCCCAGCGTCAGGCCGCGGACGTTCACCGCGTAGATCGCGTCGAGTTTCTCGACGGCCCCTTCGGCCTCGATCGGCGGCGCGCCGCCGAGCCCGGCGTTGAGGACGGCGGTGTCCAGGCGGCCGAAACGTTCCACGGCCAGCGCCACCATGGCGTCGTTGGTCTCCGGGTCCGCCACGTCGCCCACCAGAGTGACGACCTCGGAGTGGCCGGCGAACTCGTCGAGCCCTTCCTTGGACACGTCGACGGCGACGACGCCGAACCCGCGCTCGGCGAACAGCTCGACGCAGGCTCTGCCGATGCCGGCCGCGGCGCCGGTGACGACGACTGATCCGCTGGGCATCCCGCTCCTTCTTTTCGCAACATTCGGGTAGCGATTGAGTAATAAAACCGCTCGCCCGACCGCAGGTGTCATTTCCGTCGGCAGCAGCTGTCGGCGGGTGGTCGATAATGTTTACCGACTCTACAATGGTGACAACCGGCGCTATACGGAGTTTCGGTTTCGCGTCTACAGCGGGATGTTGCCGTGGTGGCCGCGCCGGGCCGGTGCGTCCGCCAAGGCCTCGGCGACTCGGCGGCGGGTTTCGGCCGGTTCGATGACGGCGTCGATGACGCCGAGGGCAAGCCCGCGGTCCACCCCACCCGCCGTGCGGGTGTGCTCCGCGACGAGTTGGGCGAGCACGGCCGGCCGATCCTGTTCGGACGCCGCGGCCAGGGTGCGCCGGTGCAGGATGCCGACCGCGGCCTCGGCGCCCATCACGGCGACCTCGGCCTCGGGCCAGGCGAGAACGGCGGTAGCCCCCAGCGAGCGGGAGTTCATCGCGATGTACGCCCCGCCGAACGACTTGCGGGTGACCAGGGTGACCCGGGGCACCGTGGCCTCCGCGAACGCGTACAGCAGTTTGGCGCCGCGCCGGACCACACCGTCCCATTCCTGGCGCACACCGGGCAGATAGCCGGGTACGTCGACCAGCACCACGAGCGGGATCCCGAACGAGTCGCACATCCGGACGAATCGCGAGATCTTCTCGGCGCTGAGCGAGTCCAGGCAGCCGCCCTTGCGGATCGGATTGTTCGCGATGACTCCCACGGGCTGGCCGTAGAGGCGGCCGAGGCCGATCACCGCGTTCGGGGCCCAGCGCGGCTGGAGCTCCTCGAACGGGTACTGATCATCGTCGAGGATCCGCAGGATCAGCGGCCGGACGTCGTAGGCCCGGCGGGGCCGCTGCGGGAGCAGCGTGCGCGGGTCGGGCCGCCGGCGCTCGTCGGCGTCGCGCCCCGCGGTGAGCCCCGGATCGATGACGAACGGGCCGGACCCGGTCAACAGGGCGGTGATCCGCCGTGCCCGCTGGTAGGCGTCGCTCTCGGAGGACGCCTGCACATGTACGACACCGGACCGGCGTCCGTGCGCATCGGCGCCGCCGAGGCCTTCCATGTCGATCTGCTCGCCGGTGACGCTGCGGACCACATCGGGACCGGTCACGAAGACCCGGCCGGCCGGCGCCATGACGACGACGTCGGTCAGCGCCGGCCCGTACGCGGCGCCCCCCGCGGCCGGTCCCAGCACCACCGAGATCTGCGGGACCCGGCCGGACGCGTGGATCATGGCGGCGAAGATGCGGCCGATGCCGTCGAGGGCCTGCACGCCCTCGGTGAGGCTCGCCCCGCCGGAGTGCCACAGGCCGATGACGGGGCGGCGCAGGCGCACCGCCTCCTCGATGGCGGTGACGATCCGTGCGGCCCCGTCGGCTCCGATCGCCCCGCCCATCCGGCTTCCGTCAGTGCAGAAGGCGACGGCGACCTCGCCGTCGATCTGGCCGCGACCAGCCAGCACACCGCTGGCGGTCCCGCCGGGAAACGGGATGAAGGAACCCGCGTCGAACAACTGGCTGAGCCTGTTGTGGGGAGCGCGGACATCCTGCTCCGGGATGACTACCTGAACCCGGTTGCCGCTTGCCACCTCGGTCATGTAATTTCCCTCCCGGTCGTCATCTGGTCCGATGATGACCGGGCGTTCTTTCGGCCCTCTATAGCCGCACTCAAGCCGGCCCGCGGCAGGCGTCGCCGCGGTTCAGCAGGACCGCCACGGTGCTGCCGCGGCTGTTCGTGACGACCACATCGGCCCGGTCGTCGCCGTCGCCGAGCAGGTCGGCGGTCTTCACCGCGGACGGGCCAGGGCCGACGGGGTAGACCTTCGGCGGCCCGAACCCCCCGTGCCCGTTGTTCAGAAGCACCGCCACGGTCTCGTCTCCCTGGTTGGCGACGACCAGGTCGTCCGCGTCGTCCGCGGTGAGGTCACCGATCTCCACCCCGGTCGCGCCCGGGCCGGAGAAGTACGCCGCCGACGGGCGGAAGGTTCCGTCACCGTTGCCCAGCAGCACCGACACGGTGGCGTCCCCGGAGTTCGCGACGGCCACGTCGTTGATGTCGTCGCCGTTCATCAGCCCCACCGTCACCGAGGCCGGACCGGGCCCGGTGACATAGACCTGCGGGCCGAGCAGGATGCCGTGGTTGCTCAGAAACACCGACACGGTTCCGTCGCCGGCGTTCGAGACGGCCACGTCGCCGACGCCATCCCCGTTGAAATCGCCCACTCCCAGCGATGCGGGACTCGGCCCGCTGAGATACGGGACGGCGGGCTGGAAGGTTCCGTCACCGTTGCCGCGCAGTACCGACACCGTGCCGTCGAAGCTGTTGGCGACCGAAAGGTCGACGATGCCGTCGCCGCTGACATCCTCAGCACGCAGACCACCCGGCCCACTGCCGGCGAAATAGGGAATCGGAAGCCGGAAGGTGCCGTCACCGTTGTTCAGGTACACCAGCACTGTGTCGTCGTATCTGTTCGTGACGGCGATATCCCGGTAGTCGTCCGCGTCCAGGTAGTTCGCCCGCACCCCGGCCGGCCCGGAGCCGGTGAGATAGGTCTGCGGCGGTCGGAGGGTGCCGTCGCCGTTGCCGAGCAGCACCGAAAGGGTGTTGTTTCCGGTGTTCACGACGGCCACGTCGACGTTGTCGTCGCCGGAGAGCTCCTCAGCCGCCGCCGCAACCGGGCCGGGCCCGGTGAGATATTCCGTTGGCAGCGGCCCGGGCGCCGCCGGCGCTGCCGGAGACAGGGCGACGAGTATGAACGGGGCCAAAAGAACCATCACGGTCAGGCGCCGGTACAGGCCTCGTGCCACGGGCCTGATGGTGGCCTGGCGAGCTCCGGTGGCCCGGTAGCGACACACGAGACGTGCCGACCCGGTCCGGCTGCCGGCCCGGTCCGGCTGCCGGCCGGCGGGTGCTCCGGCCGGCAGCCGGGATTGGGATGTTCACCGTGGTCTGGAGCCCGTCGCAGAATCCCGAGCTTCGGGCTTCCGCAGCCCCACGCTGCTTCCGAGCAAGAAGTAAGGATTTCGGCTGCAAGGACAACCAAATCCTCACTTCTTGTGGATCGCCAAGCGACTTCGTGCCCAGTTTGCCCCTATCGGCGTGAATTGCTGGCGCTGTGCGGCGGCGTGGGATCCCCGGTGGGTCGCCGTGCGGCGGGCGGGCGCGGACCGCCAGGTCGATTTCGGTGGGCTGGATCCGCCACCTCTCGGGAATCTGCTACACGCTCGCCGGGTGTCACTTTTGGTAGGTGAGGCAGTCCACGCCGTTCAGGTTGAAACCGACGTTGATTCCGTCGGCCTGACAGAGGAAGTTCTTGTTGTGTCGACAGTCGGTTACCTTACAGGCGCCTACGCGGCCTTTGTCGGACGGATTGCCGCCTTTCGAGGGAGCGACGAAGAAGGTGTCGCAGTGTGCCACCAGAGCACCTGAGTCCCCGACGGTGATCGCGGGGGCGTGGCAGGCCTGCTTGCCGTTGTAGGCGCACGCGTCGACGGCACACTTCGTGATGACGGGAAGGTCCATGATTGGCTGCCTCTCCTTGTAGGGATACCTCGAGAGGAAATCCTCTCGGGCACTTCCTAGAGTCCGCCCGGGGTCTCGTCAAGGCAGGAGGAGAATGTCGCAGGATAACGCCGGCGCGTGAGGTTGGCCTAACCTGAAGTTCTCGCGGAGAAACTAGGGCGGAGGCGGAATGGTGAGATAGCCGAGGATCTCGGCGCCATGCGCCGCGAGGTCCTGCTCGGACAGCCCGCCGCGGTCATGCGCCTCCCGGGGCAGCGCCGGAACCGCGGCGGCGTCCACCAGCAGGACGTAGATGCGGGTCGTGATCCCGGTGTAGCCGCCGTAGCCGAGGTTGTAGGGCTGGACCGTGAAGCAGTTCTCGGTGGTCAGCTCCAGCACCTGGCCTGGGTAGAACAGGCCGTTTCCGGGATTGTGGGCCGCGGTGGAGTCCGTGGTCGCCGGGTCCGCCCAGGAGGCCCCCATCAGCATCTGCCCGCCGGCGGGCCGGCCACTGATCTTTCCGCCCACCGCGGCGGACGGGCTCCACGACGCGAAGTACTGGTAGGCCCCAGCGGTGACCCGCAGCCCGGTGGCCGCACTGCCCGGGCCGTCGACCACCGCCGCTTCCGTCGGCAGTTCCAGCCGGTAGCAGCCGCTGCCGGCCGACGGCCCGCCGGCCGGCAGCGGGCCCGCGTTCGCCGGCGGGCCCGGCCCGCCCACCGGCGCGGCCGCACCGGGCAGGGCAAGACCGGGCACAGCCACACCGGGCTGAGAAGCACCGGGCCGAGCCCCGTTCGGCGCGACCGGTCCAGCCGACTGGGCCGACAGCGCCGACGGTGCCGGCGTGGCGGGGGTGTCGCCGTCGGCCAGGATGAAGATCATCGCAGTGACGGCCACCACGGCGGCGATCAGCGCCGAGCCGGTCAGCGCCTGGGCGGCTCGCCGCGAGAGCCCGCCCGCCACCGGCGGCACCGGCGGCACCGGCGGCACCGGCACCGCGGGCTCCGCAGGCACCGCCGGTGCCAGGGCTTCGTCAGGCGCTGTGGTTTCGGCGGGCGCCGCGGCTTCGGCAGTCGCCGCGGGCTCGGTAGGCGTAGGGGCTTCGGCGAGTGCCGGGGGCTCGGCGGCAGCCGCGGGCGACGGCGCTGCCGGCGGAGTCGGGGACGGAGCTGGGGGTGCCTTCCTGGCGACCCTCGGATGCAGCCGGTGCCAGACGTCCAGCCAGGCTTCACGGTGCTCGGGGTCGTAGGCCGCCACGATCAGCGTGAGGGTTTTGAGTGTCAGCCGACGACGCCCGTTGCGCAGGTCGTTCACCGTCGTCTTCGACACCCCGACGCGCCGCTCGACCGCACGATCGTCGGACGTCCCCAGCAGACGCACCACCGCGGCCCGAAGGTCCTCGTCGTTCGAGATCTCCGCTGGTTCCGCGCCCGGTGTCCCGGGATCTCCCTCCGGCGGTGGCAGTGTCGTCGTCCCTTCGCGCGCCGTGCGTCGATCGCCTGGTGTCACAGGGATTGTCCCAGGTCCGCCTGGCAACAGGACAGGACGGGACACACAGGACGACCGCTGCTACCGAATCCGGCCGGGATCAACCTCTTACGTGGGTAACCTCGTCACGCGATCGGGGGGGCGCCCAGTAACCGGGCACCGGGGCTCAGCGCCGGTGCCCGGCGGCTGGTGGCCGAGTGCCGGCGACGTCGAGCAGCGCCGGGGCGAGTTCGCGCCATTCGCGGTCGGGCAGCGCGGCCGGGTCGGCGGTGAGGACCTGGATGGCCACGTGGTCGGCCCCCGCCTCGAGATGCTGGCGGACCCGGTCACGGATCACCTCGGCATCGCCATGGGCGACGATCGCGTCAACCAGCCGGCGACTCGGTCCGCCGACGAGGTCGTCGTCACCGAAGCCCATCCGCCGGACGTTCGCCAACTGGTGAGGTGCCATGGTGACGTAGGCGGTGACGTGCGCTGTGGCGATCTGGCGGGCTCGGTCGGCATCGGTGTCCAGAACGACGGCCTGCTCGACCCCGAGGAACGCCTCGGGGCCCATGATCGCGCGCGCCTGCCGGGTGTGCTCCACAGGCACGAAGTACGGGTGGGCCCCCCATGCCCGTTCGGCTGCCAGCGACAGCATCTTCGGCCCGAGCGCGGCCAGTACCCGGCGCACGGCCGGCCGCGGGGACGGGCTGTGGGCAGGCACGGCGTCCATGGCTGCCAGATAGGCGCTCATGGTCGCAACCGCTTTGGCTACCGCCGGCATGGGGTAGCCGTCGAGCTTGTGGACGGTTTCGTCAACCCGGTGCCCGCCCAGGCCGAGAAGGTAGCGCCCCGGGAAGGCCTCGCCGAGCGCGCGGGCCGCGGTCGCCTGCGCGATCGGATCCCGGAGGGCGATGTTCGCGATGCCGGACGCGACGGTGATCTGCCGCGTGGCCGACAGCAGCAGCCACGCCTGGCCCACGGTGTCGCGGCCGAGGCCCTCGCCGTACCAGATGGCGCCGTAGCCCAGCTCCTCGATCTCCGCTGCGGCGTCCCGCACCCGGCTGGCGGGCTGGCCATCGAAGGCGAACGTCCAGACGCCGACGTTGCCCAGCATGCGTTCTGGGTCCTTCACCATGCTCCTCTACTGCCGCTCGTTTCCACCGACCCTGGTTCCGGACAGGGTGTCCACTTCCGCTCGCCAAAATACGGACATGATGTCCGCTTGTCTATGTACGAGGATGAAGACGAAGGTGAAGGCGAGGTGAGGAGGCGGCGGTGGAAGGACGAGCTCCGGTGCGGAGCCCCCGGCGAACCGACGCCCGGCGTAACCGGGAGCGCCTGCTCGCCGTCGCGCGCGAGGCGTTCGACGAGGCTGGGCCGGACGCGTCCCTTGTCGAGATCGCACGGCGGGCCGGGGTCGGGCAGGGAACCCTCTACCGGCACTTCCCGACCCGGGCGGCACTCCTGAGCGCAGTTCTCGCCGACCGGATCGAGACCCTGTGCCGACAGGCCGCGGAGCTGTCGGCCACCCGGTCGGCGGACGACGCCCTGGCGGCCTGGCTGCACCTGTTTCTCGCCCACGCACGGGTCAACCAGGGCCTGGCCGGCATGTTCATGATCGAGGAAGCCGCGGCGGTCACCGTCGACTGCCACCAGGTCATCATGGCCGCCGCGGCAGATCTCCTCGGCCGTGCCCAGCGGGAGGGGGTGGCCCGCACCGACCTCCGCCCGGACGACCTCGTCCAGCTCGTCGTCGGCGTCGCGCTGGCAACTTCCCGCGGCGACGACGCCGACGACGACCAGGCCGTTCGGCTGCTCAGGCTGACCCTCGACGCGGTCCGAATCTCCGGCGGGGACGCCTGACGGCGGGTTCAGCCGCGCCCGGGCCACGTCCAGTCGCGGACCTCGGGCAGGTCCTCGAAGTGCTCGGTGACGTAGGCGTGGTGCCGTTCGATCGACAGTTCGCAGTGGTCGACGAGCCGGTCGGTGCCCGGATGTGTGCTGCGGGCGAACTCCACGGCGAGGCGGGCCAGGTGGAACCGGCTGACGCCGTTGCGCACGACCATGTCGAACGGTGTCGTGGTGGTGCCTTGCTCCATGAAACCGCGTACGTGGAAACGGTTCGGGTTGTGCCGGCCGTGCAGCAGCTGGTGGACGGCCCGGCTGTACCCGTGGAACCCGACGACGACATCCGTCTCATCGGTGAACAGGGCCCGGAACATCGGATTCGAGAACCCGTGCGGGTGCAGGTCGGACCGCAGCAGCGCCATGAGGTCGACCACGTTCACCACCCGTACCGACAGGCTGGGGACGAACTGCTGGAGCAGGTCGGCGGCGGCGAGGATCTCCATGGTGGGGACGTCGCCGATGCCCACGAGCACGATGTCCGGGTCACGCCCGTGCCGGGCCTCGGTGCCGGCCCAGTCCCAGACGGAGGCGCCGCGGGCGCAGTGCTCGGCGGCTTCGTCGGCGGTCAGGTACTGCAGGTGCGGCTGCTTGTCGGCGACCACCAGGTTGACGTGGTTGCGGCTGCGCAGGCAGTGGTCCGTGACGGAGAGCAGCGTGTTGGAGTCCACCGGCAGCCAGATCCGTGCGACCTCGGGGGACAGCGGCACGACCGTGTCGATGAGCCCGGGGCCCTGGTGCGAGAAGCCGTTGTGGTCGTTGCGCCAGCAGGTGCTGGTCAGCAGCACGTTCAGACTCGGCACGGGCACGCGCCAGTCGAGCTTCGACGCCTCCTGCAGCCATTTCGTGTGCTGGATGACCATGGAGGCCGAGACCATCGCGAACGCCTCGTAGGTGGCGAACAGGCCGTGGCGCCCGGTGAGGGTGTAGCCCTCCAGCCAGCCTTCGCACAGATGCTCGGAGAGCACCTCCATCACCCGGCCGTCGGGTGAGACCCGGTCGTCGGTCGGCTCGATCGGGGCGACCAGGCAGCGGTCGGAGACGTCGAGGATCGCGCCGAGGCGGTTGCTGGTGAGCTCGTCCGGGCTGAAGACCCGGAACGTGGTCGGATTGTCCTGGTAGAGGTCGCGCAGCAGGTCACCCAGCGGCCTGGTGGTCTCGTGCAGGAGCGTGCCGCGGCGCGCCGGGTCGATCTGGAGGGCGTAGGAACGCCACTCGCGAAGGCGCAGCGGTTCGGTCCGCCGGCCGCCGTTGGCGTAGCTCGCCGCGCCCATGCGCTTGTCGCCTTCCGGCGCCAGCGCGGCCAGGTCCGCGATGAGCCGCCCGTCGGTGTCGAAGAGGCGCTCCGGCTCGTAGGAGCGCAGCCAGCCTTCCAGCTGCGCGAGATGCTCGGGGCTGTCCCGTACCCCGGCGAGGGGGACCTGATGGGCCCGGAAGGTGCCTTCGACCTGCACGCCGTCGACCTCGCGCGGCCCCGTCCAGCCCTTGGGCGTACGCAGGACGATCATCGGCCAGCGGGGCGCGTCGGTCACCGTCGCGCCCGGCCGCCGCGCCGCGACCTGGAACTCGCGGATCTGCCCGTAGGCGGTGCGCAGCGCCGCCGCGAAGTCGCGGTGGACCTGCTCGACGTCCGACCCCTCGACCCAGTGGACGTCGTAGCCGTGCCCGGTGAACAGGCTCGTCACCTGCTCGCGGCTGTGCCGGGCCAGCACGGTCGGATTGGCGATCTTGTACTGGTTGAGGTTCAGGATCGGCAGGACGGCGCCGTCTCGGCGGGGGTTCAGGAAGCTGACGCCCTTCCAGCTGCCCTCCAGCGGGCCGGTCTCGGCCTCGCCGTCGCCCACCACGGCCGCGACCAGCAGATCCGGGTTGTCGAACGCCGCGCCGAAGGCGTGGACCAGGGCGTAGCCGAGCTCGCCCCCCTCATGGATCGACCCCGGGGTCGGGACGCTGACATGACTCGGGATGCCGCCAGGTGTCGAGAACTGCCGTACGAGCCTGGTCAGCCCGGCGACGTCCCGCGAGACCGCCGGGTAGATCTCGGAATAGGTGCCCTCCAGGTAGGTGTTGGCGACCAGCGCCGGGCCGCCGTGCCCCGGGCCGGTGACGTAGAGGACGTCCTGGCCGGTCAGCCGCACCAGGCGGTTCAGATGCGCGTAGATGAGGTTCAGCGCGGGTGAGGTGCCCCAGTGGCCCAGCAGCCGCGGCTTGATGTCCTCACGCCGCAGGGGCTGGCGCAGCAGGGGGTTCGCGAGCAGGTAGATCTGGGCGGCCGTCAGATAGTTCGCGGCCTTCCAGTAGTCCACGAGGCGCGTGAGCGCCTCGTGGTCCAGCTCCGGGACGGTGGTGGTGTTATCGGTCGACTGTGCCGTCGCAGTCATGCGCCGTGGATATCACGTCCACTGTCAGCTCACGGTGAGGCCGTTGTCGACGGTGTAGACGGCGCCGGTGATCGAACGGGCCTCGTCGGAGGCTAGGAACGCGAACAGGGCGGCGATCTCCTCCGGTTCGGCCAGCCCGCGCAGGCCACCCAGCCGCCGGGCGAGGTCGGGATCCACGTCGGTCGGGAAGGTGCCCGAGGTGGCGATGTTGGTTCTCGTGCCCGCGGGCGCGATCGCGTTGACCCGCAGCCTCGTCTTGAGGTACTCGACGGCCAGCGACCGGGTGAGCGCGATCAGCCCGCCCTTGCTCATGCTGTAGGCCGCCGAGTAGGGAACGCCCTGCAGGCCGGAGTTCGACGCGATGTTGATGATGGTGCCGTCGGTTTCCAGCAGGTGGGGGATCGCGGCCTGGGCGAGGAAGAAGCAGCCGTCGAGGTTCACGCTCATGACCCGCCGGTACTGCTCGACCGACATCTTCGTCGTGTGCTCGGCCAGGTAGATCCCCGCGACGTTGCCGAGCACGTCGAGCCGCCCGAACTCGGCGACGGCCGCGGCGACCGCCTCGGCGCAGGCACCCGGGTCGCCGACATCCGCCTGGCGAACCGATAACCGCCCGGCTGTCAGCGCTTTCGTCTCGGCGAGCCGGCCCTCGTCGATGTCGACGCCGAGCACCGACGCCCCCTGCCCTGCGAGCCGCAACGCGATCGCGCGGCCCATGCCGGAACCCGCGCCCGTGATGAGTGCGGCCGTGCCCTCGAACGACGCTGTCATGATTCTCAGTCCTCCGTGCTCTGTGTCAGGATTTCCGCTGGTCGGTGAAGATGCCGGGCTGCCCGGAATGGATCTCGATCCACTCGGCGCCCTCGTCGCCGGCCCGCCAGGCGTAAAGAAGATCGGGCGTGAAAAATCCCATTCCCGCACCGATCCTCCGGCGGCCGAATATCAGCTCGCCGCGCAGGACGTAGTTCAGCTGGTGCGTGCCGTGCCGGTGTGGCTTGACCTTCTCACCGGGCGCGGCTGTCTCATGGAAAACAGACAGCTCCGGGGACTGCAGGATCGTCCTGGTGACAAGGTCGCGTCCGAAGAGGTCGAGGTACTCCTGTGCCTCTTCGGTATCACCGAAGAGCTCGGCGTTCGTGTGCCCTGGAAGCTGGTTGACATCGAAGAAGAACTGCCGGGCGGGCTCGTCGGTCATCAGTCGGCTCCTTCCAGGCGCCGTCGGCGCTCTGAACAATTCACGTCTCAACCGGCCGTCCGGTCAACTCGTGACTTTCGGAGCGCAAGCCGCTACGCGGCGGTCGGGTGGTCCTGGAGGAACACGAAGAGGCATTCGCCGAAGTTGAGCCGTCCGCCGTCGTGGGCGGTGATGGGCGAGCCGCGTCCGCCGGACTGCGACCCGTCCGGTCCGGCGGAACCGCCCCGGGCTCGGCTACCGCTGGGCCGGGCGCTGGTAAACCTGCCGGCGCGGTCTGCGCCGTGGTCCGTGGTCGTTCGGGACCGCTGCGGACGATACTGTCCGAAGCCCCCATTTCGACATGCCGCGGCCGGAACTCTTACGCGGGCCGGCAGTTCGGACGGAGATGTGCCATGACCACGCCAGGACAGCCGCCGTATCCGGACCCGGGCAAGCAGGGACACGGTTTCGGCGAGACGGGGCCACAGGAGCCGGGCTTCGGCCCGCCACCCGGCGGATTTCCACCCGGCCCACCGCCTGGGTACGGGCCCCCGCCGGGCTACGGTCCGCCGCCGGGCTATGGACCCCCGCCGGGCTACGGGCCCCCGCCGGGCTACGGACCCGGGTGGTTCGACCCCACAGCCCCCTACGGACGCCATCCGGTGACTGGCGAGCCCCTCTCGGACAAGCAGAAGCTCGTCGCCGGGCTGCTCCAGATCTTCCTCGGTGGGGTCGGCGCGGGGCGGTGGTACATGGGAAGCAACGGCATCGCGATCGCCCAGCTGCTCACCTGCGGCGGGCTCGGAATCTGGGCCCTGATCGACGGCATCATCATCCTCACCAGCGATGTCCGGGACCAGTACGGTCGCCCGCTGCGTGACTGACGCGGGCGCGGGCACCACTGACGGGCACGCGGGGCGGCGCCTGCGGCGTCTCCTTCTCACAGGTGCGGCCGGGTGCCTGGTGGCGGGCGCGGGCTACCTGGCAGCCGTCGACCCGCACGACCCGGCCGCCGTGATGCCGACGTGTCCGACGAAGGCGCTGACCGGCCTGGACTGCCCGGCCTGCGGCGGCCTCCGGCTCGCCCACGATCTGCTCCACGGCATGCCGGCGGCCGCCGCGCACGACAACCTGTTCCTGCTGGTGTGCGCACCGCTGCTGGTCGCGCTCGTGGTCCGGCAGGCCCGTGCTTACGAACGCGGCGTGCGCGCGCCCCTCCCGCGCCCGGTTGCCCACGGCATCGCGGGTGCCGCGCTGGCGTGGATGGTCGTCCGCAACCTGCCGGGCTGGCCGCTCACGCCGACTACCGGCTGACAGCCGGGCGGTTCCGCGGAACCGCCCCACGCGGGACGAGCTGCAGCGGGTGCGCCGCAGCGGTTTCGCGGTGAACCAGGAGCGTTCGGAGCAGGACGTGGTCGCCGTCGGTGTTCCGCTGCGGGCCTTGGATGGCCGGGTTCTGGCCTGGCTGTCAGTGTCCATGCCCAGTGCGAAAATTCCTGTGCGAGCGTGGGGTTCGCGGCGCGAGGTGAGGGCTGTCGAAGGGAATGGGCGACCTCCCCGATTCGGTTGAGCCTTCAACGGAACAGCCTCGTCCAGAGTGGAGATCTCCCATGTCCAAGCCCCTCCTGCAGATCATCGTCGCGAGCACCCGCCCGACCCGGGCCGGTGCGGCGGTGGGCGCGTGGGTCGCCGATGCCGCACGGGCGCAGGGTGGCTTCGACGTCGAGGTCGTCGACCTCGTCGACGTCGATCTGCCGATCTTCAACGAGCCGAACCACCCGATGACCGGGAACTACGTGCACGAGCACACGAAGCGGTGGAGCGCCACGATCTCCCGCGCGCAGGCGTTCGTGATCGTGACCCCGGAGTACAACCACAGCTTCCCCGGCTCGCTGAAGAACGCGCTGGACTACCTAAGCCGCGAATGGCGCTACAAGGCCGTCGGCCTGGTCTCCTACGGTGGGGTTTCGGCGGGCCTGCGTGCGGTCACGCAGCTCAAGCCGGTCCTCGCCGCGCTGCGCATGGTGCCGGTGACCGACGCCGTCTCGGTGCCGTTCGTCGGCCAGCGCCTGGACGAGTCCGGCGCCTTCCGCAGCGACGAGCTGATCGACGCGTCCGCCAAGAAGATGCTCGACGAGCTGGTCACGGTGGGCACCGCCCTCATCCCGTTGCAGACGCCCGCGGGCGACTGACCACCCGGCGGTACGCCATCTGAGCCGGCGGTTCCGCGGAACCGCCGGTGCCCGCCCGCGCCTGTGTCCGCGCCGCACTTCCCCCTGCGCTTGATCGACCGGGCAATTGTCGGGACGGCGACCGGCCGGTAGCGATTTGTGGCCAGCTGTATAGGCTGATCCAACTATGGCGGGGCAGCGGGAAACACTGCACGGCATCGGATTCCCACGGTGATCTTCGACCGCGAGTGGGTGGAACGCGCGCTTCCCGCCTACCGGGTGGGCGAACAGCTGGGCTCGGGGTCGTTCGGTGCGGTGCTGGCCGGTGAACACCGATGGCTGGACCGTCAGGTCGCGATCAAGGTGATGGCCGGCGACGGGGCGGCGCGCGCCGCGAGCGGGTTCGCCGAGGAGGCGAAGGCACTCGAGAAGCTGAAACACCCGCATGTGCTTCATGTGCACGACTATGTCGAGGCCGAGGGTCTCTGCCTGGTGGTGATGGAGCTGATGGCCGGCGGCACGCTGGCTGATCGGCTGCTCGGTATGACCCCTGAACAGGCGTGCGGGGTCGGGCTGGCTGTCGCGGCGGCGCTGGAGCATGCGCACAGCCACAAGATGCTGCACCGCGACATCAAGCCCGAGAACATTCTTTTCGGCGCCGACGGCACGCCCGTCGTCGGCGATTTCGGCCTGGTGAAGATGTTCGAGGGCTCCGCGGCGACCGCGAGCGGATCGGGCACTCCGCTGTACATGGCGCCGGAGCAGATCCAGGGCGGCCGGCTCGGGCCGGGCGTCGACCTGTACGCGCTCGGCGTGGTGCTCTACCAGCTGCTGGTCGGGGCGCCGCCGTTCGGCCGCGACCGGCAGTCGGTGCCAGCGGTGATGTTCCAGCACCTGACGCAGCCTCCGCCCCCGATGACCGGTGTGGCGGCCCCGTTGGCCGACGTCGTGTTGCGTGCCCTGGCGAAGTCACCGGCCGACCGCCACCGGGACGCACCAGCCTTCGCCCTCGACCTCGCGCGGGCCGCGACCAGGGTGTTCGGGCCAGGCTGGGCCGCCCGGACGGGGCTGTCGTTACACCTGAAGGACGCCGTCCGGCGGTTCGCCCTCCATCCCCTCGATCCCTTCGATTCCGTCGATCCCAGGCCCGGCACGGTCACGGACGGGGGTGCCGGGAGCCGGAGTGGGGCGGAGCGGCCCAGCTGGGACTTCTTCGTTTCGTACGCCAGGGCCGATCGTGCCTGGGCGGAATGGATAGCCGGACAGCTGGTCGCCGCCGGCCATCGGGTGCTGCTGCAGGCCTGGGAGGAAACGCCGGTCCCGTACTGGAGCACCGGCATGTTCGAGGGCACCGCGTACGCCGCCCACACGCTGGCGCTCCTCTCCCCGGCCTATCTGGAAACGGTGCTCGGGCAGCCCGAATGGAACGCCGCCTCGGGTTCCGACCGGGCTCGGTTCGCCCGCACTCTGATACCGGTACGCATCGCGGACTGCCCCTGGCCCGACCTGCCTGCCGGCGGCCTCCACGTCGATCTCACCGGGACGTCCGCCGATGAGACCCGGCGCATCCTGCTCGACCAGCTCGACACGGCTCGGATCGGGTCCGCGAGCGGCCTGGCCCGCACCGAGATCGACGTCGCTCCCACGCCCGTCGGCGCACCGGCGATCAACTCGCTGATACCGCCCCAGCGGCATCCCGTGGACGCCGTTCCAGGCGTTCCACCGGTGACCGCGACCAGGCCGGTCTCCGAGTCCGAGTCCGCACCCGAATCTGAACCTGAGACCGCATCCGAGGCCGCACCCGCACCCGAGCCCGCGGCTGACCTGGACACGCCGGGACCGGTGTCCCGGCGCGAGCGACAGCGTGCGCGCAGGCGCAGGTCGCGGCGCCGAACGGCACGGCTGGCCACGGTCTGTGGTGTCGTCCTGGCCGTTCTGGCGGTGTCGGTCGGGGCGGTCATGTCCGGCAACCTGTTCGATGGCAATCACGGGGACTCAGGCGATGCGACGGGCTCCCAGGGCTCGGACGGCATGGTGAAGGTGACCCCGATGCCTTCACCGCCCACCAGCGTCATCACGCCCACCATGAGCTCCACGCCAACCGCGGTGACCTCGGCGGTCGGCTCGACGGCTCCGGTCACTCCGACGACTTCGCCCGCCAGCCGGCCGACGAACCCCGTCGCCACCACCAGGCCTCCTACCGGGACGAGGACGACGGCTCCTCCTGTCAACTCGGCCCAGGCCGGCCCGGCGGGCCCAGGTAGTGGCGACAAGTACCAGGAGGGCTCACAGGTGAGTGTCTCCGGCTGCACGGGCTGGCTGAACTTCGAGGGTCTGCTCTATGGAAAGCTCTCCGCCGGCGCCGGGTCGTGTGTCGCCGACGTCATCGTGAACGGTGAGGCGAACGCCAGCTCCTCGACCAAGAGGCTCGAGGCGTCGAACTACGCCACCGCCAACTCCAAGCCGAACAGTTTTCTCTTTTTCGGCTACTACCAGTATTCGGAGCGGATCTGCGTCTGGAACGCGGCGGATCCGGGTGGCAAACGGTGCTCGCCCACGTTCGTGGACACGCAGGGAAAGGTCTCGCGGGGGTGACCGTCGCGCCTCGCACCAGGGCATACGCAAGCGGGCCGGCATGAGGAAGCTCAGGCCGGCCCGCCGTCAGCAGGTGCTGTCAGCGCTCAGAAAGCGCTGCTCGGATGATCAGCGGTGGTCGCCGCGGGGGTCGTGGTAGTCGCGGTCGTCGCAGCCGTCCCAGGGCCCGGTGATGGCGAGCACGTAGCCGGGGGTCTGGATGTTGGCGAAGAGGATCTTCTTGTCGGCGCTGAAGTTCGGGCCGGTGAACTCGCTCTCGTTGAGCTCGTTGCGCGCCAGCGCGTAGGCCGTGCCCTTCTTGGTGACGCCGATCAGGTGGCTGACGCCCTCGCCGTCCTCGGCCAGGATGAGCCCACCGTAGGGCGACACGGTGATGTTGTCCGGGCCGTCGAAGTCGGTGTCCTGGGTCGGATCCGGGTTCACCCCGAAGAGCACCTTGAGGGTGATGGTCTCGTTGTTCGGGTTGTAGAACCAGACCTGGCCGTCGTGCTCCTTGGGGCTGCCGTCGCTCACCCGGGCGTAGCTGCAGACGAAGTACACGCCGCCGTCACCCCACCAGGTGCCCTCCAGCTTGCGGCTGTTGGTGACCTGGTCGGTGGTGAACTGCTTGCGGATGGAGACCGTGGCCGCGCTGCGGTCGGGGACGTCCACCCAGCTGACCTTGTACCTGGTGCCGACCGTGGTCGCCTCGGAGAGGTCGACGATGTGCTGCGACCCGCTGCTGGCGCTCAGCGCCTGCAGGGAGCCGGCGGTGTCGCCGCCCGCGCTCAGCGCGAGCGCACGCAGCGCGCCCTTGCCGGCACGGAACTTCTTCGGCGGCACCCAGCGGTAGAACAGGCCGTGCGGGCTGCTGGCGTCCTCGGTGAGGAAGATCTCCGCGGTCTTCGGGTCGACGGAGACGGCCTCGTGGGCGAAGCGGCCGAGGAACTTCAGCGGCACCGGGTTCTTGTTGGCCTTCTGGTCCACCGGGTCGACCTCGAAGACGTGCCCGTGATCGTACTTGTAGGTGGCGTTGGCCTTCTGCTCGGTCTCCTCACAGGTCAGCCAGGTGCCCCAAGGGGTGTAGCCGCCGGCGCAGTTGGTGAGGGTTCCGGCCAGGCTGACGTACTCGCGGACCCGGTTGCCCTTCCGGTCGACCTCGATGTTGGTGGTTCCGCCGGGGGCGCCCGGGTCGTAGGTGTAGTCCGCGATGTGCGGCACCGGGTTGGCCGCGGCGCCGCTGAGCTCGTGGTTGTTGACCAGCACCGAGCCGCCGTTGCGGGTGGGGAAGGAGGCGGTGCCGTCCGGGGCGCCCGGGGTCGGCTCACCCGACTCGAGCGTCGTCACGCCGGTCTGGGCGATGATCTTGTAGGAGAAGCCGTCGGGCAGCGCGAGCAGGCCCGCCGGGTCGGCGATGACGGCGCCGTAGCCGGCCGCGGAGCGGGACGTGGCCTGCGCGGCGGTGCCGGCGAGAACGTCCATGCTGCCGGCGGCAACCAGGCCGAGGCCGCCCACCGCACCGGTGCGCATCAGGTTACGGCGGGAAATGGAAGAAGTCACCGGCGTGCCTCCACGATCATTATTAACTGGGACGCCATGGACATTGTCGGGTCGACC